>DATKRK010000156.1:0-19935 GCA_035532215.1 Pirellulales bacterium | reverse complement strand
GCTGGAGTTCCGAGTCGTTGTATACAGGGGAGTTGTTTATTCCTCGGTGCGTAGAAGGCGGCCGGCAAAGAGATACGAGGACCGCGAGCGGATTTGCACCGGCAACGCTTGCCACCAGCTTTAGAGATCGTCCTGCTTTTTGGAGGACGAGGCAAGACGTCAAGCCGGCGCCATTACGGGTTCCTCTTCTCTGTTCCGACTGCGGCAGACGCTGTTACCGGCAAGTCAAGTTGCATCGAGAACGATCACATGCGAACGAAATCCGCGACTCGGAAGCATCCGGAACTGAGAAGAGGAACCCGTAATCCGATGCAGCGGCAAGGACAGGCAGATCCCGGCGACGGTTTCGCGCATCAAAAGGAGCGAAATGAGGCGTAGACAAGCAGGACGATCTCTTTAGCTGGTGGTAGGAAAGCCAGCTCTGAAACGTCGTCCGGCCGGCTTTAGCCGGCTTCTGCTTGAAGTGGACGCTTGCACAAGCCGGCTAAATCCGGCTAAAAGACAACCAGTGCTGTTGCTCGAATACCACCAGCTAAAGCTGGTGGCAGACGGCAAAGGGCACTAGCTACAGAATTTCCGGTGGGCTGGGAATAGGGAAGTTATTTAATCCCTCAGCTAACCTCTCCCTGTGGAAGAGGAGCAAGGCAGAAGCCTTGTGATCGTCAATCGCGCGTGGGGCTGCGCCCCACTCTACATGCCGTCGGTGTCCCGCCGCCGGTTGGACCGGCCCGCCCTTACTTGGCCGCCGCGATGGCCATCGTCTCCAACAACTTTTCGACCAGGTCGCAGAGCCGCTCGATCCGGCGTTCGGCCGGGTCGATCGCTTCGGGACGCTGCGTCTCTTCGCCCAACTGCCGCGGCAGCGCGCCGCGGACGACGCGCAGATAGCCGGCCTCCAGCGAGCGCTTGATCTCGTGCAGCCAGTCGGGCAGATAGGCGCCGGCGACCGCTTCCAAGGCCGGCGGCAGGGCGATGCCGCGCGAGACGATCTCGTCGCGCGCCGCTTCCCACGCGGCCTCGTGCAGCGGCTCGCGCAGCCAGACCTGTTTTTCGTCCAGGTCGATGCGGATCACCGTGCCGGGGATGCCCTGGGGAAAGTGAAACGCCAGCTCCATGAAGTTCTTTTCGTGCTGCGCCATGCGGTTGAAGTCTTTGCGACCTCGCAGCGTGCGCTTCGCCGGCGGAAAATACAAGTTGCCGTCTTTCGGCGTCTCGACGGCGGCTTCGAGGAGTTCGGTTTTCATTGAGCGTCTCCATGCGATGGAATTAAGAAATGCGAAGAAGCAGAAGCTCACCACGGAGACACGGGGAGCACGGAGGAGGAGGTAGATGAATTGACGGCCGCGGTTGAAACGCGCGTCCTAGCGCCGTTAGCCACGGATGAAACACAGATCAAACACGGATGAGACGCAAATCCTTAAAAACTGCACCGATAACGAATCTCAGCCAAAGGGAATTATCCGTGTTCGATCCGTGTTTCATCCGTGGCTCGCTCCTCCGTGCCCTCCGTGCCCTCCGTGCCTCCGTGGTGAACGCAAACGACGAATTGTCAACGTGGCCTGCCCTCACCCGACCTCTCCCAAAGGGAGAGGAGAAAGGCGGACTTTAGTGCAGCGGCGCGTCGGCCATGAAGCTCAGCCCGGCGCCGTCCATGAAGCGGCCGGCGTAACGGCCGCGGGCGGTGATCAGCACCTCGTTGGCCAGCCGCAGCGTCTTGCCGTCGTTGGTCATTTCGATTTGCAAGCCTTGCCGCCGCCACATGCGGTACAGGTTCAGCTTGCCGAAGAACAGGTCGTTGCCCGCCAGGTCGTTCGAGATGCGGAACGGCCGGTCGGCCAGCGTGTACTGCTCGTAGTCGTAGCCGAAGATGCGCCGCTGATCGGTGCCGCTGACGCTGATGCCGCGAATCTTGAACCAGCACGAGTCGTTGGCCACCCAGCAGACCGACGGATCGTTCTTCTGGCGGTACTGTTTGGGCAGGCTGGCGATCATGTTTTCCACGTCCGACACGACGAACGGGCCGGTGGTGCCGTTCTTGGCCACCACCGAATTGACGCCGCTGGCGTTGGCCAGCCCTTGCGGCTGCGTGACGCCGTCGCCGGCGGCGATCACGTGGTCGAGTTCGTGCGTCAGCCGGCGGCCCATCAACGTCGAGATTTCGGCGCCGACGTGTACCGGCGAATCGGAGAGAAAATCTCGCCCGATGGTGATCGCCATCACGATGTTGAACACCGACGAACTGATGCCCGCCACGATGCCGTCGGTGGTCTGCAAGGGGATCGTCGCGCCGGAGCCTTCGTTGCTGGTCCAGTTCGCCGTGGGGCTGGCCAGCGAGCCGGTTTTCACCTGGTTGCTCGCGCTCAGTTCGCGCAGGTCGACCAGCGGAAACAGCTCGCCGCTCAAGAGCGGAAAGGTCACGATGTCGGTGTCGAAAAAGTACGGCACCAGCGAGGCGCCGCCGCTCGTGGCGTCGTCGATGAAATCGGTTCCCTTGCGGCCGAGCGCGGCGGCCAGCGGAGTTCCGGTGTAGTGCTGCCCGCCCACGTCGCCGCACCACAGATGATCGTTGTGCAGTTCCTTGAGCAAATCGCGCTCGTGCTCCGACAATGGCCGCACGTCGATGCGGCTGCGCAGCGCGAGCTGGCGGAAGTAGGCGCCGATCAGCGCGTGCTCGCGCTCGCTGGGCATTTCGACCGGCAAGCCGCCGCGCAGCACGGGCTGGTCCGTCTTGGCGTGGACGCCTTGGGCCCGCTTCGAGCTATAGCGCGCGCTGGGCGCCTTGACGTCGATCCGCGCGGTCGCCTCGTCGCGAGCGCCGGCGGCAAACAGCATCGAGGGTTGAACGGAAGAATCACTTAACATCGGTGCAATACCTTTCACGTGCGAAGGATGCCGATCGGAAGTCGCCGCGAGAGCGGGCGACTGCGAATCGGCGCTGAGGCGCTGCGCCGCGAGGGAAGCGTGGTGTGACCGAAGTTCGATGCCGCTCGCGGCAAAGTCGCGAAGAATCTGCTCGCGTTCGGCGACGAGCAATTCCGCCCAGCGCGGCGGCGCCAGGCGACCGGCGGCGTGCTGGCGACGATACCACTCGTCCAATTCGTCGTCCGAGGCGCTGGCCGCCAAACCGCGTTCGACCGCATACTTGCGAACGGGGCCCATGTTTGTTGCCTTTCGTTTTTCGCCAGAAAAGACCTGGTATGCCGCGAGTGGCGCCCGGCTTGCGCGCCGCAAAACGTCGTCGGCGCCAGATGCTTTCAAGCTAGCGGCCAGGCGGCTTGGGCTGGGATTAGTAGGCGGTAGATCGTAGGTGGCATGTAGGGAGCAAATTCAAAATGCAAAATTCAAAGTGCAAAATCGGAGATTCCCACCGCCGCTTTGCATTTTGCATTTTGCGTTTTGCCTTTCTCTCGCCGACGAGAGGCTTCCTTCGATGCCGCTTCAGATTGTCGACCTTTTCGCGCGTCGGGCTGCGCCCCACCCTACGGCTCCGAGCATTCGTCCCCTTCTACCGCCTACCAACTACCGTCTACCTGCTATAAAATCACCGCATGGCGACGAATCTGACCCCGCAATACCACAAGGCCGAAGAAGAATATCGCCGCGCGGCGACCACGGAAGACGAGCTGAAATGGCTCGAAGTCATGCTGCGCGAGATGCCGAAGCATAAGGCTTCGGAGAAGCTGCAGTCGGAACTCAAGCAGAAGATCAGCAAGGCCAAGAAGGAACTGGAGGCCGAACGCAAGTCGGGCAAGAAGGGGCACAGCGTCCGCATCCCGCGACAAGGCGCCGGCACGGCGATTCTGCTCGGCGGGCCAAACGCCGGCAAGAGCCGCTTGCTCGCGGCCCTCACGCGCGCCACGCCCGAGGTGGCGCCCTATCCGTTCACCACGCGCGCCCCTTTGCCGGGCATGATGCCTTGGGAAGACGTGATGGTGCAGCTCCTCGATACGCCGCCCATCACGCGCGACTATCTCGAACCGTACATGCAAGGCTTGATCCGCGCGGCCGACGTCGCCGTGCTCGTGGTCGATCTCGGCGCCGACGAGGGCATCGAACAACTGCAAGAGCTGCTCGACCGACTGGCCGGCACCAAGACGCGACTTGCGAAGGAGTCGATGCTCGACGAGGAAGACGTCGGCATTTCCTACACGCAGACGCTGCTGGCGCCGAACAAGATCGACGCGCCGGGCGCCGCCGAGCGTCTGGAACTGCTGCACGAACTTTGTCCGCTGGAGTTTCCCGAGTTCGTGATCTCGGCCGAAACGGGCGCCGGGCTCGACGCGCTGCGCGACGCGATCTATCAGGCCCTCGGCGTGGTGCGGGTCTATACCAAGCTGCCGACGGCAAAGACGGCCGATTTCGAGCGCCCGTTCACCGTTCGCCGCGGCGACACCGTGCTGGATGTCGCGGCGCTGGTTCACAAAGACCTGGCCGAGAATTTCAAGTTCGCCCGCGTCTGGGGAATCGCCGTTCACGACGGCTCGGTGGCCAAGGCCGACTATGTGTTGCACGACAAGGACATTCTGGAGTTGCACGCATGAATAACGTGCAAATCGCCGCGTGTCTCGAAGAAACGGCCGACATCCTGGAGTTTCAGGCGGCGAATCCGTTCCGCGTGCGCGCGTATCGCAATGCGGCGCGGGCGATTACCGAGTGGCCGGAATCGATCGCCTCGATGCTCGCCGCCGAGAAGCCGCTCACGGAGATCGCGGGCGTCGGCGCCGACTTGGCCGAGAAGATCGCTGCGCTGTCCATGACCGGCGTGTTTCCGCTGCTCGAGGAGTTGCGGGGCCAAGTGCCGCAGTCGGTGCTCGCGCTGCTGCGCGTGCAGGGTCTGGGGCCGAAGAAGGCCGCGGCATTGCACAAGGAATTGAAGATCGCGTCGCTCGATGAATTGCGCGAAGCGTGCGAGGCCCATCGCGTGCGCGAATTGAAAGGCTTTGGCGAGAAGACCGAGCAAGCCATTCTGGCCGGGCTGGCGCTGGCCAGCACGGCGCACGAGCGGATGCTGTGGGCCGAGGCCGACGAATGGGTGCAGCAACTGCTGGCCTATCTGCGCACGGCTCCGCACGTCGAGCAATTGCAGGCGGCCGGCAGTTATCGCCGCGGTCGCGATACGGTCGGCGATCTCGATTTCTTGGCCGTCTCTTCGCAGCCGAAAGAGGTGATGGGACTGTTGGCCGAGTTCCCTGAAATCTCCGAAGTCATCGCCCGCGGCCCGACCAAAATGTCGGTGCGGCTGGCGAAAGGTCCGCAGCTCGATCTGCGCGTCGTGCCGGCCGAAGCGTTCGGGGCGGCGCTGTTGTATTTCACGGGGTCGAAAGATCACAACGTCGTGCTCCGCGGGCGAGCCAAGGATCGCGGGCTGAAGATCAACGAATACGGCGTGTTCGAAGGCGACCGCTACATCGCCGGCCTCACCGAGGAAGACGTCTACGCCACGCTCGACTTGCCCTGGTTTCCGCCCGAGCTGCGCGAGGCCCGGCACGAATTCGAGTGGGCCGACGCCGGCGCCTTGCCCGAGCTGATCGAGCCCGAGCAGATTCAAGGCGATCTGCACATGCACACCACCGAAAGCGACGGCCAGGCCTCGCTCGAAGAAATGGTCGCCGGCGCGCAGGCCCGGGGCTTGAAGTACATCGCCATCACCGATCACTCGAAACGCGTCTCGATGGCCAACGGGCTCGACGGTCGCCGGCTGCGTAAACAGTGGGCGCAGATCGACCGGCTCAACGAGAAGCTCAAAGGCTTCACCGTGCTCAAAGGAGTCGAAGTCGATATCCTGGAGAAAGGCGGGCTCGACCTGACCGACGACGTGCTGGCCGAGGCCGATTGGGTCGTGGCCAGCGTACACTACGGGCAGAACCAGCCGCGCGAGCAGATCACGAAGCGAATTCTCGAGGCGCTGGCCAATCCGTACGTCTCGGCCATCGCCCATCCGACCGGCCGGCTGCTCAATCGCCGCAATCCGTACGACGTCGATCTCGAAGCGGTGCTCAAGGCCGCGCACGAGCACGGCAAGTTCATGGAATTGAACGCCAACCCTTCGCGGCTCGACCTGGACGATCTGGCCTGCGCGGCGGCCAAGCTGCAGGGCGTGCCGATCGTGATTTCGACCGACGCCCACAACGTCGACAGCTTGAACCACATTCGCTACGGCGTGTTGCAAGCCCGCCGTGCCGGGCTCGGCAAGGCCGACGTCGTCAACACGCACGCCTGGAAGCAAGTGCAGAAGCTGCTCGGCAAACGCTCCGCCAAATGAATCCTACTCCCTCTCCCTTTGGGAGAGGGCCGGGGTGAGGGCCGCACTATGAATCCGTTCTCCACGCGCT
Source organism: Pirellulales bacterium (assembly GCA_035532215.1). Taxonomy (GTDB): domain Bacteria; phylum Planctomycetota; class Planctomycetia; order Pirellulales; family JAICIG01; genus JAICIG01. Next base: position 13,603 of record DATKRK010000156.1, on the reverse strand, counting down.
TCGTGCGGCCGGGCGCTTTGCCGTATTACTTTCCGCCCGGCCAAAGCGCCGAACAACTCGCAGCCAAGTTCGCCGCCCAAGGGTGGCGCGGGCAGATCGTCGGTCCGCACGGCAGCGGCAAGTCGACGCTGCTGGCGGCGCTTGCGCCTTGGATCGAGCGTAGCGGCCGCAAGCTTCTAGGCTTCGTTTTGCACGACGGCCAGCGCCGCTTGCCAATCGCCGCGGACGAGCGCCGCGCGCTTTCGGACGCGAGCGTGCTCGTGATCGACGGCTTCGAGCAACTCAGCGCCTTCAACCGCTGGCGAATCGGCCGCTTGTGCCGGCGCCGCGGCTGCGGGCTGTTGGCGACGGCGCATGCCGACGTCGGACTGCCCGAGCTGTATCGCACCGAAACGAACGTCGAACTGGCGCGGCGCGTCGTCGAGGCATTGGCGCCAGGCGATCGGGCGATCTCGGCGGACGACGTCAAGCGGGCATTCTCGACGCGTCGCGGCGATCTGCGCGAGGCCCTGTTCGATTTGTATGATCTGTATGAACATCGCCGATTGCGCTGACGTAAACGGGTGTGAATGGAGGGCCGGGCGCCCTCGCCCGGCAGCGGTGGCAGTGGAGGGCCGGGCGCCCTCGCCCGGCCGCGGCGGCAATGGAGGGCCGGGCGCCCCTCGCCCGGCAAGAAACGTGGCCGGGCGCCCTCGCCCGGCCCTCCAATTCGCTCGGGAAGGGCGCCCCGTCCTACCTTTCCCGCACGTTTATTTTTCGCCACGTCGCCCAATTGTAATCTAGGCTTCCACGAGCGGACGAAAGCGGCAGGCGTGAAGCCGGCGTTAGAGTTCGCCCGAGCGGCAGACAAAGCCTGATTGAAATTTGCAGCCAAATGGCTCGCCTGCGCAAGCCGCCTGTTGACGCCCGGATGGCGAGCTTGTTTAACAAAAGAAGTCGAGAATTCGCCTCAAGTTTTGGGAGAGCGACGATGTATCGGAAGTTTCGCGGCGCGATTGCGGCCATGACCGCGGCGGCCACGCTGTTCGCCATGCCGGCGCAGAGCCATGCGATCTTTAATTGGTTCGGCTGCAATTGCGGAGCCAAGCCGGCCCCGCTCGCGGCGCCGGTGGTCGAAGCGCCCGTCGTGACGCCGACCGTGGTCAACTACATGCCGCAGAGCGGCTATCGCACGCAATACGTGACCGTCCCGATGACCACCTATCGGCCCGCGACCGGCTGCGATCCGTGTACCGGCTTTCCGGTGACGACGATGCGCCCGGTGATCTCCTACGTGCAGCAGGCGCGGCTCGTGCCTTACACGACCTACCGCGCCGTGTTGACCTCGCCCGCCAGTCCGTGCGCGCCGGTCTATGGCGCGGCGGCCTACGCGCCGGCCTCCACGTGCTCGGGCTGCAGCGCGGCGCCGGCGACGCAGCCTTATTACAGTCCGGCGCCGGCCAGCCCCGCGCCGATCAGGGCTTCGCCGCTGGGCGCCGCGCCGATCGGTTCGGCTTCGCCCGGCGCGCCGACGTTGGCCCCCAGCGAGAACCCGCCCGCTTCGACGTTCACGCAACGGCCGCCGATCATTTCCAGCGGCCCGGTGATTTCCAATGGGTCGAGCGCCGCCCCGAACGGCGCGCAAATCGAAACTCGGCAAAAGCCGATCGGCTTGCCGAACGCGGAAGAAAAGAAGACCTCGCCGGGCGAATCGAACGACCGCAAGAGTCCCGCCAAGGAGGCGCCGGAGAAGAAGGCCGAAAACGAGCCGGCTTCGACCTCTTCGTCGCCCCGGCTGATTAACCCCGGCGACCGCACGACCTCGCGTCCGGACGATTCGGTGCGGTTCGCCGTGCATCGCATCGTGGCTGAACGCCCGGCGGCCGGCAGCTACAGCCCGGTCGCCTGGCCGCGCGACGCGGCGGCTCTGCCCGCGGCGCCCGCTGCCAAGCTAGCGCCGAACCGCAGCCCGCCGGCAGCCGACGACGCCGACGGTTGGCGTCCCTCGAACCGCTGATCGATCGCAGCCAATTCCAGTCAACCTTCCCCGGACTCGGCGACGAGTTCGGAGACCCGCAGCGCCCGCTTTGTCGCGACTCGTTCACGGCAAAGCGGGTTTTGCTTGCGCGCTTCCTCGACTGCCATCTACCGTTCGCGTCGAAGCGCGTGGGGCTAGCGCCCCGCCCTACGCGGCTTACGTCTCCACCGCTTTCGTCTTCACGCCCGCCCAGCCGCCTTCGTCCGCGGCGCCGACGATATAAATCTCGATCTCCGGGCCGTTGATCCAAAACACGCGGGCGCCGGGCAAGCGCTCCTGAATGGTTTGCAACAGCCGCTCGTATTTCTCGGCGGTCTGGATCTCTTCTTCGTCGAACCAATCCTCCTTTTTCGTCAACTCGTCGAAGAACTCGGAAAGTTCTGTTTCGTCGACCTGGACGTTGGGGCCTTGGCCGGCGAGTGCTCGCAGGCGAGCGGCGCTCGGCGAGCCGTGCTCTTGCTGCCAATGAAAGGCCTCGAAAGGCTCGTCCGTCTCGCTCAGGTAGAGCAAACCGCCGGCGGCATGCTCGAGTTCTTCGACGATGGCCATGGGGCGTTGCTCCTATTCGCCGCCCGAACCGCCGTGGCTCAACTCGCCCAGCGTGTCGAGCGTTAAGTGCCAGCTCACCCAATTGGGCGTGCCTTTGTCGTTGTTGTAGGAGAGGGCGAAGAATTTCTTCTGCATCAAGAAGTTGTTCTTGTCCGCGCCGTCGTCGCTCGCCGCGCTCGGATTGCCCATCAACAGGTGCTCGTCGCCTTCTTCGTTTCTGGCTGTGCATGGCGCAATCGCCAGCGCGCCGAGCAACACGACTGCGCGAACTAACCGGCCGTGTAACACACAAAGTGAGCTACCCATCTCCTTTTCCTCGCGTTCGTGGTTGATGGTTGATTCGACGACGCTCCACGCGCTGCCAGCTTACAGGTTCCACTCAACTGGTTACAAGGCGCGTAGGGTGGGGCGCAGCCCCACGCGCGGCTCGCGCATCCATAGCCCGCGGGCGATTCGCCAATGCGAATTCACGCCGAGAGCACGTGGGGCTAACGCCCCACCCTACGCTCGCTCCCTCTCCCTTGGGGAGAGGGTTGGGGTGAGGGTGAATTCCAATCCGCTTCAGCCCTCACCCGGCCTCTCCCAGAGGGAGAGGAGGAGAATCGCGTGGGGGCCAGCGCCCCACTCTACCGCTGCCGCCCGCTTGCCGCCTTCAACCATAACGGCGATGAAGCTCGAGCAAAGGCCCCTCTTGGCCATCGTCGAAAGCCTTCACGGCTGCGATGTATTCGCTGCGAATTTCGCTCTCCGCTCCGATTGTTTCTTCCGGCCAGTGGATGATGTCGGCGCGATTCAATTTAAGCCAAATGTTGGCGAGCATTCTGGCCCAGCGGCCGTTGCCATTCAAAAACGGGTGAATCGATACGGCCCTGTAGTGCAGCCGCGCCGCTTGCTCGATCAAATCATGGCCGAACTGATTCCAGGCGGCAAGGTCTTCCGCAAGGGCTTGCAGTTCCTGGTTCACCATGTAGAAGGGAATGCCAAGATTCAGGTTTCGCGTCCTGACTTTGCCCGCCCACTGCCACACCTCGCCAAACATCTCGCGATGCAGCTTCAGCAGCCAAGCAAAATCGAATTTTGCGCTTCGCTTCGTAGGACGTCTCGCCAGATACTTGACGGACGCCTTCAGAATGTTCTGCGCTTCGGCGAAATTCAGTTGCTCGCGCGTCGAGACGCCCTTGAGCTTCAGCCCGGACACATCATCGATGGGCGTATCGCCCGGCAGCGTATTCCAGTTTAGTCCGTCCACAGGCGCCGGCGAGAACCGCCCAGTAGGGTCTCAACCGCGAGGTCAACCAAATCCCTGCGGCTCTCTGGCGACGTGATGGCTTGGCCCTCTAACGCCGAAGTGCCTTGCACCATCCCCACCAGCTTCGACGCCTTTTCGGCAGCCGCCGCTCTGCGGAACTCGCTTGAGGAGGCTTGCGGCGTCAGGTCGATCGTCATGCCTAGCGCGGCGGCGATGGCCACGACATGCTCTAAGTCGGCCGATTTCTGCGTGCCCGAAAGCATTCGCTGAAGCGTGGCCTTCGAGACGCCGCTGCGCTGGGCCAGCGCAGCGATGCTCATTCCCAGCTCGCGCCGCCTAGCGTTCAGCCTGCTTAGGCATTGTGTCGCCGTCATCGACTTGCTCCATATCATCGTAAATCTACATCAATGGTGATCTAATTTCAATATAAACGAATCAAAAACGATGTCATTCACTGGATTTTCATACTACAGGTGGGTTCGCAAAGCCAGATTAGCTGGTTGCTCCCTGAAGGTAGGGGATCGGCAGGACGGCGCAACCGCGCGATTGAGACGCGGAGCCAGACAGAAGGCACGCTCGGCCACGATGGTGCTCAACGCGTGGGGGCAACGCCCTGCCCGATGGTTGCTGAAGCCTCTCGCGCGCTACTCTCTTTCAGGCGCGGTGAGCGTCTTTATCGTCTCGGAACTATCCGCAGTATGGCTCGTCTTGACCGTCCGGATTACTACCCATGTATAGGTCTTTGTCCATCGCCGCGTGAATGAAAATAGCGTGCGCGCCCGAGATGGCCCGCCCGAGTTCAAAGGCGCCCCGTCGGCCGCTCGCTTCTTTTGCGGCCGTTGAAGCACGCTCTGCGCTGCAAACGCGAACCACCCGCAGACCAAACAAGCCTCGGCAGCGAAATAAATCTCGTTGGCGTTCGTCGGGCGCGCTGCCCGCGGCTCTCTGGGGAAATACGCAGGGTATGCACGAGACGCCGCCGCAATCCCAACCGCCGCGAATGCCGCGCTGCAAACCACGGCCCAAGGTCTCCAGCGCGCCCCGAAGACGCCCGTGCATACTCCAAGGACGCTAGCAGGTCCGAGAATATCCAGGAGAACTCTATAAAACTGTCCTTTTTTCTCGCTATATAAATAGATTTCGCGGAGCATCTGGGCTGCACTCGTCTGCTGCGCTCCCATGTACCAGTGCAGGGCGAGTTCGATCGAGGCCACGACCGCAAAAGCGCATCCGATCGCCAGAAGCCTGGTCGTTATCGAGCATAACTTCACGGCTTAACCTCGCGTTCAGCCCGCTGCTATGAAAACAAGCCCAGGATCGGCGCAGCCGCCGTCAGGGCCTGATTGACGTCGGCGGGCACGCCGCGAGCAATCCGCACTTCGTTCACGTCCAACAGCGTGTGCATCACCGTGCCGAGCAGGTGCTTGATCGTCACCGGCTCAGAGAGCGGCTGGCCGCCGTCGCGCGTCGATTGGCCGAGCACCTGGCCCATCGGCAATCCGCCGCCGGCCAACAGCAGCGGCGCGAGATTGCCCCAGTGATCGCGGCCGCCGCGAGCGTTGATCCGCGGGGTGCGCCCCATCTCGCCGCAGACGACGAGCAAGATGCGCTTGTCGAGCCCGCGGGCGTGCAGGTCGTCGATGAAGGCCGACAGGGCGTAGTCGAGCGGCAGGCCCATATAGCCCATCCCTTCGTCGACGCCGGCGTTATTGACGTCGGAGTGCATGTCCCACACGAAACTCGTCGTCACCGTGACGAAGCCGCAGCCCGCCTCGCACAGCCGCCGCGCCAAGAGCAGCAGCTTGCCGAGCGACTTGGCGTTGTCGATATAGTTCGGGCGGTTGTTCCACTTCGTGCTGATCGCCTGCGGCCGCACCAAGGGCGCCGTGTCGTAGCGGGCCACCGTGTTCGGATCTTCCTTCGACAGATCGAAGGCGTCGGCCATGCCGCCCAGGATCACGCGGAACGCCTGCTCGCGCATGCCGTCGAGTCCTTCAAGTGCGCCGGCCGCGTCGAGCGCCCACCGCGCTTGGTCGAAGCGGCCCAACAGCGCCCGCCGATCGCCGAGCCGGTCCAGCGGCAGTTCGAGCCGCATGGCCCGTTGCATTTCGCCCTTGCCGCCGGGCACGAACGGCGCGGTCGATTTGCCCAACGTGCCGGTGGCCTCGAAGTCTCCAAAATTCTTGATCGGCGGTTTCGTGTCGGGATCGACCGCTTGGGGGTAGAGGGCGGCGTTGGTCGGCATGCCGGTGCGCGGATGGTTCGAGCCGGCGATGCGGCTATAGATCGAACCCATGTTGGCGCCCAGCGTGTCGCGGCAGACGACCGGCTTGATGTCGTGGTTGGCGTCGCCGGTGGTGAACGAGCGGACGATGGAGAGCTTGTCGGCCAGCGAGGCCAGTTTCGGAAACGTGCCGCCGAAGGTGACGCCCGGAATGCGCGTGGCGACTTCGCCCGTCGCGCTATGGATGTCGGAAGGCGCCGACATTTTCGGGTCGAACGTCTCGAACTGGCTCGGCCCGCCGTGCAGGAACAGGAAGATCACCGACTTATCGCGCACCAAGCGGCCCGCCTGCGCCGCAGCCGCCTTCGCCTCCAGCAAACCCGGCAGCGACAGCCCGCCCAACGCCAATCCTCCCACGCGCAAAAACTCGCGGCGGCCGAAACGAGCCCGAGAATCGCACAGCGACAGCACGGCAGGATCTCCGGTGGGGAAGGACAGCGGAGGGAAGTCGCTGTTTATCGTATCAAGGATGATTGATTGGAACAACGGAGCAGGAGGTAGGCTGGGCGGCAGCCCCACGCGCTTCACGAAATCGGGCAACCGCCCGGATTTGGGCGGTTGGCCGATCAATGACTTCGCAATTGCAATGTCTAGCAATCCGCTGTTCGCACCTTAATCGCGTCTTTCAACCGGGCCTTCCAATAAGGCGTGTCGCGACGGATTTCGTCCATGAAGCGACAGGCCATCGGGCTCGGCTTGGCCCCCTGCTCCCAGGCGCGCACCGATTTCACCGAGACGCCGAGAAACTGCGCGAACAGCGCCTGGCTGGCGTTGAGAAGTTTTCGCGTTTCCTTGACCCGGTCAGCCGTATAAACATGCGGTTCCAATTCAAGGACCACGCGGCGGCAAGTGTACTTCTTCTCGATCGGCGCGTCCGATCGCAAGTCGTCCAAGAACTCGTCGAAGCCTTCGACGAGCTCTCGCTCCGCATCCGTCAGTTTTGACTTGTCGATCATGTCATTCGCCCGAGGGGCCGTTAAGTCGTCCTCATCATCCAACTCGAGTTCGGCCCACCGTTTGGTAAACGGGCGCAATTCGATAAACTCAAGCAAGTCCTCAGGCTGGAGATTGCGATCGCGTGAAATCACTGCAAGCTTTTTCCGGGATTCCCTTTGCTTCGCGATTTTTCTCCGCCCGGCAGGCGAGCCGTGTCGCCCGCCAATTAACTATACCATTTAATAGCAGGTTTTTACAGCCCTTTAGACACGAGCAATCTAGCTCCGAACGCCCCGCAGAAGCTCCGCATGTCTCTTAATGCACGGGCAGCGGCTTCAACATTCTCGCCTGGCCTGCTTTCGACTGGTCGATCATTTCCCGATGGGACACGACCGAGGCCCGCTGGATTGCGGCCGATGCGATCGGCGGTCGGCGACCTCTCGTGCTGCGCATCACCGTTCCGACTCGCAGCGCACGGCATCGGCAAGCGGCGATTCACACCGTCTGGACGCCCGGGTTCCCTTCGACGCCATACCGTCGCATCGTGCGCCCCTACGGTTTCCGCAAGCGCAACGAGCTGTGGCAATGTACGGCATCGAACGCCCTCGGACGCGACGATGAATTCTCGTGAGTCGGTAGGACGAAATTCCAGCGTAATGCGCGTGGGGCTGCGCGGCCTCGGTTTGGAAAGTAAATTGCAGCCTCATCCTGCGTCGGTTCGTCAATCCAGATCATCAGCCCGTAGCCGATGGGGTTGGGCTTGCCGCGAAGGTGTTCGTCGCTGGCGTAGGTGACCGGCGCGACGCCGTTGGCAGCGGGATTGATGCAGTGTGCGACGGCAGCCCCACGCGTCCGACGGTTCCCTTTTGTACAAAAAATCAGAGCGCATGTTGCCGCCGGTTCGTACAGCGTCTCTAATGCGTGACGCCTATCGTTTTTGCTGTCGCTCGAACCTCGATGCGCGTGGGGCTATCGCCCCACCCTACCCCCGTTACCTGTCGATGTAACTTCAACCTCCGAGGTCCTCATGATCGATTTCCAGCGCTTCTGGATGGATGGCGGTCGCGAATACGACGACTTGGAAGACGACGAAGACTTCGATGAGGAGGCGGCGGACGCCGAGGCGCCGCCGGGCGTGAGCGAGAACCAGATCGCCGCCTGGGAGAAAAAGCAGGGCGTGAAACTGCCGGAGCTGCTGCGCACGGCGCTCGGCCTGCGCAACGGCGGCTGCGTGCGCAACACGTCGATCGAAGTGCTGCCGCTGGAGCAAATGCAGCCGGTCGACGAGGATTTCTGGGAGTGGGCCCTATTTGACGACGACGAGGAGGAGGCGCCCGATCGCGAGTTGGTGTTCGTGTTCGGCGAAGAGACGGAGTTCGGTGCAAGGGTGATCATGAACTTCAACGCCCGCGGCCCCAAGGGCGAGCCGAGCGTCTACTTCGACTATCATGGCGAGAGCACGGACTTGCAGAACGACACGCTCTCCGGTTTCTTCAAGGCGATGCTGGCCTCTTCCGAAACGCCGAGCGTCGATTGGTCCCAGACCGAGCAGCTTGAGATCGTCGCCCGCGAGTCGATCAAAGTGGCGGGCAATTACAAGGGCCAGCCGGCGTCGCTCGACCAGGTGCTCGTGCGCGACGATGACCTCCTCGTGCTGTTCACGCGCGAGCGCTCGTCCGAGGGCGAATGTCTGACGCGGACCATGCTGCCGCTGCCGCTCGATTCGTCGTGGGCCGAAGTCAAGCCGTACCGGCCGGCGCTGATTCCAACGTTCGGGCTGCACCTGCAGCCGGAAGAGATCCACGACATCGTCCAACAGCAATCGGAGGAAAACGAAGACGGCCGCTGGAAGAATACGACCGACCGCGGCGCGCCGATCTACGTCACGTTCGAATCGACCGACCGCGGGCGGCTCGAGGCGCTGCGGAAGGAACTGCTCGGCGCCCACGGCGCTGCGCGCGCTCAGGCCAAGCAAGAACGGCAGGAGCAATTCGAACAGACGCTCGACACGCTCTCGCCCGAGCAGCGCACCGCCGCGCTGATGCGGGTGGCGCTGGCGATGAAGGACAAGATGGAGCGCGAGTTGGGCGCCGGACTGGGCGCCGGACTGGGCGATACGAGCGGCATGCCGCCCGAGTTGGCCAAGGCGGCCGAAGCGATGCAGAAGAAGATGCAGCAGATGGTCGAGCAAGCCCAACAGAAAATCGCCGCCCACCCGGTCGACGCCGAAACCATGCGGCAGCTCGAAGGGATGCTGGATGAGTTGGACGACGAGTAGCGCGTCAGCGCGTAGGGTGGGGCGCTAGCCCCACGCGCATTGACTCACGAATTTTCAAATTCGGTTCCCCAGGGCAATCGGCGACGGCGAGCGAGTCTTCGGCTGTATTCTTCAACCTCGTCAACGGTCAAAAATCGCGCGGTTTGCGGGTACACAATCTCGCAGCCATGTTGTTCGACAAGGCGCCGGATGACGCCTATCGCGTCCGCCGTTAGTTCGCTCCTGTCGAATGTCAGGTATCCATGCTCGTAAGACAATAGCCATTTCTCCGGCAGCCTGGGCGTTCCCGCTTCCCAATGAATCCCAATGGCAGCATGTTGCAAGCAATCTTCAACGACGTGCCAGCCCAACGGCCTTTTTACCGCGGGATGACCGCGATGAACGTGCTCATCGATTTGCACCTCGTCATCTCGATGTTCGAAGCAACCAACATAAAGAACGTCGATCATCGTCTTCCAACTCCCTTCGGAGCGATAGATGCATTCTTGGTTGCGCGAGAAAAGCAATCGCGAAAGCGCGAAAGAACGAAAACACGAAAGAGAGATCGGACGTCGGAGAGCACTTTTCAAGGACGGTTTCCGCAATTGTTTCGCGCTTTCGCCCTGTCGCGTTTTCGTGATCTTCCCGCCAGCCAACTCAACGCGATTCTAACCGCCCAGCGCGTGGGCGCAAGACGCCGAAAAGAAAAGGTTTCCGCGCAAAAAACGCCGCGCGCGGGCAGTGGCGGGCTGCTCCGCGCGCGACGCACAACCGTTCACGCTGGGCCCCGTTGCGTCCGTGCAGGGCGGCGCCGCAGCTTGCATGAAACTGCGCAACTGCGCTACTGGGTCGGCGCTACTGGGTCGTCAACGGAAAATCAATCGTCGCTTCGGCCGACGTAAGGGTCGCGGTCAGGGTCGTCCGATCGAAGCGGGAATACTTGCCCGGCAGTTGCTCGACGGCGCCGGCGTCGGCCGGCGTTTCATCGGCGGCCAGCGGCGAGCCGTCGGGTTTGACCAACCGGCTGATCGTGACCTTGCAATTGCCTGGGACGTTGGCTTCGCCGCCGGCGGCGGTCTGCAATTGATAGCTGCCGTCGTCTTTCGTCTTGCCCGCTAAAACCGCGGGCGGTTCGCCGCCCATGAATACGACGTCGGCGCCGGCCAGCGGCTTGCCGTCGAGCGTGACGACGCCCTTGATCGGCAGGTCGGACAGCTTGGGCCTTCCCGGCCCTCCTTTGCCGCAACCGCAGATCGCCAGGCAGACGACGGCGGCAGTGAACGAGTTTCGCATGCGTTTCCTCTTCGTACTACAATCGTTTTCTTTCTATGTGGGCCGCGGAGATTTATGCGGCACGTCGGCGGGGGCGAGCCACGGATGAAACACGGATCGAACACGGATGATTTTTTGGAACTTAAGACAACGAAGGTAACAAAGAAATAAAACTTCGTTTCCTTCGTTGCCTTCTGTTCTTATTCTTCCCCATCCGTGTTTCATCCGTGGCTCAATGGGTTGCGGACGAAGGCCGCGCGTGGCTTTGTTCCGCGGTTTCTCTCAACCGCGTGGCGCAGTCGGTCAGACACGGCGGGGTGGTAATGCATCGCGCGTGCCATTCGAACTCGTCGATGCATGCCAGGGCGCCAGGGACCGGCGCGCATCTCCTTGGCGGGCCATCGTTTGCCGCGTCTCTTGAATCTTTCGACGCAGCCATCCTGGCCGCGAAAGTGCAGTTGCGCCGTGCACGACGATGCGACGGGCGCCTAAGTTTCGAGCAGGCCCGGCCGACAGTCGACCGGGGCTGTAGGGTGGGGCGCGAGCCCCACGCGCATTGACTGCGCAGGAATGTCGCGCAAGAGGAGCGGGACGCGCGAGCGGCTTGGTTGCGCGAGAAAAGCAATCGCGGTCTTCCCGCGATCCATCCCGACGCGAATCAAACCGCCCAGCGCGTGGGGCTGACGCCCCACCCTACGGCTCGAGATCGGACCGATTTGCCGCTGCGGCCGTCGCCTGGAGGTCCGTATTTTAAAAATATGGAAAGACGCCGGGTCAGCTCTTTTTGTCGGCCTTGGTCGCTTTCTTGAACTTCAACTCGGCCTCGCGGTAGCGCAGCGTGCCTTCTTCGGCGTCTTCGCGCTTGCTCTTGACCTCGTCGCGGAGGAACTTCTTCAGCACCTTGATCGCCCGCAGGGCGCCGGCCTCGTTGAGCGGCAGCCAGGGCCGGGTAACGCGTTTTTTTGCGTAGGCTTCTTCGAGTTTCATGGCCTCGCTCGTCAACTCGGCCGTCAGCAGCGCCAGCGGGTTGACGATCTCGTTGCGGAGCTTTTCCGCCGTGAATTGGTCCATGGCCGCATTTCCGTGCTTCGGGGAACTTGCCCCGGCGCCGCTACGGCGCCGGCGCTGATTTTACCGCGATCTCCGATTTAACTCTAGCCGGCGAAAAGGGCTCCGTCCAATCATCCATATTTAATAAATATGGTTGACCATATTTGTAAAAAAATGTATAGTGCGGCGATGGACGCCAAGCCGCTCGGAATTGAATCAGGACGCACCGAAGCGAACGTAGACGCGGCAGCCTGCCGCGTTGCGCAAGAAGTAGACGCGGCCGGCGGCCGCTGCTACCGGGCGACGCTCGAGCTCGTGTTCGCCGAGATCGTGTTAGCGGACGGCAGCGTCTTGAGGCCGCGGCCCTGGCGGCCCGCTCGAAATCGCACGCCACGCCCTTCGGCCGCCCTGCTCGCCGCTCCGCCCTGCGCGGATGGCGCCGCAAGAAACGGCCGGCAACCGGAAAGGCTCGCCGCTCGCATGCACTCTCCGACCAACGCTTGCCACGCGCCCGCCAACGAGGCGGACGTCTTTCGCTCGCACTTCGAAAACGGCCAGTGGCACTGGAGCTATCACAATCCTCGCGGGCGGTTGCTGGCCCGCGGCGCCGAACGCGCCGACCGTTGGGCCGCGCATCGCGCGCTGCTGGCGGCAATCGCCGACTATTGCACGAGCGGCGAGGTTGAAGAAGAAGACGAGCCGTCTTGGCCGGGCGATCCATCAGCCGGAGATGCGGAGGCGTAGGGTGGCGTTAGCCCCACGCGCTTCGAAATCCATTTGCGCGCCAAGCGCGTGGGGCTGCGCCCCATCCTACCCAGGAAAGAGAGCTTGCCATGAAATTGCATGCGAAGCGCCGGCCGTTCGGCGAGGTGTACTGGCGCCGCGGGCGCTGGGAGTGGCGGCTGTTCGATCGGCCCGGCGGCCGGTTGCTCGCTCAAGGCCGGGCGGCGGGCAATTTCGAAGCCAATCGGGCGCTGAACGCGGCGGCCGAGAGGCGACGAGTTCGGAGTTGAAGTCGACGCGGCATCCCTGCCGCGTTTGGAAAAAGTAGACGGGTAGGGTGGGGCGCTAGCCCCACGCGAATCGAAAGCTGAAATCGCAATTGCGGCCTCCGGCGGCCGTGGATATTCCCAAGCGCGTGGGGCTGCGCCCCACCCTACGAAGAACTTCCGCCATGCACGAACTCGACTTCCATCCGCTCGCCAATGCGTTTCCAGGACTCGCCGAAGAGGCGCTGTTGGAGTTGGCGCACGATATCGAGGCGCATGGGCAGTTGGAGCCGATCGTGCTGTTCGAAGGTCGGATTCTCGACGGCCGGCAACGCTGGCTGGCTTGCCGCATGGCGGGCGTCGAGCCGCAGATGATCGACTGGCCAGGCCCCGGCGAGCCGGTCGCATGGGTGATCTCGAAAAATCTGCGCCGCCGGCACCTGAGCGATTCGCAGAGGGCGATGGTCGCCGCCCGGCTGGCCAACTTGTCGTGGGGGCAAAACAAGCGGGAGGTGCAAATTTGCACCTCCGGGCGCGACGTAACGCGCGACGAAGCGGCTGCGCTGCTGAACGTCAGCGCTCGCTCCGTCGCGTACGCCCGCAAGCTGCAAGCTTCCGGCGACCAGGAACTGCAAGCAGCCGTCGATCGGGGCGAGGTCTCGCTGCACGACGCAATGAGCGCGGCCGAACTGCCCCCGGACGCGCAGCGCGAGGCGCTTCGCGCGCAGCGGTCCGGTCAGGCTCGCACGCTGCGCGCGGCTGTAGGAGCGGCATCTTGCCGCTTTACGGACGAACAAAACCAGGCCCAAGCCGCGCCGCGCGACGCCAGCCCGTCCGTCGGCGAGGCGCCCGCCAACGAGCCGCCGAGCATCGCGGAAGTTTGCGAAGCGCTCGAGCGCGAATTGGGCAAGTTCGCGCGGCGGCTCGACGAACTGGCGCTGGCCCGCGGCGGCGACGACGAGCTCGCGCAACTCGCCCGGCGAGGGCTGAGCATCGTGAA
>DATKRK010000155.1:0-6907 GCA_035532215.1 Pirellulales bacterium | reverse complement strand
TGAAGTAACTTGCACGTTCGGCCTCCTTGCCGCGGGTTGCCTGGGAAGTTGAATTCACCACAGGTTTACCCGTTTTTGGCACGGAGGCCGATTTCAATTCGACCGAAATTGCCTGGCGAAAACCGCGAAACTTGAACTTAGTCTACAACTCGTTTGGCCAGGTGGCTTATGAGAGCGCACCGACCGTGCATCATTTAGAAGGCTACACCGGCGCCATTTCTGATGCCGACACTGGCATGGTGAGCGACTGGCATCGTTGGTACGACCCGGCGGTGGGACGCTGGATTAGCGAAGACCCGATGGAGTTTTCGGCGGGGGATGCGAATTTGAGTCGGTATGTGGGGAATGGTGCGACGAACTACGTCGATCCGTTCGGATTGTTTCCACCGAACAATCGTTCGGAGGACGTCCGTCAACTGATTAATGAACTGAATCAACTGCACCTCGCCATAACACTTTATTCGAATATTCATTGCGACGAGGCAACGAGTATCCTCAATCGCAAGAAACGCATAAGCTCGGATGTTCAACAATTGAAGACGATGCGTTGGGATGTCCACGTCACATCTGAATTCACGAACAGAGAGGGTGACTTGAATTTCAACTATTCATACAAGATAACCCCCGGCAAATCCGGCGATGAATCGGGCGTGACGATAGAAAACAGGATTATAGATAACCTGAATAAAATTAAAGATAGCGTAAGACTTATGAACATAACGTGCGATCAGTTAAAAACACTTAGACAGAAAAGGGACGCTTTACTAAAGCGCCTTAACAGCTTGTAGCAGAAGTAGCGGCAGCGGGAGTGCTGGCGGCAGAAAATGCGAATAAATCAGTGGGTGGTATCCTAGGAAGGGAGGTGCATGTGGCTTTCACCGGTCACATTTCGTGGCGGCGCGCCTTGCGAGCACGGTTCAGCTTAAGCGCGCTGTTGATCGCCGTAACGATCGCCGCTATCGTCACGAACATCATCGTAAATCGCGCTCGCGATCAAGAAACGGCCGTGCGACTCATTCGGGAGCAGTGCGGAATGGTTTATTACGACTTCCAAGAACGTCCGCCAGGTTCGGCGACATTCGACGGCAAGGCCAAATTAGAACTGCCGCCCTGGCTGCTCGAACGATTGAGCGAAGATTTCTTCGCGGACGTAGTGTTCGCCCAGTTAGGCGGGATCTCGGTGAGCGACCGGAAGGACAAGATCCCCATGACATCACCAGAGTGTGCTGTGCGGCATCTCTCGGGGTTGCGCAAGCTTCGGTATCTATTTTTCGTGGATGAGGAAATTACCGATGAGGGGCTGCGTTGCATAGGGACGCTGGAGAATCTGGAATGTCTACGAGCGGTCGGCGGTGCAACCACAGTAACGGACGCCGGCGTGGCAAATGTGTCGCGCTTGCGAAACCTAAAAACGCTGGTTTTGTTCAATTCGCAGATTACCGATAAGGCGTTTCAGACTTTCGGGGGGCTGCACTCTTTGGAACGCCTTTTACTTGGAGGAAGTCGCATCTCAGATCACGGTCTGGTGCATATTCGCGGGCTAACGAACCTTCGGTCGCTCGACCTTGGCGGGGGCAGCCGCATTACGGATGAGGGAATGGCCTCGCTCAGCGGCTTGCTGCGACTGCAATATCTTGTATTGAGCGGCGCGAACGTGACTTCCGCGGGCGTCGAGCATTTGAAGCATCTTACGCAGATGCGTTATTTGGACCTATCGAATAATCGGGAGATTGGCGATGACGCAATGCGAGTCATTGCGTCCTTCGACCTGCTCGAAGAGCTTAGGCTGAGGGGCACAAAAATTTCGTCGAGAGGTATGATACACTTGGCCGGACTTAACAAATTGCGTGTCTTGGACCTTTCCTGTAACGGCCGCGTTACTGACGAAGGAATCGCTTACCTGGCCGATCTAACGACACTGGAGGAGTTGAATTTGAGTAACACCAGCGTGAGTTCGGCGGCCGTGGCGAGCTTGGACAGGTTAACAATACTCCAACGTATTGATCTGTCGGATAATCTCCTCATCGACGAGCGGGCGATTCCGTATTTAGCAAGGCACGTAACATTGAATGAACTTGATCTTCATCACACTAAGAGCAGGATGACTCAAGAAAACGCCGGAACGCTGGCGCCCTTAACCGCGCTTACGCATTTGAATCTCGCGGAGACGGGCTCCAATTGTCGCGCGGTTATGGCGATTCTACCTGGGTGCCAGGTCGCCGGGGCGCTTGCAAACAGTCGAGCGGAGTTGGGACCGTCTGTGAGCGACTATTCGGAATTGGTGCATGAACTCGGAGTCCAGCTTACAAATGGAGCAGACTTTGCGCTCGCGGAGCCGGACACCGAGAGCGAAGCCGGCAGTGTCTTCCCGCCCCCCAGATTAATGCCGGCGTATGCGACGCTAGAACGAATGGTGGCTCTGACGAAAACCATCGGCGTAGATCAAAGGCTCGCGGAGCAGCGGCCTGTATTAGAAGCATCGGCCGATGCATTCAGCGCACTCTCACCTGAGGCCGATTCTCGTTTTCTCAATGAAGCTGCGAGAAAGCTTTGGGCCTTGGCAAAGTCTGATCCGTCGCTGGGAAGGCTGTACAGTGCTGCAATCTATTTCAGTTTCGCCGATCGATTTTCGGAACATCAAGAGTACCTTGACGGTGTGCGAGATGCGTTCGGATTGACCGACGATGAAAGGGGTGAATACGAAAATGCGACCATGTACGCGAAGTTTTGTCTGCGGGAGGCTGCCCAACAACTCGGGCTCGACACGGACCCTTCGGCGAATGATAGCGAGAGCCTAATTATTCGCATCTGGAAGGATTCATACAGGCTCACTTCGTTCCCGCGAGGTGGCGATTGAAGCCGCCGGTAGGCTACCATATTGGTGGGTATTCCGGGGTTCGAGTGGGCGAGCGTTTTGTCCTTTCGAGGTGGAAACGGGAGGTGGAAATGGGGCGGGAGTCGCAAAGACGTCGCGTCTTTCACCTCAATGGCAAAATGGGCCGGAAGCCCCTCCGCGACGGCCGTGTCTGTCCACCTACGACGACTTGAACCGCCAAACGGCCGAGCATGGCCATACTGCGGCCAAATTACGGCCTGACCGTCACGTAATTTTACGAGGCAAAAGCTATTTGGTTGCCAAACTTCTGTCGTGGTGGCTTGTTCAGCCGATCAACGCCAGAATCGCTCGGCGGATCGGATCGGAAAGCCTTGGCCACGCTTCGATGATGCGTGCCAAGTCGGCGTCGGCCCAACTGGGCGAGGTTGTGTCAAATTCTGTGTCAACGGAGAGCAAAACCGCCGTTTTCTGGGGCGTTTGTTGTTGCTCCAGTCGGACTTCTAATCCGCAGGTTACAGGTTCGATTCCTGTCGGGCGTAATGACAAAACTGGCCGCAGGTCAAAGACTTGCGGCCTTTCTTTGCGCCAATCTTTAAGCGGCGCGAAAGCCCTGGGGACATTTTGGGGACAAAACCGGGGTGGCATTCCGCCACATGGGAGCCGGTGCTGCACGTGTCCGCCCGAGCTGGCCTGGACAGTTGGTTCTTCGTGACTTGGCCTCGACAGCTCGTCCAGTCCCCTTCCCTGTTTGCGGAAGCCAATTTGTGCCACCGCTGGCGGCACAACTTCGCCGAGAGCCGGTTTAAGCCCTCGCGGGGGCGCAGCGGAGCGGCAGAGCGTGCAGGTCCCCAACCACACTCCCTTCCGCAGAACTCGAAAACCAAGCTTGGACCAAGCGCCAGTGCGGTCGCGCCTTATGGGCGGTCGCGCGGGCGGCGGTCGATGACGGCCCGCGCTCGCAACCCGCGGTCCTCGAAGGTCAGGCCGAAGTTGCCGCCGACGACGTCGCCGAGCGTGACGTTGGCCGGGCCGCGCTTGGGTTGACCGGGATGGCCGTACACGGTGGATTCCATCGTTTGCCACTCGTCGTTCCAGACATAGTCGCCGCCGCCGGGACAGACCAGCCGCGCGTGCCAAAACTCCTCGTGCAATTTCAGCGGGTCGCGATCGGGCCAGCGGCGGCGCCATTCGTTGAGAATCGGCAGGTTGCTCCATGAAAGCGCCTGCAACGCTTGCTGCGCTTCCACGCCCGCGAACAACAAGATCAGGTCGGCGAGTTTTTTGTCGAATTGGAAACCGACGCTCGTGCCGAGCCAGGGCCGGCCCTTGGCGGCAACCGGAAGACCGGCCTTTTTCAGCCGGCGACGCTCGACCAACCGGTCGATCGCCCGCTTCATCACATCTTGATTCCAGGCGAGGATCAAGCCGTCGGAAGAAAACGAATAGTAAAGACGCGGCGGGCCGACGCCGGGCGGCAAGTCTCCTCGCGTTCGGTCCGACGGCCCAACCTCGACATAAGGCTCGCCTTGATGCTCGAACGATTGCCAGACCGTGGCGCCGGGCGCGACTTGTTCGACGAGCACTTTCATGCCCGTCAAAAACGCCGTGAGCTTGAGCGCGTCGCGCACGTCGATGTAAAACGCCAGCGGCGCTCGGTCCAAGGCGACCGCGCTCAAATCGGTTTCTCCATGCTCGATCTTCTCGGCCAGCTTCTTCCAATACTCGGCGTCGTCGTCGACGAACATGCTGACCCATTGGCCCAGCCAATCGAAAGGATCGACGTTCACCGCTCCGGCCGCCAAATCGGCCCACCCGCCGGCATGTCGCGCCTTGCGGTTGATGCCCCAGACGTAATGAATGATCGCCTCGTGCGGATCGGCGTCCGCCGGGGCGATTTCGACGCCGCGGACCATATCGATCATCCAGCGATAGCGGCTGCCCCAGATCAGCGGCATCACGGATAGATCGGTCGCCAATTGCGACTCCTTCACCGTGAAACGCACGGCAATCGGGTCGAAGGCCCAGCGCCAGTTCGCTTGGTATCCGTCGCGCCAATTGGAATACGCCTCGGACTCGGCCTTCGAGACGCGTTCGAACGGCAGTTCGGCGATCGGCGTTTGGAACTCCAGCGTGTTTTGGGTCCAGGAGTGAACGCCGCGCGCCGTCATCCGCAGGCCGCCCACGCCGGCCAGCGCTTTGTCGGCGCGGATGGGGCCTTCCTTGGCCTTGCCGTTCACGAGATCTTCGAAAAAGCGGGCTTGCACTTCGCTCATCACCGCGGCGTCGCGCAGCCGGCGCGAGGCGGCGATCCGCCACTGCGGCCCGCACCAGCGGCGAATGGCGGCGTCGCTGAGAAAGGCGAACGCCGTTTCATCCGCTTCGCCTCGCGGGTAGCGGTTGCGGAAAAACTTGTATTCGTCGAGCGACGCCGCGGACGGCGAATTGCCCCGCTCGACCTGGATCAGCCTCTCGAGCTGCGCCGGCGAGTTGGTCACGACGACTGCGCTAGCCAGAGCGGCGATGTAGCACGATACGCGGCGGTCGGGGGAAATAAAGCCGGACCAGGCCAGCCCGCCGGTTTCGCCGGCAACGGGGATGGCGAATTTCTCCTTCGTGGCCGAGCCGACGGCCTGTTCGAGCAGCAGCGTTTCAAGAGCCCCCGGCTGCTTGCTTTCCAGGAGGATGGCCACGTCCGCGCCCGTGGAGAAATAAGAATATGGATCGGAACTGGTCAAGGCCGCGCTGTCGACGACGTCGGGACCGAGCAGGCCAACGACCGCCGACAACGGCAAGCACAATTGCCGCTCATAGCGCCGCTGCACCCGTTCGTCTTCGCTGCGCCCGACGGCGAAGCGGCCCAAGGGCGCGCCGCGCTCGGCGATTTCGTCGACCAGCGCGACGGCCGCGGCCAACGAGGGAAAGAAGACTGCGTACTGATCGGCGGGGATACACTTCGCCAATGGGTCGAGCGTTGGCTTGGCGTCGGCCAAGAGCGGTTTCCAGTCGATCTCGGCGACGGTGATGCCCTCGATGGAGGAGACGTCGACCATTTCCTGTTCGTCATCCTCGTCGGCTACCCACAAGTCGCTATCGAGTTGCAGGTTTTCGCGCAGGGCTCGGCCGCCGATAAAAAGATCGAAGGTCTCGTTGAGGTCGCTCGACGTTCCCATGCCGCCCATCCACCCGCCCCCCATTGCCATGCCGCCCATCCCCATACCGCCGCCGCCCCTCCCACGGTTGCCCCAGCCGTCCGGATCGTCGCCGTGGGCGATTCGCGCCAGGCGCAGTTGATGGCGAAACCAGGCGCCGCCGGGCAAGTCGCGATCGAGCAATGTCTCGTAGTGGTCCTCCTTGGCCTGATAAAATGCGTCGCCTTCCTTCTGCGCCTTGGAGGCTTCGATGACGAATCGCAACCGGACCATGCCGGTGGAGTCGGTCTTGGGCACGTAGAGCGAGCCCGTCACCTCGCGTCCCATCACCTCGCGACCCGCCGCCTCGCGACCCGCCGCCTCGCGTCCCTCCGCGTCGCGTCCCTCCGCGTCGCGAGCCGCCGGCGCGCGAACGGCGAGGGCGCCTTCATCGCGCAGCGATTTTGGCGTCCCCGAATACCAGGAGTACCAGTAATATTGGTCTTCCTGAAACTCGACATAAACTTCGCCTTCGCCATCGAGCACGGCCCGCGGCGGCATCGCCTCGCGGCGTTGTCGCATTCGCCAATCGTAGCGATATTCCGGCAGGTCCGGGAATTTTCCTTCGGTCAGTCTGAGTTCGGCCAGCGGCACGTGGTAAAAAACATCTTCGGCGCGGGCCGCGCCCCCAAGGGCCGCGAGGCAAAAGACCAACGAAAATGCGCGGCGAGCGAGCATGGTAGTTTTCTCCAATCTGCGGGTCTTACGGCCAATCTGGGCTGCGCAAAATTTACAATGTTGGGGTCTGATGCGGGGCCAAGTCTACGTCGATTTTGTTCCGCGCCGCCACCGCCGCGGGCGCTCTTTTACTTAGCCCAGGCATTTATGCCTGGGATCTGCGGGGAAGATTTTACCCCCTGATCCCGATCGGCGTCTCGCGGGC
>DATKRK010000154.1:0-2857 GCA_035532215.1 Pirellulales bacterium | reverse complement strand
TCATCAACCTGAGTGCGACCCACGTTCGTTTCGTCCAATCCACAGGAACCTCCTAACCGGAGAGCCGTATGCGGGAAAACCGCCCGTACGGTTCGGAGGGAGGGGGAGCCGAACTCAATCGGCTCTCCCTACCCCTATCGGTAATGTCGCCCGCTCAACGGCTATACGCGGGCTCGCGCGTGGGGGCGGATTTCATCGAGAACCCGCCAATCGCCATCAACAGACCGATGCCGCCGATCACGCCCAGGAAGATCAGCCGCGTGCGGGCTTTTTCTTCCATTACCAGGTAAATGTGCATCGCTGGGATCTCGCCCTCTTCGGCGAAATCCTTGCGCAGTTGCTTCCAAAGCTCGAAGGTCTGCATCAGCGTGGCCTGGTCGATGTCTTCTCGGTTGAGTTCCTCGAAGTTGGCGACTAACTCAGGCGGCTGCGGATAATGGCGCCAAGTCAATGCCGCCGGCAACGCGGCGCAAAGCAAAATCAGCGTGCCCAAAAACATCAGCCCTTGCCGGGCGCCCCAGTTCGAAACGGGCGACTCGGGGCGTCGCGCGGCAGTAGGCGCCGAGGTCCGTTCGAGTTCCCGCAGCCCGCGCATCGCGGGCACGGTCACTTCGGCGCCGCACTCGCACCGCACGTTCAGCCCCGATTGGCTGGCATCGACTTCGATTTTCTTCCCGCAAGAACAAGGCAGCAGATAGTAGGCGGTCATAAAGCTATCGATAAAAGCATGCTTGTGGAGGTTGTCGTGTCGCCGCCCGCTTACTCGGGCACGGCCGAGCCGCGGTTGGCCCACCAGGGCAGCGTGATGCCGCCGTCGATGGCCAGGCTGCTGCCGGTGATGTAATCGCTCGCCGGGTCGCAAAGAAACACGACGCCGCGAGCGATCTCCTCGGGCCGGCCCAGCCGCTTCCACGGCAGCTTTTGGCCGGCCGCGTTGATTTGTTCGTCGCTCGTGAATTTCCGCTCGCCCGGCGTATCGATCCAGCCCGGATGAATCAGGTTCACGCGAATCCGGTGCTCGACCAATTCGATGGCGGCCGTGCGGGCCATCTGGTCGATGGCCGCCTTCGACATATTATAAGCCATCGACCGCGGCACGGCGACATAGGCGTGCGGCGAACTGATGACCACGATCGAGCCGCCCCCTCCTTGGCCGATCATGGCCTGGGCCGACGCCCGCAGCGTGTAGAAGGCGCCCCACATCGTGACGTCGATCGTGCGGCGAAAGCCCCGCATGTCGGCTTCGTAAAACGGCTCGCGGTCGCTGTAGCAGGCGTTCGTCACGGCGATGTCGAGGCGGCCGAATTCCGCCGTCGTGGCCGAAACCAGCTTTTCCACGGCGGCCTGATCGCCCACGTCGGCCTTCGCCAGCAGCGCCCGCTGGCCGGTGCGGCCAATGGCCTCGGCCACCTTGGCGGCGCCGGCATCGTCGGAGTGATAGTTGACCGCCACCTGGCAGCCCGCTTCCGCCAGAGCGATGGCAATGGCGCGGCCGATGCCCCGGCTGGCGCCGGTGACCAAAGCGACTTTGCCCGACAAGTTCGACAAACTGGGATCCTCAGAGCAAGAGCAGACGAGCGGCAAGCGAAACTGTCATGCTAACCTGCGGCCGCCAGGGCAACAAGGCAAGGCAGTAGTAGGCACACTCCGTGTGCCGCGACCAGCATCGCGGTTGAGCGCCCTAGCGACTTAGGCGACGGCACACCGAGTGTGCCTGCTACTTTGTCGCAAGCGATTTCGACCGCGCGAGATCCCCTTTGACCCCCACCAACACCCCACAATGGATTAAGGTCGGCACGATCTCATTCGCCGGCGAAAGCCCGGCCGCGGCGAGCATCTGTCGGAACTCGGCCGCGCTGTAGGCCCGGCCTTCGGTCAGCGAGAAGAGCGCGGCCGAGTAGAGCGCAATCGGCAGCGGGCCGTCGTGCGCGTCGCTGAGAAACACGTCGTGAATCAACAGCCGGCCGCCGGGCGGCAAGGCTTCGGCGCAGCGGTTGACGAGCCGCTGGCACTCGGGCCAATCCCAATCGTGCAGCACGTTCGAGAGCAGCACCGCGTCGGCGCCCTCGGGCAGCGGGTCGGCGAACATGTCGCCGCCGAGGCATTCCAAGCGCTCGGCGACGCCGTATTGCCGGGCGAATTCGTCGGCCACTTTGAGCACCTCGGGCCGGTCCCAGACGACGGCCCGCAGTTGCGGATACCGGCGCAAGAAAGCCGCGCTATAGATGCCGCTGCCGCCGCCGACGTCGACCAGCAGTTTCGCCCCGTCGAGCGGCACGCGTTCGGCCAGCACGGGCGCCACGTTTTTGCCCCGGCCGGCCAGCGACAGGGTCAGGTGCCGGGCCGACTCTGCCTGATCCATCGCCGAGCGGATGCCTTCGCGATAGATGAACGCGGCGCCCGCTTCGTCCGGCTCGCCGCCCGGCGGCCGGCTGCTTCGCAAGCGTTCGACCATCGCCAGCACGCCCGGGCTGCCGGCCGCCAGGCCAACATAGTCGCCGACGTAAAACTCGCCGCCCGGCGCCAAGTGTTCGCGGGCCAGCGGCGTCGCCGCCAGGCGGCCTTGCCGATCGCGCTCGACGAGCCCCATCGCCACGAGCGCCGTGAACAGCACCACGGCCGCCCGAGGGCTCAAACCCAGCTCCTGTCGCAGGGCCTCGCTCTCCAGCGCGCCATCGGCCAAGCGGCCAAAGACATTCAGATGCGCGACCGCGGCGGTCAGCAACTCCGTGCCGTGATTGCCGCGAAAGATCTCGAAAATCGGCGTCGGGTCGGTCGCGGGCGGCGTTAAAGGCGAGGCAGGCACGTCATTCCTCCTGGAAACGAGGCTGATTGCCGCTCAGTGTAGGCCGATCGC
>DATKRK010000153.1:0-4681 GCA_035532215.1 Pirellulales bacterium | reverse complement strand
GCACGCGACGCGTGGCGACGTTGATGAAAAACAGCACGAAGAACTCGACCAGCCCGCTCTTGGTCCAGACCTTCTTCGAAAAGAAGTCCGTAGCCCACAGCGTTTCGGCGTGGCGCTTCACGAACTCGTCCCAAGTTCCCTCAACGCGCTTGGGCCCAGGATCGAGGCCGTGCTCCTTTAATATATTGACGACCGTCGAGCGCGAGACGCGGTTGATGCCCAGCTTTTTGAGTTCGCCCAGGATCTTCGTGTAGCCTGCGCCTGTCTCTCGGGCGATCTTCAAGATCAACTCGCGAATTTCGTCGGCCGTGCGCTTGCGGCCCACCTGGGCTTCCTTGCCCACCGACTTCGTTTCGCCGCTGGCCCAGCGCGCGAAGGTCCGCGGCGAGACGATCGTGATGACCTCGTTCAGCTTCTTGCCCAGCGGCTTGCCGTACTTCACTAGCCGCTGCCGTTCCTGCGCCGTGAGCCGCAAGCGACCGGGGACTCGTTGCCGCACGATCGCCAGTTCTTCCTTTTGGAACTGCACGACCTTGGCCAATTCGTTCTCGGTGAACTGGGCCAAGCGCATCAGAAACGCGCTGTACAGCTTGTTGCTCGGTCGCATCGTGCTAAAATCCGCAAGTCCATGCTAGCATCCAAAATGACAATGTTTTTGCACACCGCAATCGCACCGTCAAGCCGCCGACGGCCGCTGAATTCCCGAAAAGAAATGACTTCGCCCTGGCCCACCGCCGCCGGGCGCCGTTAACCCAACCGTCCGCGCCCAGCGGCCGCCGTCAGCTCTCCCCGCCGCCGCCGTTAACTTCAGTGTCGCGGGCGTTTCGCACCCATCTCTCCTCCCCGCCGAGAGTTCCGCTCGAAGAGAGTTCTGCACAGGGAGGTAGTTCGAAGAGGGTTCCGCACGGGGAGGGCTTGCTCCGCGATTGATGGAGCCGGTCAGGGCTGCAGAGAATCGACGCGCGTCAGGGATGCGCCGGAGTATTCCTGAGAGCCGATGATGGCTGCAATAACCGATTCGTCGCGCTTGCCGTCGGCCAGGGCCGAAGCGTAATACGACGCGGAAGCGCTTTCGGGATTGCGGCTCAAAAAGGCTTGATACCAACCGTAGGCCACCCAGCCCGCGAATCTGCTGCTTGCCGCGGAGCCGGGCGCACTGACTAGATCTCGATAGAATTCCTGGCCGCTGAAGACGGCATCGACGGCTTGAACCGGAGCCGTCTCGACCCTGAAATCCTGCTCGGCGTACGATTGCACGGCGGCTTGATCGGGGGCGCGGAACAGCGTGTCGGCATACAGTGCTTGCAAAAAGCCGTGATTCGTACCCCCGCCGCGTCTGCGGAAGTATTCCGCCGAACTGACGATCGCTGCGGCCAGTTGCTCGGACGTCCCGCCGTCGCTCAGGAATGCTTCGTCGGCCGCAAGCCCGGATGCGTCAGCCTCGCGGTGCAAATACCGCTGGTAAAGTCCCTGGATCTCGGCAAGCCGGTATTCGCCGGAACGCTCGATGCCCAGGACTGCGGCGGTTCGGCTGCCGCCGCCATCGATCTGCTGCGACCAGTACTGCAAGCCCTGAGTTTCCGGCTCTCGATGCAATAGGTTCCGGTACGCCTGGGACACGAAGATTTCCGTGGCGCTGCCGACGGTCGCTGTCTCGGCGACCTGTTGCACGACTCCCCCTGGTCCGTGGACCGTCACCTCGATATCCCGCATCCCGGCGCCCTGATAAGCGTGGCTGCCGGTCACCGTGAAGCCGTTGCCGGACGCCGAAGCGGCGACCGTGCCCGCCGAAGTCGAGCCGTCGCCCCAGTCGATGGACGCCGCGAATTGGTTGGCCCCGCTTCCGCCCGGCGATCCGCTGAAGCGCGCCACCGTCACGTTGGCCGCGAGCGTGCCTTGCGTGGCGACCACCGGGACTCCGACAAGCGACAAGGTCGAGGCGGCGACCGTCGCGTTCGCGATTGCAGTGGCGACCGCATTTCCGGGAGATTTTTCTGTCAACGTCGTCTTGATCGGCTGCGATCCCGGCTGGCTGTAGGCGTGGCTTCCCGAGACCGTGAAAAGGCCGCTGCCGCCCGTCACCACGCCGGCCGTGGCGCTCGTGCCATCGCCCCAATCGATCGTGGCCGTGAAATCGCCGGCGACCGCCGAGGCATTGCTGTCGGCGAAGGTGGCGACGGCGCCGCTGAACGTCAGGCCTTCGGTCGCGGCGAGCGAATGGCCCTCGGGCGACAGCACGTCGGAATCGGCGACCGTGGCTGTGGAAGTCGCCGAACCGCTCGCCGGGCCGGAATCTTCCGCCAACGAGATCGAAACGTGGAATGTTCCTTCGTCGGCGAATGCGTGCGATCCGCTGACCGTGAACACGCCGTCGGCCAGCGTAATCGAGCCGGCGGAAGCGCTCGATCCGTCGCCCCAATCGATCGCGGCCGTGAAATCCGCGGCGCTGGCGGCCGCATTGCTGTCGGTGAAGGTAGCGACCGCCAACGCCGCCGAAACGCCCTCGGCGGCCGACAACGTCGCGGGAGTCGTGGTCAGCGTATCGGCGTCGGCGACTTGGGCCGCAAGGGGAATCGCGCCCACGGCTACGGCGCTGGAGCCAACGCCTTCGATGATCGCGATCTGTCCCGAGAATTCGCCTTCGTCGGCGTAGCGGTGCTGGGCCGTGATCGTGAACTGTCCGCCGCTGCCGCGGATGCTGGCGGAACTCGCATTCGCGCCGTCGCCCCAACTGACCAGCGCCGTCAAATCGCTCGGCAGATCCACGCTGTCGGGGTCGCTAAATACTTGGGTCAGCGTCGCCGCCGCGCCCTCCGTCTCGGAGAGCGTTTGGGACGTGGCGCTGAAATCGGCTTCCGCGACGCGGGCCGTGCTGGCGACGGCGCCAGCCGCCGTCCCAGGAGCAGCTTCGGAGAGACGGACCGCAATTGCGTACGCGCCGTCGTCGGCGTAGGCGTGGCTCCCCGCGACGGTAAAATTGCCATTGCTTCCGCTCACCTGCCCCGCGCCGCTCGTCCCGTCTCCCCAGTCGATCGCGGCCGTCAAATCGGCGGCCGTCGTCGCCAGGTTGCTGTCGGTAAAGGTCGCCACGCTGACGCCGCTGAACGCCCGACCTTCGGTGGCGTTGATCGAAAGAGCGGCGCCGGCGAAGCGATCGGCGTCGGAAATCGCGGCCGCGCCTGCGGCGGTCCAACTCGCAGGGTCAGGGCCGTCTTCGCTCAACGTCACGCTAATACTGTACGGGCCGTCATGTTCGGCATAGGCGTGGCTTCCCGAAACGTTGAACGTTCCGTCCGAACCGCTCAGGCTGCCGGGCGCGGCGCTCGTGCCGTCTCCCCAATCGATTGCGGCCGTAAAGTCGCCTGCCGCGGCCGAAGGATTGCCGGCGTCGATAAACGTCGCCACCGCCCCGCTGACGGTCTGGCCCTCGACGCCGCTCAGAGTCGCGCCGCTCAGAGTCGCGCCGCTGGAGGTCATCTCGTCGGCGTCGGCGACGACGGCCGTAGTGACGCTCGATCCGGCGACGGCCGGATTCACGCCCGTCTCCGACACGCTCACGGAGACCGTGAAAGTTCCTTCGTCCGCATAAACGTGATTCGACAGCACCGTGAAGCGGCCGCCTGAAGAGATGATCGATCCGGCGCTGATGGAGCCGTCGCCCCAGTCGACGCTCGCCGCATACGCGCTCGCTGCGTCGCTGGCGCCCGGATCGGCGAACGTCGCCACGGCGCCGCTAAAGCCGTGGGCCGCGCCTTCCGTCGCCGCGATCGTCGCTCCGCTGACGGCCAGATCGTTCTCGGCGACGCTTGCTTGACTGAGGACGGTCGCGGCATGCCCGCTCGGGTCGGCGACGGCAATCGACAGCCGCCTCGTCGCGGCGTCTTCGGCGTAGGTATGCGCGCCGAGCACGTTGAAACCGCCGCTGCCGTTGGCCGCCAAGGAGCCGGGAGACGCCGTGCCGTCGCCCCAGTCGATGTTGATCGTGAAAGCAGACGCCTGGGCGTTCGGATCGCTGTCGCTCAGCGCGGCCGCCACCCCGTTGAACGCCGCGCCTTCGGTGGCGCTGATGTTCGTGCCCACGACCGTCAGCGGCGAACTCTGGGCGTCGACGAGCTTGCCGAATAACCCGTGCTGTCCGCCCGCCGGGTCGGCGGTGAAGTACAACGCGTTCGAATCGCCCGAAACCCCGTCGCCGAACGCCAGGCTGCGGAGCCCATCGATGGCGACGGCTTGGCCCTGGGTATTGTTCAGGGCGCCGAGAAAAGCGCCGGTCGCGGGATCGAAGGCGTTGATGCGGCCGTCTCCCGAGTTCGCCACCAACAGATCGCCGCCCAGTCCGGCGAATCCGCTCGGCGCAATCGCCATGCCGTAAGGGGCGTCGAGCGGGCTGTTCGCTCCGGCGCCGACGAGTTGCGTTTGAAAGTTTCCATTGCTGTCGAAGACCGCCACCACGCCGGCGCCGACGCCCGGCACGGGGTTTTGCCCGGCAGCATCCTGTTTGGCGTAGGCGACGTAGAGGCGGCCGTTCATCACGACAAGGTTGCTGACTCTATCGGATTGCGGGTGTGACTTGAAAAAGCCGGGTTTTCAGTGAACGCCTGATTCGTCATCCTTCTGCTGACCAAAGTAGGAGGATGCGAGAATGGACGCTCGCCCGAAGACCCGGCGTCTGAATCGTGAG
>DATKRK010000152.1:0-5872 GCA_035532215.1 Pirellulales bacterium | reverse complement strand
GCCCTCCCTTTTGGCAAGCCGGGCGAGGGCGCCCGGCCCTCCCTTTTGGCAGCCGGGCGAGGGCGCCCGGCCCTCCCTTTTGGCAGCCGGGCGAGGGCGCCCGGCCCTCCCTTTTGGCAAGCCGGGCGCTTTGGGGGGAGCGATTCAATTTTCTGTCGAGAAAAAAACTTTTCAAACGCGCAAATCAGGTTACAATAGACACCTAGGTCTCTAGGGCGAAGACAGCGGTCCAGGCATGACACGTCTAGGTAGGAAGCCTGGCAACACCCCGCGGCATGCAAACCGGACGGCATGAAGCAGCTCACTGTCAATAGTTTTCTGGAATACGTCGAGCGGAGCGGGTTGGTCGACAAGTCGCGCTTGTCGCAGTCGCTCGCCGAATTGGAACGCGAGGCCGGCGCCTCGGCGGCGAACGACAGCCACATCGTTTCGACGCATCTGACCCAGGTCGGTCTGCTGACCGACTGGCAGCGCAAACTGCTGCTCGAAGGCCGGCACAACGGCTTCTTCCTCGGCAAGTACAAGCTGCTCGACCACTTGGGCACAGGCGGCATGAGCAACGTTTACCTGGCCGAGCACCCTGTGATGCGGCGCCGCGTGGCCATCAAGGTGCTGCCGACCAATCGGGTCCACGACTCTTCTTATCTCGAACGCTTCCATCGCGAAGCGCGGGCCTCGGCCTCGCTCGATCATCCGAATATCGTGCGGGCGTTCGACGTCGATCACGACGGCGAGTATCACTACCTGGTGATGGAGTACATCGAGGGGTGCGACCTGCGGGTGCTGGTCGAACGCAAAGGGCCGCTCGCGCCGCGCGACGCGGCCGAATACATCCGCCAGGCCGCCGAAGGGCTGGGCAACGCACATCAGGCAGGGCTGGTGCATCGCGACATGAAGCCGGCCAATCTGCTGGTCGACGCCAAGGGCGTGGTCAAGGTGCTCGATCTCGGGCTGGCCCGCTTCGCCGACGACGAGGCCGACGCTTCGCTGACCAAGGAAAACGACGAAAAGATGCTGGGTACGGTCGATTACCTGGCCCCCGAGCAAGCGCTCGACAGCCACCTGGTCGACCCGCGAGCCGACATCTACAGCCTGGGCGGAACGCTCTACTTCGCGCTGACCGGCCACCCGCCGTTTCCGACGGGTTCGCTCGCTCAGCGGGTGATCATGCACCAAAAGCAAGAGCCGGCCGACATTCTCAAGGAGCGGCCGGAGACGCCGCCGGAGTTGGTCGCGATCTGCCGCAAGATGATGGCCAAGTCGCCGTCGCAGCGTTATCAAACGGCCCAAGAGGCGTCGCAGGCGCTGGCCGATTGGCTCGAGCGCGCCAGCGCCGCCTCGAAATTCAGCGCCGCCCCGAAATTCGGCGTTCGGCAATTCAGCCCCGGGCGATTTGCGCCGACGGCGAGCAACTCGGCCGCGGCGCCCAGCACTCGGCCCAGCAGCGGCGAAGACGAGGAGTTTCGGTTTGCTCCCTTGGAGGAGGAACAGGCTCGCCCTGGACGCCCGGCTGCGAAGAGCGGCCCGTCGAGCGCGGGCGCAGTGTCGAGCGGCGCCGCGAGCGCTTCGCAAAGCAATAGCGCCTCGCAAACCAACTCGGGCGCCTCGCGAACCAAAGTCGGCGGCTCGAACAGCGAGCGCAAGGCCGGCGGCTCGGGCGTTGCCGCCGGCAAATCCGGCCCGATCGCAAATCCGCCCGGCGCCTCGGGAAGCAAGCTGGGCGGTTCGGCGAGTCAAAGTGCCGCCGCGTCGGGTAAACCAGGCCCGGCGCCGGCGGAGTCCGTTCCTGCGGCCAAGCTCGGCGCCGCCGCCAAGCTCGGCGAGACAAACGGCGAGTTGAAATTGCAGCCGGGCGATTCCGGGGCTTCGAAGTCTGCCGCAGCGAAATCCGCGGCATCAAGATCCGCCGCCTCGAAGCCGGCGGCTGGGGCGCCGAACCAAAACGCAACGCCGGCGGCGAAGAAGCCCGCAGCTCGCGCCGCAGCGCAACCGGGCTCGAAAGCCAACGCCGTAGCGGCCGGGTCGCAGGCGGCCGGGCCTGCGACCTCGGAGCTCGATGCGGCATCCTCGCTCGATGCTGGGCCCCCGTTGCTGTCGGGCGCGCTCGACGATTTGTTGGCGAGCTTTCCGGAAACGGATCTCGCGGCCGCTCCGCTGGGCGGCGATCCGCTGGGAACTTCGACAGGGCTCGGCGCGGTCAATCATCCCGCCGCCAAGAAACCTGCGGCCCGCAAGGGTTCGTCGTTGTGGGATTCGACCTGGTTTCTGATCGGCTTCGGCACGCTGCTGGCGCTGGTGCTGATCGGCGCCGTGGCGCTCTATCGCTGGCTGTTCGTCTAGTGCCTCTTCAAAGCCATTTTGACAGTCGGGTGGCTGGCGGCTGAGCCTAGGCGAAGCCCCAGTTCGCTGGGGCATCGCTTCGCTCTGCCGCCAGCCACCCTCCCTCACCTATCAACTCAGACTTGAAGAGACGCTCGTGCGGCGCCCGTATCGCCGTAAGTGATTGCCAGATAACGCTCTGGCGCATTGCGAACTGGTCTCGCGGCGGCTCGCTTCCTATACTTCTGCTGGACGGTCGCGGCGAAACGCGGCGGCGGAGGCGCGCCGGTTGCACTTGTCACCTGTCAGGGCGCCTGTGAAGTTCTCGCTGCCGAGAGAAATCGAATGCACTTTTCCAAACGCGTCTTATGGCTGATCGCCCGGCAGGCGTTCGGCTGGAACCTGGTCGCGCTGGGCATCGCCGGGCTGGTGCTGCCGATTTTGCCCGGCTGGCTGCTGATTGGCTGGGGCGCGATCACTTTGGCCCCCGACTTTCCCTTTCTGCGGCGCCTGATCCACCAGGTCGAACGCAAGTTTCCGCGGCTGAAAGCGGTGATCCATAAACTGCGTGGGCATCGGCACGGCCAAGAGCCGTTCTCCGCCGGCGCCGACGGTCCGGGGTAAACACGCACCGTGGGGCGAAAACGTAGATGCGGCATCCCTGCCGCATACGAAAAAGCGGCAAGGATGCCGCTTCTACTCAGTCGGCGGGCGATTCGGCGAGAATCTTGCGATAGGCTTGCCGCGACTCCTCGAAGGCCCGTTCGGCCGCCGGCCGCTCGCTGTCGCGGATGGCGCGCTGCTTGTGCTCCCAGCAGACGTCGACCGCGTCGAGGCACCACTGGGCGCTCTTCTTACTGGCCCGGATCGGCTTGCCGTCGACCTCGACGAAGATCGGGTTGGTGTGCGAGCTGGGAAAGATGCGCAGCGCCACCCAGCACGATTCGGTCGGCTCGAACTCGAACTCCAGGTCGTTCAAATCGCCGTCGGCTTCCAGTTCCTGGGTGTCGACCGATTCGCCGTTGACGATCAACTCGACCGGCACGTTGCGCGTGTCGGCGATGCGGGCCCGTTCGACGTGCCAATAGGGCTTTTGATCGAGCGGCTTCGAGCGGATGTCTTCGCGCGGCGTTTCTTCGAGCATCGCCGCCGCGCGCACGGTCGCTTTCAGCTTCTCGCCCGGCTTGAGCTTCATCACGCTCGCTCGGCCGTCGGCGCCCTGCTCGCCTACGCCGAGCTCTTCGTCGCCGGCTTCAATTTCGAAATCGACCAGGTGCGACAGCCCGTCGGTGCAGTAGCTGCGGCCGTCGCGAATGCCGTAGACCCACTCGTCGTAATCGAGCGGAGCGTCGCCGGCGTTCATCTTCACATAGGCCCGGCCCAGGCCGACGCGCTCGCCGTAGATGCACGGGAAGTCGGTCTCGCCGCTGATCCGGCACGTGTAACCGCAGTTGAGCGTTTGATACCAGATGTTCAGCTCCCAGACGATCGGCGTATCGACGGCCGAGATGAAATCGCAGACGCCGTGCGTGACGTCGACGATGTACTCGTTGGCGCCGATGCCGTCGAACTTGGGCATCTCATGGTTGGGCAGGCTGGTCGATTCGACCTGCAAGCCCCAGCCGCTGTGCGAAAAGCCGACCACGCCGCCTTGCTCCTGGCCCCACTTCAAGACCGGCAGATCCCAGCTCGGCCACTCCTCGATCTTCGACGTGCCCGGGTAATCGTCTTCCTTCAGCCGCAGCAAGCACAAGTGGCCGGCGTGCGAACTGGGGAAGCCCGAGACTTCGACGTCGTAGCGCATCAGGTTGTGCGGTTTCGAGAGCCGGTTGACTTCGCCCTCGAAAAACTTCTTCTGAAAATACCAGCAAGGGCCCCAGGAGAGTACGCAGCCGACGTTGAGATCTTCGCCGATGATGTGCCGCACCATGTCTGCCGGTCCGACGCCTTCGGTGGGCGCTTCGTAGTGCGCGCAACCGGCGCCGTGAACGTGATGATCGCCCGAGTACCAACCCAAGTCGGCCAGCTTGATCCACCGCTGGAGGCGGAAATCTTCCTTGTGCGTTTCGGCGGCCGGCACGGTAAGCTTGCGTTTGAGAATGCGATACTCGGGGCCGCGAGTGTAGGTCGCCTCGTACTCGCCGGGCGGCAACATGACCGACTCGCCGCTGGCGCGGTACACCTGGTCGTGGAAGAACAGGTCGGGCGCCAGCCGCTTGACGCGCGACGGATAGACGCGGCCCTGAGCGTCGCGAAACACGAACTGGCCGATGGTCGGCTGGCCGTCGTCATCGAGCACGTTGAGCGTGACCTTCACGGCCGGCTCGCATGTGAACAGCAAATTCACTTCGTTGCGGAAGCCCAGGTCCTGCGTGCCTTGGCCGACGTCGAACATCAGCTTCGCCTCGCGCCGCCCGCGGTCGCGGCTGAAGAGTTGGATGATGCGATACTCCAGCGACAGACCTGATAGCTCTTTGTTCAGCGGCTGCTGATCGTAGAGGCCGAGGTCCAGCCAGCGGTCGGCCAATTCCTGGGGGCTGATCGCGGCGACGGCGTTGGGCTTGTTCGAGGAGCGCTTGTAGACTGCTTCGGCGTTGGGGCTGCTCACGCCGAGCGGCGCCGTGACGCCCGCCTCGTTGTGGACCTTGACCAGAAACACTCGCCAACCTTGCTCGACAAGCTTGAGCGGCGCGGGCCCCGAGGCCACTTTCACGCGGCTTTCGGGATTGATGTGTACGCCGACCAGGCAGAGCGGATCGAGCACGGCCTGGATTTGCTCGACGCTTTGAGCCGGGTCCTGGGCTGCGAGCGCCTTGCCGAGCGCCGCTTGCTGCTCGGCCGGCAGCGGATTGCCTAGCAATTCGAGCGCCTGCACGACGCGCGCCGTTTGGGCCTTCAGCGGTTGCGCTTCGGCGCCGGCGACGAGCGGCAGTTTGGGGCGTTCGTCGCGCTTTACGGGTTCGGCCGCCCAAGCGCCAGCGGCGGCCGTCAGCAACGCGGCGAATATAACCGGATAAGGAAGTTTCGAAAGAGAGCGGTGCATGGGAGAATCTCTTGGCAGGAACTGCAGGCGTTGGGAAGTGCCGCCGTTTAAGGAAAGCATAGCGGAGCGCATCCCGGCGCCCAAGTATATAGTTGCGGCGAAGGCGTATTCGGGCGTAAGTAGGGGGCGATGCAAAACCTGTAGGCAGCGTCCTCCGTGGCGTTCCGAGAAGCGCGAATCGACGCGATTTCCGCTTTTCACGGAACGCCCCAGCGCGGCCTTCGGCCGCAACCAAAGCGATCACCGGCGCCAGCAGAGCGGCAGTTATTGAATGCATGCCTAGAACGCGCGAAACTCAGGGACGTCGGCCGCCGCTCAAACAGAGAAGAGGAAGCATACTTGGCCCGCGAATCCGTTCGGGTTCCAAACTCGCTGACTCTATCGGATTGCGGGTGTGACTTGAAAAAGCCGGGTTTTCAGTGAACGCCTGATTCGTCATCCTTCTGCTGACCAAAGTAGGAGGATGCGAGAATGGACGCTCGCCCGAAGACCCGGCGTCTGAATCGTGAG
>DATKRK010000151.1:0-10927 GCA_035532215.1 Pirellulales bacterium | reverse complement strand
CCGGAGAGCCGGAGAGCCGGAGAGCCGGAGAGCCGGAGAGCCGGAGAGCCGGAGAGCCGGAGAGCCGGAGAGCCGGAGAGCCGGAGAGCCGGAGAGCCGGAGAGCCGGAGAGCCGGAGGATCTGACCTTGACAACCACCGCATATCACAGACTCCGGTGATCGGCCGTCTGGCGGTTGTCGGCAAGAATTGCCGAGGTCGTCGGCGGTCGGTCGTTTTTGTTGTGGCCCCCCAGTCCCAAGAAACGGGAACGTGGCGGGCAACGATTTCAATAGGGTAGCAACCTATTTCAGCCGTGCAAGCCCCCCCATGCCGGAATCTCTTCGGGTCTGGCTGGCTCGAAGTGACGGCGAGGGATTCTCGGCAAGCGGCGCAGGCGGAACGAAGGCCGGCAACTTTTCAGCCGCGGCGGCGTCTAACTGATCGTGATCCGTGGCCCGTGGTCCGTCGTCCGCAGTCATGCCTAAAGATTGAGCAGTGGCCTAGCGCGACCGCCGGATGCCGCTCGGCGGCGCACGGTGTCGGCAAATTTGCCCACACCGGCGAAACACGGCGTTTTTCGCCATCGAACCACCTGAAGGTATCGTTGTCGGGCTGGCTGCCAAATGTGTACGCATGAATTAACTTTGCTGATTAAATTGTTGACAATTCGATAAGATATGATGGATGAGCGATGATCCCGAAACAACCCAAGCCAGTTGGCGGGTAGAACAACGGGAAACAACGGATTTGGACTCCCTCACTCCGGCCCTCTTCCGGTGAGCGAGGGAGAGAGGCGGGCGACGCGAGAGCGCGGGCATCGGGTCTTTGGCAATTTGGTGAATGGACCTTCGCGAGGAAATGATGCTTAAAAGCTTTTATAAGCCAATGTTGATGCGTTCGAGCAGCGTCGTAACCTTATGTATAGATCAGGTTTGCGACGCGCGGGAGGACCACGACACTTGTATTCTTGGCGTGGTTCAAATCAAGGAATCTCAGGGTAACAGCTTTCGCCGCCCTGCGTGGGCCGCGTCAGGACGTAACCAACGCAGCGGCAGGTACTTCCGGCAGGAGGTGCTGGCAGAACTCCAACGGGAAGTGTTACCCTGCTTTGAACCACGCCCCATTCTCTACTCTTCGGGCACGACCGGGCCGCCCAAGTGCATCGTCCACTCCGCGGGCGGCATTCTGATTCAGCATCTCAAAGAGCACGTGTTGCACACCGACCTGAAGCCGAGCGACCGGCTGTTCTATTTCACGACCTGCGGTTGGATGATGTGGAACTGGCTGCTGAGCGGCCTGGCCGTCGGCGCCACGATCGTGCTCTACGACGGCTCGCCGCTGTCGCCGACGCCCAATATCTTGTTCGACATGATCGACCGCGAGCAGATCACGATCTTCGGCACGAGTCCGCGTTATTTGTCGGCGGTTGAAAAGGCCGGTCTCGCGCCCCGCGAAACGCACGATCTGGCCAGCCTGCGGGCCATTCTCTCCACCGGCGCGCCGCTCAACTGCGAGAACTTCGACTATGTATACGGCGGCATCAAGGCCGGCGTGCGGTTGTCGAGCATTTCGGGAGGCACCGACTTATGCGCGTGTTTCGCGACGGGCAACGCCACCGCGCCGGTCTATCGCGGCGAGCTGCAATGTCGGGCGCTGGGCATGAACGTGCGGGTTTACGATGACGATGGCCGGCCGATCACCGGGCAGAAGGGAGAGCTGGTTTGCGCCTCGCCGTTTCCCTCGATGCCGCTGGGCTTCTGGAACGATCGCGACGGCTCCAAGTATCGGCAGACGTACTTCGAGCGATTTCGCGGAGTGTGGTACCACGGCGATTGGGCCGAGATTACCGAGCACGACGGCATGAGGATCTACGGGCGCAGCGACGCCGTGCTCAATCCGGGCGGAGTCCGCATCGGCACCGCCGAGATCTATCGGCAAGTCGAGCAATTGCCCGAAGTCGTTGAGAGCGTCGTCATCGGCCAACAGTGGCAAGGCGACGTGCGCGTGGTGCTGTTCGTCAAGTTGCGGGAGGGGTTGACGCTCGATGAGCGACTTGCGGCGCGGATCGAGAAGCAGATTCGCTCCAATGCGACGCCGCGTCATGTGCCGGCCAAGATCGTGCAGGTGGCCGACATTCCTCACACGCGCAGCGGCAAGATCGTCGAGCTGGCCGTGCGCGAGGTCGTCCACGGCCGGCCCGTGCGAAACATCGAGGCCCTGGAGAACCCCGGCGCACTCGAACACTTTCGCAATCGGCCGGAACTGGCCGGGCTCTAGTGCCGCTTCCAGGCCATTCATAAAACATCGTTGCAAACGCTCGTCAACCACCTCTTGATCGGCCTGGCCAACGGCTCGCTGTTTGCGCTGCTGGCCCTGGGCTACACGATGGTTTACGGCATCGTCGAGCTGATCAACTTCGCCCACGGCGATGTGTTTATGCTCGGCTCGCTGCTGGCACTGTCGCTCGTTTCGATGCTCGGACTGGTCGAGGCCGCGCCCGTCGCGACCGTTGCCGGCGTGGGCCTGCTCCTGCTGGTCGTGCCGCTGTTCTGCGCCGGCATCAACGTCACGATCGATCGCCTCGTCTATCGGCCGTTGCGACGCGCGCCCCGGCTGGCGCCGCTGGTGTCGGCCATCGGCGCTTCGTTCGTGCTGATGAATCTCGGCCTGTTCTGGATCGGGGCGGCCGACGTCAGCTTTCCCGAGCTGGTGCCGCGCCGCAACCTGTTCGCCGACGGCGGCGTGCAGTGTACGCTCAAAGACCTGCTGGTGATCTCGCTCGCCGTCCCCGCGATGGCCGCCTTGACGCTCTTTGTGAAGTACACGCGGCTGGGCAGAGCGATGCGGGCCACCGCGCAAGATCCGCTTTCCGCGCAGCTCGTCGGCATTCCGATCGAACGCGTCATCGCCGTCACCTTTGCCCTGGGCGGCGCGCTGGCGGGCGTGGCCAGCATCGTCTATTCGCTCCACATCAATACGGTCAGTTACCAGATGGGCTTTCAGAACGGTTTGTACGCTTTCACGGCGGCTGTCTTGGGCGGCATCGGCAACTTGCCCGGCGCCATGATCGGCGGACTGGTGATCGGTCTCGTCCGTTCGCTGGGCAGCTTTTATTTGGGCGAGCGCTGGACCAGCGCCGCGGTGTTTGCCATTCTGATTCTGGTGTTGGTGTTTCGGCCGCAAGGCCTGCTGGGGACCCGCGCGCGAGAACGGGTTTGACGCTCGACGCGTGACGTGCAACCATTCGGTGCTACGCCAAATGCTCGATGGAATCAACCGCCCAGATATAGATATGGATCTCGTACACAAGTACGCAGGCCACGATCGGCAGCTTCTTCGCACGGCCATCGCCCTGGCGGTCGCCGCCGCTTACGCGCTGGCCCTCTATCGCGGTCCGGCCCTCGGCAGCCAGGTGACGGACCTGTTCATCTTTTCCATTCTGGCGTTGGGCCTGAACGTGATCGTCGGTTCGGCCGGCATGTTTCACTTGGGCATCGCCGCGCTGTTTGCCATCGGCGCTTACACCACCGGCGTGCTCACGGTGCCGGCCAACCCCTTCGGCTGCGGATTCTGGACGTCGCTGGCCGCTTCGAGCGGCGCGGCGGCATTGGCCGGCGTGGTGCTCGGTGCGCCGCTGTTGCGGCTGCGGGGCGATTACTTTGCGCTGGTGACGCTGGCTTTCGGCGAGGTGGTCCGTTTTTCTCTTCGCAACTTCGAGGAAATCACCGGCGGCACGCGCGCGCTCAACCCGGTGCCGCCGCCGGTGCTGCCCGACTGGCTGGCCGGCGGGGTCGCACGGCTGGGCATCGGACGCGACTTCGCCCAGGAATACCGGCTGTTCTATTGGCTCGATCTGGGCCTGCTGCTGCTGGCCGCCCTCGTCGTTTGGGATCTGCAAAACTCGGCGGTGGGCCGCCGCTGGCGTGCGGTGCGCGACGACGAGCTCGCGGCGGCCAGCCTGGGCATCAACATCGCCCGGACCAAGCTCTCGGCATTGGCGCTCGGTTCAGCGCTGGCGGGCATGGCCGGCTCGCTGTATGCCTTCAAGATCACCAGCACGGCCAGCCCCGAGGCCTACGATTTCAGCCGCTCGGCCATCATGCTGTGCGCGGTGCTCGTCGGCGGGCTGGCGAGCGTCCGCGGCGCGATCGCCGGCACCTTTCTCGTGCTGGGCATCGACAACGTGCTTGCGCCCTGGGTCGACTCGTTGGTGCAGAGTTCGCAACTCGCAGACTCCGGCAATCGCTTTTTGGTGTTCAGCAATTGGCGGATGCTGATTTTCGGAACGCTGTTGATTGTTTTGATGCGCTTCCGCCCCGCGGGGCTCTTTGTTGGCAAGTGAATCCGCTTGTGCGACTGCAGCGCTTGCATCGCGGCGTCGCTATCCGAAGGTGCCTCAATGACACGCGACATGATCGGCGGAATCGACATCGAGATGCCAACGCAAAACAGCGACTCGTCCCTGATCGCCGCGGTTCGCGCCATCCTGCAGTATTGGCCGAAGGCGGTTTTTGAAAACGGCACGACCGGCGAGCGGTACAATCGTCTCGCGGACATCCCGTTCGGCCGACGTGAAGAGGTCTTCGTTTAGCGCGATGCACCGATCGCGGATGCTTGGGGCGCCCAAGGCGCAATACCTGAGTTGTATGACACGATGGTCCATCTTCTCGCCGACGACGACCGGATCACTCTGGTGGTCGACTCCGAACGACTCGCACGCTCCCTCTACCTCCGGGGCGCGCAAGCGGGCGCCCCGGGTTGGGGTGAGGGCCGCACGCTCCCTCTTCCTCCGGGAGAGGGTCGGGGTGAGGGCGTTGGCGCCGCTTTCGATTCGATTCCCGCCAACCGCGCGAATGCACCGCGAAACCATCGCCCGAAACAGTGTACCGTGTCGGCAGAAAACCGCGGTTCGCTGCGCGTGCCGCCCGCCCGGCACCGGACACCTGCGCAGCAGCGACCACCCGCGCCTGCGTTTTCATCGGGCACCAACCTGAGCCAGCCTGTCAAGCGTCGTAGGGCGAGCCAAGCGGCCGCCGGCCGCACTCCGCGGATTGCCGGCTCCTCGGCGGTCCGACTAAAATAGGGTGTCTTGAACCGCTGCCCGAACTGCGCGAGCGAGGTGATTGATGAAAACGCACGTTCTCAAGGGATCGAAGCAGGCGGCGTTCACGGGAGCCACTTGCGTGGAGATGGCTGCTTCGACGGGCGAGGGTTCCTTCTCGGTGAGGCCTAACAGTTTCTCCCAAATGCGATGCTTGTCTTCAATCGTGGCTGCGGGTTTGAGTCGCTGGCAAACGGCTTCAAATTCAGCGGTGTATGGAAGATGCACGACGTCTGGCCCTTCGTTTCGGGCAAGGTCGAGCAGCATTTGGTCTGGATTACGTCGCTTGCTCATTTTGGCATGGTCGCCGCTTCTTCGCTAAAACGTGTTGTAAGGCGGGTGCCGCGCGGGCTGAACTCAGCCTGCACGTCACCTGCTCTCGTGGAGGACGCCGCCCACTCACATTCATTCCCCCGGCAGTTGGCGGCCTTGTTTCACCCCACATAAGGCCGACAGTCGGCGCATTGCGATAGCGCCGACAGCTAGCCTCCCTCCGAGTTTGCGACGCCGTCGCGTGTGTGTTCACGCCATTCTATCAATAGACCACGGCCGCTGCATGGAGGTTCGGGCGCTGCAACGCCCCGATGGCAGCCATTGGTGGAATGAACCACTATGCCTCGGTGATCCCCTTCTATCGGCGCAGCCATCTCACCAGTTGATCCAGAGCGACTCGCACCGCCGTTGCTTCCGTCTGCTCTGCCCCGCGTTATTCGGCATCTCGAAGTCGAATCTACGCCAGCCGTGGAGCCACCGGTCATATTCCTCGCACCGATAGCCGCTGATCGCGGCCGGTCCGCTGTGTGCCCGAAGGGCCGCGATGAGCCGCGCGTGCTGGAACGGCGTCATTTCAAACGGCCCGTAGGCGGTCTTCGCCGTCCGGGTTTTCGGCATATAAGGCGGGTCACAGTAGCAAAGTCGCTCGATTTTGTTGCGACTCTCCCAGACCGTGCGCCAGCACGGGTCGTTTCGCACCTCGACGCCCTGGGCGCGGGCGATGATCTTCGGTAGTTCGTTCTCCCGGAACGTGTGCCAGGCGTTCTCGTCGCCGGGCCGCCCGCCGCGAAGGCGCTTCGACCAGGCGAAATCCTTGCCCAGCTTCCCACGCGAATAGCGGCAGCGGATGAGGAATCGCGTCGCACGTTCGATCTGCGTCACGCCCGCCTCCCGCTTCGCCGCGTGAAACGCTTCTTCGGTGTACGGCGCGGCCGCCAACCGGTTCGTCAGCTCCGCGGCTGATGCTCTGTTCGACAGCACCGTCCAGAGCGCCACCACGTCGGGGTTGATATCCCCGAGAATTTCTTTCTTCATCCGCGGCATTGCGAGGAAGACCGACGCGCCGAACGCGCAGGGTTCCAGGTATTCGGTCACTTTCGCGCGCACGTTCAGAAGGATCGGCACGATCTTCGGAGCCAAGTAAAATTTGCCACCGTGCGCTTTGACCGGCGGGCGGATGCGATCGACGCGGCACACAGCGAAGACGGATGGATCGACGGCAGGCGCAGCCGGTGCCTCCCCGAAGAGAGACTGCTGGACCGATCGACCTTCCCGGCCGGGCTGATCCGATGCGCCCATCGGTCGGCACACTACGTGGGGCTGAAGCAGCGAGCAAGAGCGCAGGTGGGTCGGCGTCGTCCGTCAGCCGGTCGGCAGTCACATCTTGTTCTTCGCCCTGCGTCCAGTGAAGGCGGCTTGCGCCTCTGTCCTCGCTCTCGGCACAATCGCCGCGACCCTGCTTGCGCTGCGCGCCAGTCGGCGATCTCTTCCGGCGGCCACTCATGCTTTTCGACAGTAGCGAACCGATCACGGTTCCCTGCGCCCGGACCGTCGAGCCGGCAATTCATTCCCTGCTGCGTCTGGGGGGCATCATGCAGGAGGAATTCGTCGATCATGTGAGCCGGGCGCTTGGAATCGTGCGCTGCGTTCTCGATCACGAGCAATCGATTCCCCGAAGCAAACTCGCAACCTCGGGCCGCTCGCTGTGGTCGCGCGCCCCGCATATCCCGAACATCCCGGAGGGCACCGTCGAACAGGTGCGGTCGATCATTATGGCGTGCGTCGGTGAGCTGCGCGATCTGGCCGACGCGCCGGTCGCACGTCCCGAGCCGGACCTTCCGTTATTTTCCCAGGCCGCCGCCTCGCGGCGGGGGAGGAAAACGGGTCAGGGGAGGAAAACGGGTCAGAACTATTTTAGAAATAGTTCGGATCGTTTTCCTCCCGTCTTTCTCCTGTTTGGAGCCAATCTTGACGGGGCCGTTTCAACTGGCCGTTTTTGACTTCGGCCAGTAATGATCGCAGCCGGAGCTTGGGCCGGTTGTGAATTTGGCGTCGGGTTATTTGCCGATTCTCACCTTGCCGCTTCCCTCCACGACCAAAATGGTCTTTTGCCTGAGCCACTTTTTGGCAGTGTCAATCGTGGTATTGGTCACCTTGAATCTTGAAGGGCCACCGACCTTGGCATCTTTGGCCTTCACTTGTTCCAGTTTAAGCACCTTCAAAGCGGCATCAACCAGGGCTTGGGGCTTGCTGATTTCCTTCCCTTCCCCATCGTCTTTATCCTTGGTGCTGACCGTTCCCTCAGAATCGACCGTGACGGTCTTGCCATCCTTTCTGAGCGATTCCAGGTAGTCAATCGTTTCCTCCGTCACCTTGAAGTCGGCTGGGCCGCCAATGTTGTCTTGGTTTGGTACGTGCTCGTACTTCAACGCCTCCAAAGCTCCCATCACCGTTGATTCATCTTCGGTGGAGAAATAGGCACCCATCGAACCGATAGCGGCAATGGCCACGACGCAACTAGCAAGCATTCTCATGGTAGACACTCCGTTGATTAAAGGGGAACGTTCAACCCGTCAGCTTAAGGGAACGTCGCCCCTTGTCTAGTCTAGTGGCCTCGGTAATCCGACGTTCGTTGAGAGTCGCGCAGGAAACGGTGTCAGCAGGAAACAACCGCTGTTCTTCCAGGCAGGTCGTCGGGCGGATAAGGGGACGCAGCTCGTTTAACAATCGGCCAACGAATTCCCGTCCGTTGTGGCCGACGGCGCACCAGACCGGCTGACGAGCCAAGCCGTCCAGCCTTTGCGCCGACCGGGAGCAGGTACACTCCGGGTGAGCCGCAATGCTATCGCTGGTGCATTCGTCAGCCGAAGGCGAGCTCGCCGAAGCCAAGGCCCTGAAAGCGAAAACGGACGCGAACAAGTCGGCGGCGGCCGGTGGTCGCGTGCTTCCATCATGGCGGTCCCTCGGACCGCGGGCAGGATCAATCCCGACTCGGCAGCAATGTCGCGGCGCAGGCGGCGGCGTCGGGCGCCAAGGGCGGCTCGGGGGTTTCGCTGTAAGTGGCATGACTGGTTTATCCGCGTTTCGGTTTCAAGGCCCCAAGTCATAGCATGCATTGCTAGGTCTCGAGCCGTTGGAGCTCCGGAATTGCCGCCGCAAGCGAAGGAAGGGCCGGCGGGGGCGCGTTTGCACGCGTCAGGTCATACAATGCCAGGGCCGCCTGCGGCACGATGGCGTCAAAATCTGGTAGTCGGTGTTTCCCCTTGCAATCTTCCTCTTCATCGACGACAACCCCCGTCAAGATGCATAGCCAGGTTTCAATCTGCCGTCGTGGAATAGCGTGGCTGATCCGCTCGTCCGGCTCGCGAGCGTCCTGCCCGGCATTCTTCAACATGCCTGCCAATTGCGTCACTCGCTTGGCCACCGTTTCGGTGTCGGCGTCGAGGTGGACAACCAGTCCCGTTTTTGGGTGCTTGCTACGCAGCGCGTTCACTTCGATCGCGTAGCGGCCGAGAATCCATTGCTTGGCGTCGCCACGTCCCGACGGCGATATCTCCTGTCGAATGCGCCGGTTGCCAATGTGTAACGCGCGCATGACATATCGGCGGAGGAAGTTTGCCGAGCGCTCATCCTCCGCCAGGATAACGACCATAGCAAAGCGGTTACTCATTGTTGCGCGATACCTGCAACTGCAGCCTCGCTGCCGATTTGATTCGACCAGCCCCGCGCAATCGTCTCCGCCGGCGTCAGTTCGACGCCCGGAATTGGTGCAAACTTGCGGATTCGAACGGGACCACATCCATCACGCTCAGTGACGAGGCCGTGACTCACGGCCCATTCGTTGAGAATCTCGGGGTGGTGCGAGAGAAGCAC
The DNA here is from genome assembly GCA_035532215.1 of Pirellulales bacterium. Taxonomy (GTDB): domain Bacteria; phylum Planctomycetota; class Planctomycetia; order Pirellulales; family JAICIG01; genus JAICIG01. The sequence continues at coordinate 1,699 of DATKRK010000151.1, read as the reverse complement.
GAGTTGGCCCGAACCGCCGTCAACGATGTCGGTCGCCGACAACAACCACGGCTGAATCTCGTTCAGGGCCACGAAGTTGTCCGGCTCGTCCAAAAAGACGGTTCGTCCTTCCTGCAAGAGAAAGTAGAGTACGCTATACAAAAGAATTAAGGCCCGTTGCCCGTCAGACAATTCCCTGAACCGCAGCATCAGTTTTTGGCCGTTTCCGCGAAAGTCGGCCCGAAGCAGCCAGCGGTTGGGGCCGGCAGGCTCGAAATTCAGCGCCTCAAATCCGGGCAGCACATCTACCAAGGCGTCGTGGAGAGTTCGATCACGGCGCTTGTCGGCGGCGCTGATCGCGTGATACCAGGCGGCGAAGTTCGTCGCGTCGGCACCGAGCATGAACTGATCTCCCTCGACGAGATCTTGCATTGCGGGCGGGTTTGGTTTGAGCACCGCCAACGTCTGAAGCCAGCGCACGAACCAGGTCAATTTCTGATTGTCGTTTCGTGGTGCTATTGTCCCTAACGCCGAGCGCCCCGAATCAAACGGATACTCGGGGCCTGGGCTGTAATCGTCCGCATAAAGATGCACTATGCCATCTTCGAAATGGAACAGGGGCCGAGAATCGAGCGTCAGAATTTCGCGGCGGATTCGAGTCCGCGGTAGTTCCGCCGATGCGCCATGCCGATGCTCAATGACGATTTCATAGTGGTAAGCGCCCGCGGGGCGGCCGGTCACGTCCATTTCGATGCGCTGCTGCGGGGCGCTCTGCCAGCGTGTGAGCGTGTCCACCGTGAAGGCGTCATCCGTCTTGGCCTGGCCGAGCAGCATCCACTGAAGCCGAATGAGCACGTCGCCGAACGTGGATTTGCCGGTCCCATTTGATCCCATCAGCAGACTCCGGCGAGCGAGCGGCAAATCGGTGTTGACCAGGGCCCGGAAGTTGTCGACGTAGAGTCGTGTGAGCATTTCCTGTCTCTTTCAGATCGTGGCCTTCAAGTCATGATACCGCGCCATGCCTTCATGAGGCGGCCTCGGTGGGGGCGAGTCGCGACAAACAAATCCTACCCGCTCCGGCCGCTTAAGTCAGCAGACGAACCAAGACACGCAGCCTCTCCAGCGACCGCCAGCACGTGAACTCCGGGTGGGCCGCAATGCTGTCGCTGGTGCATTCGTCAGCCGAAGGCGAGTTCGCCGACGCCAAGGCCCTGAAACGAAAATCGGCCCGAACAACTCGGCGGCGGCCGGTGGTCGCGTGCTTCTATCATGGCGTTGCGTCGGATCACGGGCAGGATCCATACCGATTCGGCAGGAATGGGGCGGCGCGAGGCGGCGCCGTCCGGCGCCAAGGGCGGCCCGGGGTTTCGCAGTAGATGGGGCATCACGACTGCCGCCGGGAGCGCGGAAAGGGTGGAAGCCCATCGTCCAAGGGTTCAGGGTTCAGGGTTCGGGGTTCAGGCGACGACGCCGGGAGTGTAAGGCACCCGGGGCGGGGAAAAAACAAGGGGCGGGTGTGTTGGTCGCCGTTGGAGGACCGAGGATGGCGGAGTAGAATCGTGTGGGGGCATTTTCTGTGGGAGGTTTTTATGTTGCGCCGCGCTGACCGCTCCGACGACGAAAAGCGAATCCTGGAGCGCCAACAGAAGGCCCTTTTCAAAGACTTGCGGCGCATCTTTAGCGAGAGCGACTTGCAACAATGGCTCGATGCCCCTAACGC
>DATKRK010000150.1:0-2429 GCA_035532215.1 Pirellulales bacterium | reverse complement strand
CTCACGATTCAGACGCCGGGTCTTCGGGCGAGCGTCCATTCTCGCATCCTCCTACTTTGGTCAGCAGAAGGATGACGAATCAGGCGTTCACTGAAAACCCGGCTTTTTCAAGTCACACCCGCAATCCGATAGAGTCAGGAGGTTTGAAAGAGCCACTCTCAGACAAAGCGAGACAGTGCCGGAGGCCGCTGCATTGTTCAATGGCGTTATTCGGGGAGCGCGGAGTGGGAAAGAGGGTGCTGGCGTGCGGTAGGCTCGTCGGGAAGCCGCGAACGAGGGGTCGCAAGGGGCGGAAACAGGGTGCGGTTTGCCTTGCGCGGACGGCAAAACCTGCTACGATATCCCATGTTATGGTGAATTTCGGTACCGGCCCCACGCTGATCGAATCTTCCTCCTGGCTCCGCGATCCCGCGGAACGTGCCGACCGCATTCTCGATGTGGCGGAAAGCAATGGCATCATCGAAGGCTTGCCGGCGCTTACGACGGCGACGCGCGAGCGCCTGCACGATTTTCTGGCGGACGACGCTTCGCTCGCTCCAGCGCAGAGCGAATAACGTCTTCCATCGGACCGTACCCCTTGTCGAATGCGGCGAGGGCGGCCTGAATGTACTGCTGCCTGCCGGTCTCGGATTCGTCGTACCGGAGCGGCGGACGGTCGGTTTGTGAGGCAAGCACATCGGTGACGAGCTTGATCGTGCGTGCGTTGCCCTCGCGAAACGGATGAATGACCAGAAACTCGCCCTGTATTTCCGCCGCCGCTTTGCAGAAGAGGGCATCGTCGGTGAGGCGATGGGCCGGGTACCGTCGGAGGATTTCTTTCTCGAAGCTCCGCATCAGATCGTCAAGGTAATCCGGCGCGGGCCAGGTCACGCCGGGCTTGCTGATCCAGACGGTGCGCCAACGGCCCGCCCACTCGTAGAGATTGCCGAGAATCGTCGCATGCACGTGACGAATGAGATTGCTCGTGATCGCCGTGTCGGGATGCAACTCGGAGAAAACGGTTTTGTAGGCGACGATGAGCGCCTCCTGTTCGACCGCACCGAGCGTTGCCGGATCGGTGATGCCGTTCTTGTTCTTCAGCACAGCCCGTGCATCATCCATGAACTGCCCTTCGGCATTGGCCGAGACGCGGTAGTGGTCGTCATGGAAGGGGATTGGCATGCGAGGACTATAGCGCCGGGAATCCGGAGTGGCGATGCCGATGGTCGAACGATCGACGTCGTGCCGTTCCGAGTTGCAAGTTCGTCCGCATGTCGGCAATGTGCGGCCGGATGGCCAAGGAGCAATTCTTCCATGCACCGTCACGATCGCTCTTCAAGAAGCTGGAGGAACTCAGCCGGCGGTCCAACGTAAGCCGCGGCCAGGCATTCGAGGACTGGCTGACCGCAATGGTGTGCTCGCTCGCCGCCGAGACGATGGAGCCGGAATATCTCGCGATGGTCGGGCGGCACACGAAAGGGAAGGCAGAGGAGCGGGGCGTGGACCTCATGGCACGGATGTTTGGCGAGCTGGTCGGTGCAATGGACGACAACGAGGATGATCTCCTCGGTGACCTCTATCAAGGTACCATAACCTACGGGGAGAACGGCCAGTACTTCACGCCGGACGGCGTCTCGCGACTGATGGCACAGATGAGCGTTGATCCTGCTGCTCGGCCGTCACCGGGAAACCCGATCTACATTCACGACCCGTGCTGCGGCACGGGGCGGATGCTGCTCGAAGCATCGAAGGTCAATCCGCACGCGGAACTCGTCGGACAGGATATCGATGCTCGCTGCGCGAAAATCACGGCCATCAACCTGGGCCTGCGCAGCCGCTACGGGTGGGTGATTTGCGGCTACAGTCTCTCGGGCGAGACACGGTTCGCGTATCGGATCGGCTCCTTCTTCCATGAGTCGCCGAATGGCCTGCGGCGAGGCGTCATCCGCCAAGTTCCAATTGAGGAGACACCGGTTCCCGTCATCGCAGAGCGCACGCGGGCCGAGGCGAAGGAGTTGTTCGAGGAAGCGGTAAGCGGTGCAGCGAGCACGGAGGCGATAAAAGCGACGTTTATAGAGGTTCCACAGTGGCTTGCTCGGCTTGAGCCAACGCTCGTGGCGCGTGATCAGGAAGGCGGTGCGGTCGATGAAGCGCCTGCGGCAGTCGAATCGGAGAGCGAAGCGCTACCACGGAGGCAGCAAGAGCTGTTTTAACAAAATGACTCTTAAGTTAAGGCGCAGAATGGTGTTTCTTCCTTTTCCAGACATGCGAGCAGCAATCTGTCGAACATCTCCTGATGTCGCTTGCGTGGGTGCAATCGCGCCATTCCAAGCGAAATACGGTGAATTCGCTCGGCTTTCGGACAAAAACGTCGTTCAGTTCCTGTAGGGGCTGAAATTGGTCTTGGAGAAAAGAGGCGTCCTACCTCACGCTGAGCGTTGTTTTTACCA
>DATKRK010000149.1:0-16053 GCA_035532215.1 Pirellulales bacterium | reverse complement strand
GCGCCTTTTTCGCGGAGCGAAAAGCGACTTTCTGGAGCCTGAGTTTGAATTTCCTGCCGCGAAACCCGGCTTGACCCTCAGGGCGAAATCTTCGCGGCCCACAAAGAAACAGAACGTTTGTAGTACGGATGGCACGGATATCTGAATTCAGAATCCGTGTCATCCGTGCGATCCGTGGTTCCATTCGTGGTTTCATTCGCAACGACCGAGCTTTGGAGTTCAACGCTTAAAAGTAGTGCTCGCGCAGCACGCCGTCAAAAAAGGCGATTGCCTTCGGGCGACCTCATTTTAAAGCATTTGCCAATGGACAACCTGGCGAACCAAAGGTTCGCGATTCGACTCCAGGGGGATCGGTCTACGCCAGGGCTTCCATCAGGAGCGGACGAAGAATGACTTTGGCAATTCCGCTGGCCCTCACCTAACCTCTTCCAGAGGGAGAGGGATTCACTGCGGCCAACGCATCAAAGAAATTTGATATTTCGTCTTGCCTAGCCGTTCCCAAACCGACAAAATGAGATAACCCGCCTGCGGTTCGTTCGCTCGGCAAGAATCCCGCCCTGCTCGAGAGACGCTGAACTGAAATGATGCCCTGCCCGAAGCAAAGCCTGCCTCGATTGAGTTTGCCGAGCGTGAGCATCGCGTTTGTGTTGGCGATCGCGTTCGCCGAAGTTCTTTACGGCCAGCAAGCGGCGCCGCTGCACGAGTTGATCGACCGCCAGATCGCCGCCGCGCTTTCGGCCAAGGGCATCTCGCCGGCGGCGCCGGCCGATGACGCCGAATTCCTGCGGCGGATTTATCTCGATCTGACCGGTTCGATTCCGACGGTCGGCGAAGCCAAGGCCTTCCTGGACGACAAGTCGCCCCTTAAACGCCAGCAACTCATCGACCGGCTGCTGAACAGCCCCGAATACGCCCGGCAGATGCAGCGCGTGTTCGACGTGGCCTTGATGGAGCGGCGGCCGGCCAATCGGGTTCCGCAGGCCGAGTGGGAACAGTACCTACGCGAATCGTTCGCCGCCAACAAGCCGTGGGACGTGCTGGTCCGCGAGATTCTGGCTGCCGACGGCGCCGATCCGAACCTGCGGCCCGCGGCGCGGTTCTATCTCGATCGCGACGGCGAGGCGAACCTGGTCGCCCGCGACGTCGGTCGGCTGATGCTGGGTCGCGATATGCAGTGCGCCCAGTGCCACGATCATCCGCTGGTCGAGCATTACTTGCAGGCCGACTATTACGGGCTGATCGCCTTCTTCAATCGCAGCTTCATCTTCACGCCCAAGGATAACAAGCAGCCGGCGGTGATCGCCGAAAAGGGCGAAGGGGACGTGAGCTTCAAATCGGTGTTCGTCGACGGAGCGACCGATCAGCCCGCGCGGCCGCACATGCCCGGCGCAGGCGGCCCGATCGAGCCGCAGTTCGTCAAAGGGCAGGAATATGTCGTCGCTCCGGCCAAAGACGTACGGCCTTTGCCCAAATACAGCCGCCGCAGCATGCTGCCCGAGTTGCTGACGGCCCGCGACAACGTCCCCTTCCGCCGCAATATCGCCAACCGGCTGTGGGCCTTGATGATGGGCCGCGGACTGTTCAACCCGCTCGACATGGACCATCCGGAGAATCCGCCTTCGCACCCGGAACTGCTCGATCTACTGGCCGGGCAGATCGCGGCAATGAACTTCGATATCAAGGCGTTCTTGCGCGAACTGGCCTTGAGCCAAACCTATCAACGCACCAGCGCCCTGCCGCCGGGCGTCGCTTCCGTGCCGGCGGACAGTTACGCCGTGGCACAGCTCAAGCCGCTTTCGGCCGAGCAATTGGCGCTGGCCGCGCTGCAGGCCACCGGCATGACCGACGTCTATCGCGCGTCGCTGGGGGCGAGTTTGAACGAGCCGGCGCTGTACGCCAAGCTGGCCGGCAATTTGGGCCCGTTTGTTTCGACCTTCGCCGGCCAGGCCGGTCAGCCGGAGCAGGATTTTCAGGCCACGCTCGAACAGATTTTGTTTCTGTCCAACGGCGGCGTCTTGCGGTCGTGGATTGCTCCGCAGGGGGGCAATCTAGCCAACCGGCTTGGGCCAGTGAAGGAACCGCCGGCCGTGGCCGAGGAAATGTTTTTAAGCGTGCTCACGCGGCGCCCCGTGGTGGAAGAGGCCGCCGAATTGAAAGCCGAGTTGGAACGCCGGGCTCAGGAGCGGCCCGCCGTGTTGCAAGAGTGGATCTGGGGGCTGGCGGCATCCGACGAATTCCGTTTCAACCATTGAAGGGACGCGCCATGAAACGCAACTTTGCCTGCGGCTCGATCGAACATCGCATCTCGCGTCGCAGTTTGTTGGCCGGCATGTTGGGCGGATCGGTCGGCGCGGGGCTGGCTCACGTTTCGGGGCTCTCGCATTTCATTCGGCCCGCAATGGCCGGCGAGCTGGCCGCGCAACAGAAGCGCGTGCTGATTTTCTTCATGGCAGGCGGCGTGAGCCAACTGGAAACTTGGGACCCCAAGCCGAACACCGACACCGGCGGGCCGTTTCTGGCCATCCCCACCAGCGTGCCGGGCGTGCACATCAGCGAGCTGCTGCCTTACACCGCGCAGCAGATGCACCGGCTGAGCATCGTTCGCAGCCTCAACACGGCCGAAGACGATCACGGCAAAGGAGCCGTGTTCATGGAAACGGGCCGCCGCGATTCGCCGGCCCAACAGTATCCCAAGCTTGGCTCGGTGATTTCGAACCTGGTGGCGCCGCCAAGCGCCGCGCTGCCCGGCTACGTTCACATTCAGCCCGGCGGCGGCGGCGTCAACAAGGCCGACGCCGCGTTCCTGGGGCCGAAGTTCGCCTCGGTCAACATCGACGACGGCAAGCCGCCCGCCAACCTGCTGCGGCCCGACGGGCTGACGCCGGCCATCGATCAGCAGCGCAACGACGTGCGGCGCCGCATGAACAGCCGCTTCACGGCCCGCCGTCGCACGGCCGAGACCGAAGCTTACGGCTTCTCTTACGATCAAGCTTTGCAATTGATGGAGCGGGCCGACGTGTTCGACGTCTCGAAAGAGCCGGCCGCAGATCAGGAGCGCTACGGCAAGCACGACTTCGGCCGGCATTGCCTGCTGGCCCGGCGGTTGCTCGAGCAAGGGCTGACCTGCGTCAAGGTGACTCACTCGAACTACGATTCGCACTCCGAGAATTTCGATTTCCACATCGAGCAGCTCGGCGAATTCGACCGGCCGTTCGCCACGCTGATCGACGACCTGGCGCAGCGCGGCATGCTCGAAAGCACGCTGGTGATCGTGATGTCGGAATTCGGCCGCACGCCGCGAATCAACCACTTGATGGGCCGCGACCACTGGTCGAAAGCCTGGAGCGTCGCGCTGGCCGGCTGCGGGCTGCACCCCGGCGCCGTGATCGGCAAAACGAACGACAACGGCACCGAGGTGACCGACCGCCAGGTCGACGCCCGGCACTTGTTCCACACCTACCTGAGCGCCCTGGGCGTCGATGCAACGGACAACTATCCTGGGCTGAACCGGCCGATTCCGATCGCCGACCCGACCGGTTCGGAAATCAGCGAGTTGTTGGCTTGAGCGTCGTCAGCGAATAAAACGTCCACGCGTTGACCAGCCAGAAGAGATAACCGGCTCGTCGAATGCAGAACAAAAGGGATCACGAAAACACGAAAGGGCGAAAGCACGAAACAGCAGATAACGAAACCCGGCGAGATATTTAGCGGCTCTCGGATTGAACATAACACAACTTCTCCTTTCGTGTTTTCGTACTTTCGCGCTTTCGTGATTCTTCTTCGCCTCTGCGCTGTGACTGGTTGTTTTATGGGAGACGCCCATGCCTAACCCAAATCCCGTGACGACGCAAGATGCAGCGCCGGGCGCCGCGGCGCCATCGACGCCTCCCGCGGCCGATCCGGCGCAAATTCGGCTTGCCAAGGAATTCAAGCACGATCGCCCGTTGTTTTCCTGCCGCATCGATCCGACCGGCCGGTTCGCCGTCAGCGGCGCGCAAGATAACTTCGTCATGCGCTGGGAGTTGGCCGGCGACGCCAAGCTTGCTTTGACCGGACACCAGAGCTGGGTTCGCGGGATGGCGTTTCAGCCCGGGAGCGAATTGCTGGCCACGGGCGATTACGCCGGCCGCTTGAACGCCTGGCGGTATGCCGCCGACGGCGTGCAGCCGCCCGTTTACAGCGTCGAGGCCCACAAGGGCTGGATCCGCGCCGTGGCCTTCAGCCCCGACGGCGCCACGATCGCCACTTGCGGCAACGACCGTATGGTCCGGCTCTGGTCGGCGGCCGACGGCAAGCTGGTGCGCGAACTGGCCGGGCACGAAAGCCACGTCTTCAACGTGGCCTTTCACCCCAGCGGAACGCACTTGGCCAGTTGCGATCTGAAGGGCGTGGTCCACGATTGGGATCTCTCCTCAGACGCCGTTTCGCGAAAGCTCGATTCGGCCGTGCTCTGGAAATACGACCCCACGTTCAGGGCCGACATCGGCGGGGCCCGCGGCATGGCCTTCAGCCCCGATGGCGCGTGGCTGGCCTGTGCCGGCGTAACGGAAGTCTCCAACGCCTTCGCCGGCATCGGCGCCGCCGCGATCGGCCTGTTCGATTGGGCCAGCGGCGAACGCAAGCAACTCTTGCGGCCGAAAGAGAATTTCCAGGGCGTGGCCTGGGCCGTCGCTTTTCACCCGGCCGGGTTCATCGTCGGAGTCGGCGGCGGCGGGCCGGGCGGCGCCATTTGGTTCTGGAAGCCCGACGGGCAGCACCCGTTCTTCACCTTCAAGCTGCCCGCCGCGGCCCGCGACCTGTCGCTCCACCCCGACGGCATGCGGTTGGCGACCGCCCATTTCGACAACACGCTGCGGCTTTACGACATGTCTCGCAAGCCGGCGGCGTGATGGAAAACGAGACTCGCGATTATCAATCGCCGAACTCAACGCCCGAGGACGACCGGCGTCTCGCGCGTCGCGCCTTTCCCGCCGCCGGTGTATGGTCAAAAAACTGAAACGACGGCTAAAGTCGAGGGGAATCAGGATTTGGCGAGGGTCGCTGGGCGGGATTTGCGTCGGCACGAAGAGTGCTGCGGGGGGTGGCGAGGAGCAGATTTTGCGATCGGCGCGCAGCAGGGCGTGAGTTGGGCGTAAATCTCGGCCGACGCAAAGGGCCGTTCGTCAGGCGGCCCGGCGATGGTAATAGTTCAACAGGCCGCCGAGGCGTTCGCGGCATTCGACCTCGCCCGTGGCCTGGCCGACTTCCGCGCCCGGCTCGATGAGCTTGTTGCCCAGCCCTTGATGGTTGCGCTCGGTATGATAATGTTCCACGAATTGAGCCGTGGCGTTGCGGAGCGACGTTTCGCCGAAAAAGATCATCCGGCCGAGGCTCTCGGATTTCAGGGATCTAAAAAAGCGCTCCAGGTTCGCGTTTAGATTCGGCGATCTCGGCGGCAGCAAGACGCTTTCGACCCCTTCCTGTTCGAGCACGCCGCGGAATTCGGCCGTGAACTTGGCGTCGCGGTCCATCAAGAGATATTTCTTTCCCTTCAAGAAGCCGTCATCGCAGGCCGTCAAGTTGCGGGCGGCTTGCTTCATCCAGGGGCCATTCGGGTTCGGCGTGCAGCCGGCGAAATGCACCAGCCGCGTCGCCAGTTCCATCACGAACAACAAGTAAAACGTCACGAGCCCTCGCGCCGTCCAGACTTCGACCGTCGTAAAGTCGACGGCGGCGAGCACCTCCCAGTGCGACTTGATGAAGGTCTTCCAGCGGGTCGTCTTCTTTCGCTCGGGCGCCGGTTCGATGCCGTGAGCTTTCAAGATGTTGCCGACGGTCGTATCGGAAAGCTCGTGCCCGAGATTGGCCAGCGCGCCAGCGATCCGGTCGTAGCCCCAGGTCGGGTTCTTTTTGGCCATTCGCAGCACGAGTTCTTCCACTTCGGCGGCGATCTTCGGCCTGCCCGGCGCCTTGCGCTTTTCGCTGTGATTCCACTTGGCGGCGATCAGCTCGCGATGCCAGCGCAAGATCGTATCGGGCGTGCAGATCGTGGCCAGTTGTTCCAGGGCTTTCCGGCCAAGCGTTTTGCCTTTGACGGCCAGCACGCGCCGTTCGTCGTCGGTCAACAGGATTCGCCGCTTGCCGAGTTTGGCTTTGAGGATGCGGTTCTCGGCCATCAGGTATTCGACCGCCCGTTGATAGTCTTGCTCGGCGGCGCCGACGGCGGCGAGCGCGAAAAGTTGCCACGGCCGGAAAACGAAACTCATGGCGGGCTCCCGGTGGACGTGCGGTGTAAAAACCGTCTCTGCCCCAGCGTCGCGGCGCGCCGGCTGCTTGTCAAGCGCCTTAATCACGGACGCGGGCAACGAGATCACCGCCAGCCACACGCTCAGCGAGTCGAGCAACACGACCGTCGTGGCGCAGGAGACCGGCACGCGGGCCGACCGCCTCGCACTCGCATGGTCAGCGGGGGCCGCCACCTTGCCAAAGGCGAAGCAATATGGCTGCGAATCAGGAAATCGTCTTGATAGAATCAGGCACACCAGCCCTGGCAAATTGCCTGCGTTGCTTTGTCGGGCTATTTCATTCGCACTTTCAATCGGTGGCGACCATGAGCGCAACCAAACAAGTCAAAGAACTCTTGAAACAGGTAAGGCAACAACTCGACGCGGAAGCTCAAGCCAAGATCGAACCGATCCTTCGGCAAATCTTGGAGGTCACGAAGCCCAACACGATCACCGAGGTCGTGTATCGTAGCGACCCGAACGACCAAGCGGCCATCGCCGCGCTGCAAGCGACCATCTCCGAGAAAGACGACGCCATTGGGAAATTGCGATTCAAGATGGCGAGTCGGCAACTGAGCAAGGACATGCCGCTGAACGAGCTTTTAGCGGCCCTGGACAAGCGAGGTTCCGCGTTTCACGAATGCTTTTGGCGATGCCTCCACGCCGCCAGAGCGGACGAACGCTCGCGACTTGAGATTTTGCGAAAGGCGCTCGGGGCGTTTCGCGTGACTCTGAGCACGTATCTGAGGCTCCTGATCCCGCCCGGCGCCATCGACAGCGAAACGCAGATGTGGATCGTCAGCGAGGCGATCATAACCGCTCTTCAGCAGATCGTGGAAAAGGTTCATGCCAAATCGGGCCTCCACATTGACTTCAAAGTGTCGTTGGCCAAACGAAGCTAGCGTGGCCGGCGGCTTGTTGGCACTTCGACGGGCGAACGTCGAAAAAAAAACTCGCCGACGCGGTGGAAAATGCCGCTCGATCGTTTAGGCTGGCGGCATGGCGACCGATCATGCCAGCCGACCACGACGCCGCCCGAAACGCTTGCGGGCCAAACCCAAACCGCCGCTCGACGTGCTTCAGATTCTCGCGTGGGCGGACGCCTTTTTCGAGCGCCACGGCCGCTGGCCGATTTCCACAGACGGCCGTATCCGCGAAGCCGCGGACGAGACTTGGGAAACAGTTGACACGGCATTGTGCGCCGGCCGACGCGACTTGACGCCGGGCTCATCACTGGCGCGTCTTTTGAGCGAACATCGCGGCGTGCGAAATCGCAAGGCGCTCCCGCCGTATACGATCGACGGCATCTTGGCCTGGGCCGATGCGTATCGTTTGCCCACCGGACGCTGGCCCAACGAGGACTCCGGGCCGGTGGCTGACGCTCCAGGCGAGACATGGCGCGCCGTCGAAGCTGCGCTGCGGGTCGGCATCCGGGGATTGCCGGGCGGCTCCTCGATCGCCAGGCTGCTGGCCGAACATCGCGGCGTGCGGAATATTGCCAATCTTCCTCGGCTCACCGTTTCCAAGATTCTGGCCTGGGCCGATGCCCACAAACGGCGGATGGGGCGCTGGCCCAAGGGAAACGATGGGCCGATTCCAGAGTCGCCCGGCGACGCATGGGGCGCAATAAACGTCTGCCTTACGCATGGACGACGCGGGCTGCCCGGCGGACAATCACTGGCCCGACTCCTCAACCGGCATCGCGGCGTGCGGAATCTGAAAGCGCTTCCTCGCTATACGGAGCGGCAAATCCTGGCGTGGGCGGACGCTCATTACCGGCGTACCAGAGCCTGGCCCAAGCTCAATTCCGGTCCGATCGTTGACGCCCCAGGCGAAACCTGGTGGGCGGTCGACGCGGCTTTAAGCAACGGCTATCGCGGTCTGCCGGGCGGCTCCTCATTGGCTCGCTTGCTTCAGCGACGCAGGGGGCTGCGGCACAAGGGTGACTTGCCCCGCTTCAGCGTGACGAAAATCCTTGCCTGGGCTCGGGCTCATCACCGCCGCACGGGCAAACTGCCGAAGAAAAACTCAGGTCCGGTCTTCGATTCGCCCGGCGACACCTGGATGGCCGTCGAGATGGCGCTAACGAAAGGCATGCGCGGTCTGCCGGGCGGCTCGTCGCTGGCCAAGCTTTTGAAGGGGCGGAAGATCACAAAGACGAAGAGTTGAACGCAGTCCGGTCATGCCGAAACCCCAAAAGATGTCCGAGATGCTCAAGGAAATGGCGGAGCTTTTGCTCCGTGATCCTGACGCCGCTTCATCGGAAGCAGCCCATGTTGCCTTGATGTTCGCCAACATCGCTTGGAACGAAACGGTCGGCCTGGGTAATGCTCGACAGGGCTACCGCTCGGCTTGGGAACTGATTGAGGCGGATCATCCCGAAATGTGGAATGACTTCAAGTCGAACGATGTGGATGCCATGATCGAGAAACTCGTTCGGTTCAAGCAGGAACATTACCCGGACGACCAACGACGGATTCTCACTTGCGGCGCCACGCCTCGAAGCACGCTTCGTGTGGAGTGGCTGCCTCCCGTTGCGCCTGGCGTCGATTCTCAGCGGGAGATGCACTTGTTCGGGCTGGTGAGAACAGGAAATCGAGAGGAAGCGATCCGTTTCCTGCGGCAGACTCTCGGCATATCCCGTACAGATGCGGCGATGAAGGTGGCGGCAGTCGCTGCCCAGTTGGGGATGCTCTAAGCCAAGGAAAGGACCAGGACCATGCGATACCCCGAAGCGAGAATCAAGGAAGCCATTCTCGACCCCAACATCGAGATTCGGGATCGGGCGACGAGGTATTTCGCCAAGTCGTATTCGCCCGACCTCTCCATCATGCCCTTGGTCATCAAGGCCGTGGAAACTTATGGCCGGGACCACCAGTCGTACCGGCAGATTGGCGCATCCAGAGACCTGGCGCAGAACGAGCACACGATTGATTGGGTAATCGACGAACTGAATGACGAGTCGTGCGGCACATACGAGAGTTATTCCTACAATCTGTCGATGCTCCTCGTGGAAGCCGAGCCGTCCCTGCTGCTGCCCAGAGAGTCGGACATCCTGGAGGCCCGCCATTTCCTCGCCTCTCTGCAAACCCCTATCACCGAGCGGCTGCGAATGCTCTCCTGGGATGAGGCAACTTGCTGGCAGAAGCTAGAGCAGTTTTGCGACGAAGGGAAGGACAAACAATACGTCAACGACGTCAACCTGAGCTATGCCAAGCTGATCGTGGAGGCCCTAGCCCGATACGGCCAGGACTGCGAAGCGAAGGTTCGTGAATGCTTGGCCGTTCAGATTGACGACTACAGCCACCATGCAATGAAGTGGCTGGAACCGCTCCTTGTGAGATTGGCTGGCCAAGCTCACCTCGAATCGACGATTCCCCTGATCGTCACCAAGTTCGACGAAGATGCCGACTTGCTCAACGAAGAGTGCGCCGAGGCACTGACGAGGATCGGTACGCCAGCCGTCTTGCAGGCCATCGCCGAGGCGTTTCCGACCGCCGAACGACGTTTTCGCCTCTACGCCACTGGCCCCCTTGAGAAAATCCATTCTGACCTGGCCGTAGCGACCTGCCTCGATCTGTTGCCCCAGGAGAAAGACGAGCAGATTCAGCGTGATCTTGCTCATGCCCTGCTATCGCAGTTTGCCCAAGCAGGCATCGACGTTGCTCGGCAACGACTCGTGGGACGAACACTTGATTTCGACAGCCGAGGGTTGCGGAACTACCTTGTCGAAACGTGTACTCTGACGGGCGAACGCTTTCCCGAATACGACGAGTGGTTGGCGACGGAAAAGGCCGAGAAGGAAGAGCACTGGAGACGAGTCCAAGAGCTTGAAGGCGATCCGGCCGGCCTCGTGAGGTACGCCTTGGAAAAATTGACGGGCAAGAAGGCGCCTGACCTGCCGAAAGCGAAGCAGCCCTTGCCGCCAGTACGGGCTGGTTCCCCGTTGGCCCTGCAACAAAAGCCGGCGTCGAAGCAAAAACTCGGTCGGAACGATCCCTGTCCATGCGGGAGTGGCAAGAAGTTCAAGAACTGCTGCTTGAAGAAGGGTAGCGGACTTTGAAGAAAGGACCAGCACCGTGCCAAAAAAGACGAGCCGAGCATCGAAGCAGCCAGCCTCGATTTCTTGGGAGTTCGACGCAGACATCCCGACCTATGACTTTTTCGAAGGCGGTTCCCTCGACGACCTGGGGAATCTTCAGGAGGCGGTCGATGGCTTCGTTTATTGGCTGGAAGAGGACCGCTTTCTCACCTGGGAGGCGGTGGCTTGCGAAGAACAAGGCATTCCCCTCACGCCCCGGCAGAAGAGATTGCTGGGGGAGTTGCTGAGCTTCAATGATGATGGGAGCAACGACATCCTCTACATCGACGAAATACCACGGCCCAGCGAACCGTGGTACGTCATCTTCAACAAGATCGGGCCTCACCTGCTGATTGAGCCGTATCGCACTTTCGATTGTCACGACGAAGTAAAGTGCGATGGCTGGAACCGGATCGTCTCCGCCCTGCGAGAGCATGGCGAGGGCCTTGCGTTGCCTCCAGACGCGGCATCCTGGGAGGCAGTGGTCCCGGAAGAGTTGCAGCACAAACTCTGGCTGCAATCGTGCTTCAACAGCCTTGGCGGCCTGGGACAGAACGTGAGCCTGACCCTGAGAGACCCTGAAGAGCATTACCGGGTGGACTGGTGCATCGAACGTCTGCGGGAATGCAAAGCGAGCGTTGCCTATTTCGGTCTGACATTAGAATCACTTCTCAACCGGCTCGTGCTTCCCCCAGGGGAACAGCCGGTTTTCGTGAAAATGATGCAGGATAAGCTCGACCTGGCTTCGCCCCAGGAGCAGATCGCCAGTCACCTTTAGCCGTGAATTGGGCGCCGTCCTGGCCGTCATCCTCGATTTACTTGAGCAAATGGAGTCGCCAATGGCAAAGCAGAAAAAAGCTGGTGCGGGGATCGCCGAATGGGTGCAGCCGGCCTTCGAGCGGATCGTCGGCGTGATCGACGAATTCTGCAAAGAGCACCTGAATCAAGAATATGCGGTGCTGTGCCGGAAGATGGCCGAGAAGTTGGCCCGCAAGCGCCCCTCGCCACTTCTCAGCGGCAAGCCGGCGATCTGGGCCAGCGGCATCGTCCGCACCATTGGCTGGGTGAACTTCCTGCATGACAGGAGCCAAACGCCCCACATGCGCCTGTGTGACATCGACGCCGGTTTCGGCATCGCCGAAAGCAGCGGGGCGGGGAAATTGGCGGCGATCCGAAAGATGCTGAACATCACGCCCATGAACTTCGAGTGGACCCTGCCAAGCAGAATGGATAAGAACACCTTGATCTGGTTGCTGAAAGTCAACGGCTTAATGATGGACATTCGCCAATGCCCCAGGGAAGCACGGGAAATTGCTTTCGAGAAGGGTTTGATCCCCTACATCCCAGCAGATCGGCAGCAGCGAGAGTAAGCAATGGCGAAGGAGAAATCGAAAAGGCCACACGGGGCGGGAGAATCAATTCACGACAACGCCGCTGCGGAGAAACGAAACATGGACGATGGCGATTCGATGTGGTCACGAAAAGGGGCCACTCTGAGCGACAAGTCCGCTCGGCAGGAGTTCGGTCTGACACAACAGGAGATCATTGCAGCAATCCGAGTCGGCAAGTTGCAATTCCGAGAAAGCAACATGCACGGCAACCCGTGGTATCGGCTATTGCGTCACGAAGTCGAATCTCTCGTCCGAGATAAGAGCGGGCAGGACCACCTGCACAAGAAGAAGCTCCAAAAGGAGTTGGCCGACCTCAACACTGAGGCCAGGAAACTCACAACTCGCTTGAAAGCCATCGAACGGCGACGGACTGAATTGACGAAGGAACTTGACGGATAACTTGGACGAGTTGGAGTAGGACGATGGCGAAATCAAAGCCGAAGACCATGAATCCCTTCGCCGGCCGCTGGCGAATCGTCTCGATGGAGCAGTGGGACCAGGATTACGTTGATGAGGAAGAAGAGGGCTACTTCGAGTTCGACCAGAACGGCAACGGCGTGTTTCACTTTGGCTACGTCCACGGCCAGATGGACTGCCAACTGACCACGAGGGACGGTGTGCCAGCGGTCGAATGGACCTGGGACGGAAACGACGAGATGGATGTGGCCCAGGGCCGGGGATGGGCCGTGGTCAAAGGCGACGAACTCCAGGGCATGATTTTCTTCCACGGTGGCGACGACTCCGACTTCGTGGCGCAGCCGGCCGGCAAAAAGAAGCGTGCGAGAAAACGATGACGGTGAGCAAACTCGAATTCATCGGCACGGTTCGGACCAACACCGATCACTTCTCCAAGGTGATGAGACTGCCTGGGCGGGACGACCTGCTCGTGGTTCCATCTGATTGGCCGACAAAGCTTGTCCCAGGAACATTGAACGTCGAGATCGACGGGTTTCCCGAAGGCTTCGACGAAATCGGCGAAGGCGATGGCCTGGCGAAGCTCGATAAAGGGAAGTTCACGGCGGCGCTCGTGATTCCCCAGCGGAAAATCGTCGGCAATAACTTGAAATCAAGCGAAGAAGAGCCGACGCGGGGCTTCGCCCAGGCGTGGCGGGCGGAACTTCAGGCGATCGCCACCGGCCAAGCGACGACGTGCTGGATGCTTCGCATCATCGGGGCGGACAATCGCTCGCAAATCGAACTCGTCGATCAAGAGTACCTGCGGAGCCGCCTGAACCTGGCTGATGGAATGGCGGTGAAGGTCACGGCCTACGAAGCGCAGTCCGACTGGAAGCCGCCGACGCCAGGTGAGATCATTGCCGATTGGTGCGAAGCGACTCGTGGCATCGAGGAGGACTTCGGTTCCGAAAAGGCAATGGGCTGCCTGATCGGCGAAAAGTTCTTGAACTTTCTAGAGGTGGCCGAATCAACGAATGAGTGGCGAGACGCCTAACCGTTCTGCTGCCTTTCCGAGAAAAGCTCGTCTACGATGGCCTGCTTGTCGGCCCAGGAATGTCGCTGTCTTTCGGGCCGGGCATTCGACGGATGCTGAACGAAAGCTATCGGGTGGCCAAGATGCGGCACGGGATCGTCACGTCGCTGCCAATCTCGAACGAACCGCCGAAACCCCCGACCCACACAGAAGCCGCCGTCCAAGGAAGAGAAGGGCGAGGCGCTGCGGATCGTCATCGGATTGATTGACGAATTTTGCAAAGAGCATCTGAACGAAGATTATGCCGACCATTGCCGCAAGCTGGCCCGCAAGCGGCCTTCACCTCTGCTCCACGGCAATCTGAACGCCTCGGCCAATTGCCACTGAACATGCCTTTGGCGGCATCTATGACTCGATGTGCCGAAATGTCAAGTTGATCCTCTCCCCGACGTTCTCCGAGGTCTTCGGGACTTCGTGCTTCCAGAACTGCTGCATCGTCCCCGCCATGATGATGAGCGTGCCGTTGGCCAGCTCGAACGTCCGCGTCTCCCTGGTCTTATTGTGCCGCATCCGAAACGTCCGCGTCGCTCCCAGGGAGAGCGAGGCGATCACGCTGCCCATGCCGGGCTCGTTGTCGGCGTGCAGGCCCACGCTGTCAGCGCCGGACCGATAGAGGTTCAATAGGCAGTAATTGTACCGCCCCTTGACGCCCTCGATTTTTTGTTTGATCTCCAGCAGAGTCGGCGTCCAAGGAAGGGCCTTGTTCTCTGTGCCGGAATAGAAATAGGTCAGGCCCTCGTCGCCGTAAGAAGCCGTGAGCCGGGGCTGTATGCGGCCGAATGCCGCGTTCTTTTGCTCCCAGGCCGACGTTTCCCTCAACTCGATAAAATACCGGTCGGCCAAGTCGGACGGCAGAAAGCCCTCTTGATAGAGGATGACGCCTCCGTCCGCCAATTCGATGACTTCGGGCGAATGGCCCGCCTTCGTGGTGCGGCTGATTTGACTGGCCATCAAGCCAGCTTAACGGCAAACCGGGCTCCTGCCAACGATCTGCCGGCGACTGCAATCGCCGTATATAATGACAACTTGCCGGGACGCTAGTTCCCGACGCGTCTCGATCACAGCTTGCGGAACCGCCATGAACAGAGCCTCGATGGACGAGCCGAATCGCGTTCTTTTCCTCTGCACCGGGAACTACTACCGCAGCCGATTAGCCGAAATCTTCTTCATCATCGGAGTCGCCAAGACGCGCTTCCAGAATGCAACCGCAATCGAGATCACGCGAGGCGAGAGCAAAGTCCCTCTATTTATCACCGCCGTGGGCATTGATCCCGCCGAGGCGGCCGGCGACATTCGGAAAATGCACGGATCGTTTCGCGTCCCGACGCTGACAAAGCGGGCGGATCAGTTGGCGCGGGCGTGACCGCGCCCCCCTCAAACTCACCGCCATTTTGCCCGCTTTCTCAGCGCCACGATTCGACTTCAGGCTGCTCGATCGAGAGCCGATCATAGCTGGGGCAAACTGAGCAGCAGCCCTACCGAGATGACAACAAAGATGAGCACCGAAGCGCATCGCGCCAAATCCCTGGACGACCTCAGAGCATTGGTCGCCAAAACCCTCTGCGAGCATGAAGGGCTTGAGCCGGGGGCGTTTCGGCTGTTCGAGCGAATGCTGCATCGACGCGGGCGGCCGTGTGGAATTCAGTTCTGCTTGGCCGGGCCGAGGTCGGTGCGGCTGACTGATTTTTGGGAGGCCGAAAAGCAGACCGTGCTGTTTTACGATTCGGCCGGCGAGCGATTTGGACGCATTAAACTGACTGGGAGTTCGTTGGAACTGCTTGCCGACGAGCAGGCAGCTTAAGGAGTAATCCGTGGCACACCAGGCGCCGATCTCAATCGGCAACCAGAGCCAATTGACCGAGGAACAAGTTGACGCCCGCCGGGCGGTCGCGGCTCTTCAAGATTTGAAGTAGGCAGCGTAGGGGCTGTTGCATTCCTGACGCAAAGCGGCGCCCCCTCGTCCCATTTCCGGGACGAGGGGCGCTATAAGCAAAGTTAGCTCAGCTTCGCCAACGCCGACAACGCCTGCGAAGCCGCTTCGACGCTGCCTACCTTTTCAACCAGCTTCTTGGCGGCGATCAGGTCATTGATCGTGATTGATCCGTTTGCAGCCACTCCGGGCTTCCGCCCTCGGCCAGTTCGGCGCATCCCCATTCGCTTGAGCGTCGCCGAGACCTGGGCAGACGTGACAGTGATGCCCTGCACTTCGAGCATCGAAATCACGTCTCGCGGCCGGACCTTTTTGCCGAGCGACTTGGCGGCCGTTCGAATGGCCTCGGCTTTATTGCCGCGCCCGGCCTTCTTCTTGCGGCCATATTTAATCTTGCTCGCCAGCGCCACGCTGACCTCCACGCCCTCCGCCTTCAGACCCTCGACGATTTCCTTGGGGCTGGCTGCCGGATGTGCGGCCACGTATTTCCTGGCCAGTTCGCTTTTGTTCACGCCGTCTTTCGCTTTCTTCGCCATTGCTTCAGTTGCTTCCTTTGTTAGTTAATGGACCGCGAACGAGCATCTTCGTTCGCTGCCAATGATAGCATAGCCCGCGAATTACCGCAGCTTGAAAGGCGACCCTGCGTCGATGCGGCTGCCTTTCTGGGGCTCATTGAAGCGGCCGAATAATCACCTTTCGCACGTCGACCAACGAGCCATACGCCCCGCCGACAAACACCGTTGACGGCGGAAAACGCGGACTTATACCGCGCACGCTCCGCGTTGACACAAATCGGGCTTGGTCAATTCAGGAGAGTTGGGAAGAATAAGCATGGAGCTGGGTGGCGTGGGATTCCGTCCGGCTTAGATGGACGATGGACGGTTGGTGGAGACGCAAGG
>DATKRK010000148.1:0-13497 GCA_035532215.1 Pirellulales bacterium | reverse complement strand
GCGCCTTTTTCGCGGAGCGAAAAGCGACTTTCTGGAGCCTGAGTTTGAATTTCCTGCCGCGAAACCCGGCTTGACCCTCAGGGCGAAATCTTCGCGGCCCACAAAGAAACAGAACGTTTGTAGTACGGATGGCACGGATATTGAGAATTCAAAATCCGTGTTATCCGTGCCATCCGTGGTTCCATGAGTCGGGGCCCAGGAGAAAATGACTTTCCCATACCTTGCCGGGAAGTCTTATCCGTGTTCGATCCGTGTTTCATCCGTGGCTAGCCAGTCATTCCGGGACGGATAGTCGCCCAGGCTTAAAAATGCTCTCTGGAATCAGCATTCTCTGTTTCGCCGCCAGTTATATAGCGGCCTTGGCGTTGGAGATTTCGCGGCTGTTCTTCCGCAGCGGCGTCCGCGGCGCCATCTTGCTGGCCTTTGCCGGCGCAGGGCTGTTGGCGCAAACGCTGTTCCTGGCCTATCGCGCCCGGACGACGTCGGCCGCGCCGCTGTCGAGCGAGTTCGACTGGTATCTGGTCGCCGCCTGGGTCCTGGCCGCCATGTACGTGTACTGGACCTTTTCCCATCCGCGCACCGCCGTGGGGCTGTTCGCCTTGCCGCTCGTGCTCGGCTTGATCGCGGCGGCCGAATTCTTCGCCAAGCGAGAGCCGTTTCCCACCTCGCAAGCCTCGCAGGTTTGGGCCGCGGTTCACGGCATTTTTCTGCTGCTGGGCGTGATCACCGTGCTGGTCGGGTTCGTCGCCGGCTTGATGCACCTGGTCCACAGCTATCAACTGAAGCACAAGCTGCGGCCGATGCAGGGCTTGCAATTGCCCGCTCTCGAATGGCTGGAGCGAGTCAACACGCGGGCCGTGTTCGTGGCGGCGGTGATGCTGGCCGTCGGCTTTCTCTCGGGCATGGCGTTGAACCTGGTCAATCGGCGCCACGATTTGCCCGACTCGGTGCAGTGGAACGACCCGGTCGTGTGGAGCTCCGGCGTGCTGTTGGGCTGGCAATTGGCGGCGGCCGCGTTCAGTGTACTCTATCGGCCGGCCCGGCAGGGGCGCAAAGTGGCCTATCTGACCGTCGCCAGCTTCGTCTGCCTGGCGATCGCAATGGGCGTCTGGCTGATGTCGCCCAGCAGCCACGCGCCGGTGCGGCAAACCCGCGCGAAACGCCGGGCGAATTCGGAACTCGGAATGCGGATCGCGGAATTGGGCGCAGAGTCTTCGCCGGCGCTCGCTGCCGCCGTTTTTCATTCTTCATCCTTCATCCAGCATCCCCTCAAACTGCCATGAAGCTGCAAATGCTCGGTTGCAGCCATCGGCACGCTTCGGTGGCGATTCGCGAACGGCTGGCGTTCAGCCCGGCGCAGGCCGAGGCGGCGCTCGACGATTTTCGCACGCACTTTCCGGAGGTCGAAGCGGTGCTGCTCTCGACCTGCAACCGGGTTGAAGTCTACACCGCCGCCGAAGATCCCGAGTGCGGCCCCACGCACCAGGATCTGGCCGAGTTTTTGGCCCGCTTTCACGGGCTGAACGTCTACGACATTTTCGACGAACTGTTCGAGCGCACGGGCGAAGACGCCGTTCGCCACCTGTTCATGGTGGCCTCCAGTCTCGACAGCATGGTGCTCGGCGAACCGCAGATCGTGAGCCAGGTCAAACAGGCCTACGATCTGGCCCTCGGCCGGCACTCGACCGGACCGCTGACGAACCAGATCTTTCAGGCCGCACTGCGCGTGGGCAAGCGCGTGGCCAGCGAAACCTCGATCAACGAGAAGCGGATCAGCATTCCCAGCGTGGCCGTGGCCGATTTCGCCAAGCAAATCTTCGAGCGATTCGACGACAAGCGCGTGCTGGTCATCGGCGCCGGCGAAATGGGCGAAGAAACGTTGCGCTATTTGCAGGACGAAGGCGCCCGCGACGTGACGGTGGTCAACCGCAGCTTCGAGCGGGCCCGCGCGCTGGCCGAACGCTGGCAGGGGCGCGCCGTGCCTTGGGAACAACTCGGCGACGCGCTCGTGGCGGCCGACCTGGTGATCGGCACGACCGGCGCCAGCGAGCCGATCGTCTCGCTGGCCGATTACCAGCGCATCGAGCCGGCCCGCTACCAGCGCGACTTGTTCGTGCTCGATCTGGCCATCCCGCGCGACTTCGACCCGGCTATCGGCGACTGCCTGGGCGTGTATCTCTATTCGATCGACGACTTGCAGGACGCCTGCGAGCGCAACCGCCAGGAGCGCGACAAGGAACTGCCCAAGGCGCTCAAGATCATCGAAGACGAAACGGCCCGGTTCATGGCCGAGCTGAACCACTATGCCACCGGCCCGATCATCAAGCGGCTGCGGCAAGGCTGGCAGCAGCCCAAGGAGGACGAACTGCGGCGGCTGTTCAACCGCTTGCCGGGGCTGACCGATCGCGACCGGCAGGAAATCCAGCAGTCGTTCGACCGGCTGATCAACAAGCTCTTGCACCCGCCCTTGGAATCGCTGCGCGACGAGGCTCGGCACGGCATTCCGCACGGACTGTTGGACGCCCTCAAGCGGCTGTTTCAGTTGAAGGACTGAATCGACCCAACCGGGTGGCTGGCGGCTGAGCCTTGGCGAAGCCCCAGCGAACCTCGGTTTCGTCAAGGCTCAGCCGCAAAGACGAAGGCGAACTGGGGCATCGCTTCGCTCTGCCGCCAGCCACCCGGCTATCTCAAGGGCGTTGCTCGAGCCCGGCCGAGTTTGCTTTTTACTTCACTTTCCCGCAAGCTTTCCAATGCCTTTTGTAAACCGCGCTCGTCAGCAGAAAATGTAGGCGGTTCTGGCTGAAGATCAAATGGAGGCGTGCGTTTTGTTAGGCATATCCGGGCAATAAATGAGGTCGCGATGCACGGACAAGCTGGTTCCTGATAGAATCCTCGTCGCTTGGTGCTCACCGGGGTCAGGCTCTGCTGGCGAGCAATTGTAGGATGGACCTCCGGTCCGTCACCCGGCGGGCGACGGACTGGAAGTCCGCGGCTACGGAGCAAGGGAGAACCACGCTCCGCACGGGGTAAATGACTCGGCTTGCCCTGGCCCGTTGCGATCAGGCTCTGCGGCGATGCAAGCAAGGCAAAGGGATGTTCGGGGCTCCGATGCGCCACAGGCGCTTCAGGCAGCCGTCGCTGGAGGCCGTTTTCTTCCGGACCTTTGGACATCGGAGTCATGCCTCAAAAAAATCCAACCCCGAATCTCCGTGACGCCAATGATCTGCGGAAAGAGTACACGGCGCGGCCTTCAGCCGCAACCAAAGTCGTAGGCACGCTCCGCGAAATTCGGCATGGATGCTGTTGGCGCTCATCTTCGGCTCATCGCCGCGGAACGCTCGATCGGACGGCGACCTCGGCGCCGATCCCCGCGGAACAGAGGAGAGGAAGCGTACTTGGCCTGCGGGGCGGTTCGGCGGCCAGTGTCGAAGGAGACCGAGACGGCCGAGTCTCGCCAGTACGCTTCCTCTCCTCTTCTGTTCCCTAGACTCTCGGGCGTGCTGGCGGACTTCGATGTCGGCGTCGATCCGTTCGCCCGCCCGCAACATAAAATCTTCGCGGGCCGCGGAGAAACAGAACGCTTGTATCACAAAATCCGGAAGGGCCCTTTTTCAGCAGTTGGTCACGGTGAAATGCGTATGTCACATGGAGGGGCATTGGATTTTATGGCCTCGCCCACCATTTGACAAAACCCGACTGGCGGCGCTCGCCGTCGATGGCGGCGCCGCCGACAACGAGTTGTTTGCCGTCGGGCGAGCAAGCCAGGCAAAAGGCGGCGCCGGCGAAGCTGGCCAGCGGCGCTTGCTCGCGGTTCGTTGTCAGGTCCCAGAAATGAATCGCATCGTCGACGCCGCCGAAGGCCAGCGTTTTGCCGTCGCGAGAGAACGCCGCGCAAAAGAGCTTGGGCGTTTTCTCATTGCTGAGAAAGCCCCAGTCGGCGCTCGGGTTGACGCCCCACACCCGCAGCGTACCGCGTCGTCGCCTTGGCTGGCGTCTCGGCCGGCGCCGGCGATTCGTTTCCCGTCCGCCGAGACCGCCAGCGCACGCATTTCAAAGAAGACGGCGTCCACGTCCGGGCCGACGCTGGTGAACAGCACGGCTTGCTCGCCGCCGTCTGCGGCGTCCCAGAGCTTGACTTCGCAGACATTACGGCCCGATGCCTCGTCGAACCGGCTGCCGCTGGTGACGAGTTGCTTGCCGCCAGCCACGTACGATAATGCTGTGACTTCTCCCTTGGCGCCTTCGAGAGCCAACGGCAGCTTTTGCCCGCTGGCGACGTCCCAAAAGCCGGCCTCGCCGAAGTAACGGTCGTTGTCGATATGCCCCGCACCGGCGGCCAACGTCTTGCCGTCGGGCGAGAAGGCCAGCGCCAGAACGTAACCGCCCTGGGGGCTGAGACTCAGTAGCAGCTTGCCGCCTGCTATGTCCCAGAGTTTGATTTCGCCAAGTCCCGGCCCGGCGCCGCCGCCTGTCGCCAGCGTCTTGCCGTCGGGCGAGAAGGCCACGGCATTGACCTGGCCGTTGTGACCGTCGAGCGAGAGCCGTTCTTGATGCGTGGCGACGTCGAAGAGTTTGACGATCCCCGTGTCGTCGTAATCGCCGCCGACGATGGCCAACGTCTTGCCGTCGGGTGAGAACGCGGCCTCCGTCGCGCGATGGCCGAAAGAGAAGCCGACTTGCTCGCGCCACGCCGGCGCCGGCTCGTCGGCGCGCAGAACATTGCCCGCACAGGCGCAAATCGACGCTACGCAGAAAAACGCCGCCGCTTGAAAATCGCCGCTACCACGGACGCATGACTCGCATCGCATGACTTGCTCCTCAGGGCCAAAAGTCGCAAACCGGTTCGGTTTTCGACGCGCGTGGAATACGATAAACTTTCGATAAGCGGGCCGGCGCCATCTCCACCATCCGACGAGCTTACCATGTCGACAGCGACGAAGAAAACAAAACGACCTGACGCCGCCGGCCAACCGCCCGAGCCCGATCTCGACGCCGCCTTGGATCGCGTGCTGAAGCTGATGGCCATTCCGGGCAAAAGCGGCGAGGAAGGCCGCGTGGTCGAGTTCATCACCAAACAGTTGCGCAAGGCGGGCGTGCCGGCTTCGGCCATCTCGACCGACGACACGCACCGCCGCACGCCGCACGACGGCGAGGTGGGCAACCTGATCTGCTCGCTGCCCGGCACGGTCCGCGCCCCGCGCCGGCTGCTGATGGCCCACATGGACACCGTGCCCTTGTGCGTCGGCTCGAAGCCCACGCTCAAAGGCCGCTTCGTGTACTCGGCCGACAAGCAAACCGGGCTGGGCGCCGACGATCGGGCGGGCTGCGCCGTGGTGCTGACGGCGGCGCTGGAGATCGTCCGCCGCAAGCTGCCGCACCCGCCTTTGACCTTGTTCTGGCCGATCCAGGAAGAGATCGGGCTGTACGGCGCCCATTTCGCCAAGCTAAGCCTGCTCAAGAAACCGAAGCTGGCCTTCAATTGGGACGGCGGCCCGGCCGAAAAGCTGACCATCGGCGCGACGGGCGCCTATCGCATCGTGATCGAGGTCGCAGGGCTGGCCAGCCATGCGGGCGGAGCGCCGGAGCGCGGCATCAGCGCGATCTCGATCGCCGGCCTGGCCATCGCCGAACTGGAACGCCACGGCTGGCTGGGGGACGTCAAAAAAGGCGACCGCCACGGCACCAGCAACATCGGCGTGATTCACGGCGGCGCCGCCACCAACGTCGTCACCGATCACGTGCTGCTCAAGGCCGAAGCCCGCAGCCACGATCCGGCCTTTCGCCGCGAGATCCTCACGGCCATCGAACATGCCTTCGAGCACGCCGCCGGCGCCGTGCGGAACGTTTCGGGGCAGACGGGCAAAGTGCGGCTGACGAGCCGGCTCGACTACGAGGCCTTCCGGCTCGACAGCCACGAGCCCTGCGTGCTGGCAGCCGAAGCCGCCGTCCGCCGCGCCGGCGCCGAACCGCTGCGAGCGATCACCAACGGCGGCCTCGACGCCAACTGGCTCACCGCCCACGGCATCCCCACCGTCACGCTGGGCTGCGGGCAGCAGAACGTCCATACGACGTCAGAGCAACTCGACGTGCGGGCCTATGAATTGGCCTGCCGCATCGGCCTGCGGCTCGCCACGGCCACGGAGACGATAGGCGAATAGCCGCCGCTCGCATAGTAGGGCGGACATTCCTGTCTGCCTGCCTTGATGGGCAGGCAGGAATGCCTGCCCTACTGGTCACGAACGAACATGAAACTCGACGACGAAGTTTGCCTCTGTTTTCACGTCACGAAGCGGAAAGTGCTCAACTTTCTGCGAGTGGAGCGGCCGCGCCGGGCGGGCCAATTGAGCGAGTGCTTCGGCGCCGGCACCGGCTGCGGCTGGTGCCGGGCTTATCTCGAGCGCTTGTTCAACGAGGCTGTTTTCGGCGGCGCCACCCAAGCAGACGACGTCTCGCCGGAAGAATACGCCCGGCGACGATCGCGATACATTCGCGCCGGGGGCGGCAATCCTCCGCCAGGCGCAACGCCGGTTGACCAGGAGGAAGGATGAAAAGCGAGTCATGCGTTCCGGGTTCCTATTTCCGACTTCCGACTTCTCTTCCATCGCTGCTGGCGAAAGGCTCGTAGTCCGGTTATACTACTGCCCATAGCTTCTTCGGTACGCGAAATGGCCGCGCCCAGGCGCCTCTTTTAGGCCTACACAGAGACCAATATGGCCCGTAAAATCATAAACCGCAAAGAATTGCGACGAGAAAGCGAAGCCGCTGAAAAGGCGGGCGTCTCGGCCAAGACGGCGGAAGTCAAAAAACCGACCAAGCGCAAAAGCCGTGCCAAAGTCGCCAAGGAAGTCCGCTTGAAGGCCTTCTGGGGCGTTTTCAACCAGTCGCTCAAGCAAGTGGCTCGCTTCGAGTACAGCGAACGCAAGCAGGCCGATAAGAAGGCGGCGGAGCTGACCGCTTCGCACAAAACGCCCCATTTCGTGCAACCCGTCAAAGAAGTCATCGAAGAATAAGCTCGGCTAGTGCCTCTTCGAAGCCATTTTGACCGTCGGGTGGCTGGCGGCTGAGTCTAGGCGAAGCCCCAGTTCGCTGGGGCATCGCTTCGCTCTGCCGCCAGCCACCCTCACCTATCAACTCACACTTGAAGAGGCACTCGCCGCGGACGAATTCTAGCCACGGATCGAACACGGACAAGAAGGACGTTGTCGACGTCCGATGCTGGCCTAGCCATCGCGCCGGTAACGTCCTGGCGGCGAAGCCCAACGTCGCTGTATCCGTGTCGCATCGGTGTTTCATCCGTGGCTGGCTCCGCCTCGCTTACGTTTCGAGTTGCTGGCGGCATGTGTCAAGCGCCGCCCGCAAAAACGTGCGACGCCATGCCCATTTGCTTGACTCGGGGCGCGCGGGGACCGAAAATCGCCAAAACGGTTCAACCACAGCGGAAGCTCAGCGATGGAATTCAAAGAAGGTCAAACGGTAGGCATCGATCTGGGGACGACGTTTTCTGCGATCGCCCACTTGGACGCCGACGGCAACCCGGTTGCTCTGCCGAACGAAGAAGAGGAAATTGAAACGCCCAGCCTGATCTTGCTGGCCGATACCGGTCACGTGGTCGTCGGTCCCAGCCGGATGCGCGCGGCGATGGAAGATCCGGAGCACGTCGTCGAGCGCGTCAAGCGGCACATGGGCAACGCCGAGTACAAGCGCACTTTCGACGGCCGCGAGATCACGCCCGAGTTCCTCTCGGCTCTGATTCTGAAGAAGCTGCGTCAGGACGCCGAAAAGCGGATCGGCTCGATCGGCAACGCCGTAATTACGGTGCCCTATTATTTCAACGACGCGCGGCGCAAGGCCACGCAAGACGCCGGGCGGATTTCGGGTCTGAACGTGATTGACATCATCAACGAGCCGACGGCCGCCACGCTTACCTACGCCTGGCAGCGCGGCGAGTTGGGCGCCGTCGGCGGCAAGAGCGAGCGGCCGCGGATGGCGCTGGTCTACGACTTAGGCGGCGGCACGTTCGACGTGACGGTCGTTAAGTACACGCCCACGCACTTTCAAGTGTTGGCGACCGACGGCGACGTGTATCTGGGCGGCGTCGACTGGAACGACCGGCTGCTCAATTACATTGCCGACGAATTCAAGGCCAAGCACGGCAACGACCCGCGCAGTTCGGCCGCCACCTCGCAGGTGCTGCGCAACGATTGCGACCTGGCGAAAATCGCGCTTTCGGAAAAAACGCAAACGTCGATCGTCTGCCGGCACGAAGGCAAGAGCATCTCGGTGACGGTGACGCGCGAGCAGTTCGAAACGCTCACCGCCGATTTGCTGCAGCGCACGATCGATACCACCGAGCTCGTGATCGAGCAGGCCAAGATCACGCCCGAGCAGTTGGACGCGATCGTGCTGGTCGGCGGTTCGACCTTGATGCCGCGCGTGCCGCTGCTCTTGGAACGGGTGACCGGCAAGAAGCCGTATCAAGGCCTTTCGCCGCACACGGCCGTGGCGCAGGGCGCCGCGATTCACGCCGCGATTCTGGAAGCTAAGTACCGCGGCGAGGGGAGCGAACTGGCCGACAAAGTGCGCCGGCACCTCGAGCACGTCAAGCAGGACGACGTCAACTCGCACAGCTTGGGCGTGATCGTCCGCAGCCCCAAGACGGGCAAGCCGACCAATCACGTGATGATCCCGCGCAACACGCGGCTGCCGGTCGAAGTCAAGCAGGTGTTCAACACCATCGAAGCCGGCCAGACGCGGGCCACGGTGAAGGTTTTGGAAGGCGACGCCCCTGATCCCGCCGCCTGCTCGCTGATCGGCAATTGCAGCATCACCGAACTGCCCTCCAACTTGCCGAAGGGTTCGCCCGTAGAAGTGACCTACGCCTTCAATACCGAGGGCCGCGTCCAGGTGCGGGCTCGCGACCGGACCGGCGGCCGAGAAGCGGCCATCGAGATCCAACGCCGGGGCGGTCTGGACGAAACGCAGATCGACGGCTACACAGCCCTGGCGAGCCAATACCTCGTCGAGTAAGCTGATTGTTTTGCCGCGCTCTCCCCCCGATTTGCTGACCATGGCCAAGGAACTCGACGTCTACCGCGACTGGCTCGGCATCACCGAGACCGCGCGGCCCTTGAACCACTATCAACTCTTGCGGCTGGAGCTCTTCGAGGACGATCCGACGAAGGCCCGCGCGAACTACCGCAAGATGAACGCCCACGTCCGCAAGTACGCAGCGGGCGAATACGGCGACCGCTCGCAGGAATTGCTCAACGAGTTGGCCAAGGCCATGCTCTGCCTGACCGATAGCCTGCGGAAGACCGAGTACGACGCGTCGCTCGGCCGTCAGACGGGCGGCGCTCAGAAAGGCCAGCCTGGCCGCTCGTTCGAGGAACTGCTCGTCAGCCGCAAGATTCTCGATTCGGCGGCTCTCGACAAAGCGCGTCGCTATTCGCGGACCATCGGCGTCGAAATTCGCGACGCCGTGATGCAGCAGAAGCTGGCCCCGGCCGACCAGGTGATGCAAGCTTACGCCGAGTCGGTCGGCCTGCCTTACGTCGAGATCACCGAGGTGAGCATCGACGAGTCGTTGCTTCCGAAGCTGCCCGCCGTCATGGCCCGGCAACAGTCGGTGGCGCCGCTGATGGTCGATGACGGCCGGTTGTTGGTGGTGGCGCCGCACCAGTTGCCGCCGGAGATCGAGGACCAGTTGCGGCTGCGGTACGACATGCCGGTGCGCACGGTGCTCTGCACGCCGAGCAGCATCAACGAGGTAATTACCAAGTACTACCCGCGCGAGCAGGCCGCCGCCGAACTGGCCGCCGGCCCGCCGAAGATCGACTCGCAGCCGGCCAAGACCGGAGCCAAAGCGGCCGCTGAAGAAAAGCCCGCGCGGCGGACCAGCGTCGATCCAGCCGAGCGCGAAGCGGCCAAGAAGAAACGCAACATGGTCGCTCTGGTGGCGTTCAATTTCGGGACGATGGCCACGATTTTCGGCGAAATCGTGGCCGGTTATTCGCTGCAGGCAGGCATGCTCAAGTCGATTTTCATCGCTATCGTCGCCGGCGGCGTAGTCGGCGGCGTCACCTGGGTGGTGATGGAGATGAAGAGACCGTAAGCAGATTGCGCGCCGCGCTATCTCCTCCGCTCCTGCCGTTGTCATTTTCGTCGTGCGCCGCCAGCCGTCTCGCTGAAGTCGACTTTACGACAACCCGCACGGTCCGCGCCTTGATTGCGTTTCACATAGAACGGGAACTGGGGCGCGTCCGCGGTCGTTTCAAATCCTGAAGGCCCTCAATCGCATCGCTGACGAGGCCTGAAGAGCTGTTCGTCGCCGTTGCTTGGATCAAATTCGGAAATGGCATTCCTCGTGAAGCACAACATCCGCTCCCTCGCGTTCTTCACGAGAATGAGCCTCGACCTACGGCGCCTCCGAGGCCGGCGAATCGGCGCACTCCGCTTCGGTTTCTCGTTGAGGGGGCGCCGCTGGGGATGCTCGCGCGCGGTTTCTTCGATGTCTGCAACTCTTCGAACCATCCAGCTAAATCCTTGTTGTTGACGCGCAGCGCGTTCACCCAGACAGGGCCGGCTTGAGACCAACCGCCGACGGCGAGTCGTGCTCGCGAACGGCGGACAACGCGATCTTTGGATTCTCGCGCTGCCAATACTGCGCCTCGAATAACGAACTGAACAAGATCGCCGAGCAACCGAGTTGGTCGTGTACGACGCGGGCGCCGTAGGGAAGCGACACGTTCCGTAGTTGTTCGGGGCCCGTTGAAAGCCAGCGGGCGATTTTGTAGGGAAGCCACTGGATTTCGGTCGGCGAGTTGTATTCGCTTTCCAGGCGAAAGCGGACCACGTCGAACTGCAATTCGCCCACCGCCGCCAAGATCGGCTCGCGCCGAACCGCGCTCGGATCGTTGAACACTTGAACGGCGCCCTCCTCGATCAGTTGCGTCAACCCCTTTCCGAATTGCTTTCGCCGGGCCGAATCTGGACAACGCAGCACGGCAAAATGTTCGGGCGAGAATTGCGGCAAAGGGGGGTAATTCATCGCGGCGCCTTCGCAGATCGTATCTCCCAAGCAAAACTCGCCCGGATTTACCAGGCCTACGATATCTCCGGGGAACGCCTCGTCCACCGTTTCGCGCTCTTGACCGAATAAGCGATGAGCGCGCCGCAGCTTCAACTTCTTGCCGGTGCGCGGATGGAGCACTTCCATGTCGCGCCGAAACTTGCCCGCACAGACGCGCACGAACGCGATCCGGTCGCGGTGTCGCGGGTCGAGATTGGCCTGAATCTTGAAGACAAAGCCGGCAAACTGCGAACGCGCCGCCGGCGTCAAGCCAAGGTCGCTCCAGCGAGCGGCCGGCGGGGGACAAAGGGACAAAAAGCCGCGTAGAAAACTCTCGACGCCGTAGTTGGTCAGTGCGCTGCCGAAGAACACCGGCGTGATCTCGCCCGCCAGAAACCGCGACTTGTCCAGGGCGGCGCCCGCAACCTGCAGCAATTCGACCTCCTCCCGCGCCCGGCGTAATGCCGCTTCCGGCGCCGCGGTTCCGTCCAGCGCATCCAAGGGCTCCGAGCGATATCCGATGCGGCAGTCGTTGTTCCGTTCCTCGAACAGATGAGCGGCGCCCGTTTCTAATTCCACGACCCCGCAAAATTCGTGGCCCGCGCCCAACGGCCAATTGACCGCAACGGGCTCGATGCCCAGCTTCGACTCGATGTCGGCCAAGATCGCCAGCGGCTCGCGCCCCGGCCGGTCGACCTTGTTGACGAACGTCAGCACGGGAATCCGCCGCAGCTTGCAAACTTCAAACAGCTTTTCGGTCTGCGTTTCGACGCCTTTGGCCAGATCGATGACCATCACGGCGCAGTCCGCCGCCGTCAGCGTGCGGTAGGTATCTTCGCTGAAATCGTGGTGCCCAGGCGTATCGAGCAGGTTAAGGCGATGGCCTTCGTAGTCGAACGCCAGCACGGTCGAACTGACGGAGATGCCGCGCTGTTTTTCCAGTTCCATCCAGTCCGACGCCGCGGCGCGCTGCGATTTGCGGCCGCGCACGGCGCCCGCCACGTCAATGCATCCGCCGAACAGCAACAGTTTTTCGGTGAACGTGGTTTTTCCGGCATCGGGATGGGAAATGATCGCAAAGGTGCGTCTCCGGAGGACTTCCTCCAAGATCGACGGATCTAAGTTTCTCATAGACTCTTAGTCCGAATGGGAAGAAGCCGACGCAGCCCGCGTGCAAACCGGCGAGACGTAAAGCGAACAGCGCCCCAATTCGGAGCGGATTCGCTCCAAGAATCGCTCGCTGGGACTGACTCAGCGAAAAAACGCCGCCGGCGCGACTGAGCGAATCAGGGCGGCGTGACGATGGCGCCGCGACTAGTCGCCGAATTCCCGCCCGACGCCGTTGCGCGGCAGAGGCTCTCTTCGGTTAAGGCGGGCAGAACAACCATCGCAAGGCGGCGAAAGAGCGGGAGCGATTCAACAGCAACGGAATCGCTGCAGAATAGCGGCCTGTTGAAGTTCCGACAAGTGCAATCCGATCAACGCCCCGTTCTTGCCGTCAGGGCGTTTGGAACGGCAGGACTATTCGTGCGGAATGTTGACGGGCTTCCGCGCCGGCGCCCCTTGTACGGCTTCTTGCCAGGCGCTGCCGGCAACCGAGATGAAGCTGCTGGCCAGAAAGCCCAGCAAGCCTCCGACGACCGCCGCCGACGCTCCGCCGACCGCGATTCCTGCATAGCCGACTCGCTCGATACCCAACCAAAACAGAAATCCAGTTCCCACGGCGCCGCCCAGCAGCGCTCCGCCGGCAGCCGCTATCGACATCGTCCAGCCGAGCTTGGTGGTTTCTCGCAGTTGAGTGGCCGGCACGTCGACCGGCGGCGACGGAGCGGCTTGGAGGGGCGCACGATCAGTCTCGTCGGGGGTTTCGGGCGGCGAGGCATCGTCGAAATTCCAGCCTTCGGACCCCCAGCGATTGGCAATCACGTGCGCCAGTGCGAGGACCAGAAACCAAACAAGGATCGTCGACCACATCGGGCCCACGATGCCCATTGTCGCGAACAAGGCGCTCAAACAGGCCATCGTCAGAAACAATGCGCGCAGGCCGTACTGAAACGGCCGTCGGGCAGTTTGCGAGTTCTCGGACGTGCCGGCGTTTTCGTACATGCAGCTTCGGGGGAGCTATTCGGGCGCCAGTCGGCCCCGAACCGGCCATCTGAAATCTCAATGAACAGGGTCTTCGGCCCGCGTCGGGCGCCGCGTGGCGAGCACCGGCAAGGCCCAGGTTTAAGTTTACGCAGCGGCGGCCAAAGAATGCCAGTGGGCGTAAGAATGGGTTCGCGCGGTTGGCTCTGTAGACAAAATGGTTGGACCAGTCGCCCGCGTCTGGCGCGGATTACCTTTGAAATCAGGGGGTAATCCTTTTTCTCAGGCAGTGCCGCAACGAGAGGACTGGTCCAATGAAAACAAGTTTACGTTACCTCGGTTTG
>DATKRK010000147.1:0-9472 GCA_035532215.1 Pirellulales bacterium | reverse complement strand
TACGGGTTCCTCTTCTCTATTCCGGCGCTGCTCCGACATCCCGCCGTTCTCTGCGCGGAATGCACGCTTCGCGCTGCTCGGAAAGCGAGCCGTGCACCGCGAACACGCACGGGAACAGAGAAGAGGAACCCGTAAACATTTCGTGGCCCGAAGCTCGCTCGCCCGTCGAAACCCAAACAAGCCCAGTTGACAGGAGAACTCCCATGTTCGGCGCGACCGTGTTCTCGACATTCTCTCCGCAGGCGACCGCGCAGGCCTTTGGCTTCGCGATCGATTTGGGGCTCAAGGCGCTCGTGCTCTGCGCCGCCGCGCTGGCGCTCGATCGAGTCTTGGGACGGCGCTTGCTGGCGCGCTCCGCGGCGCTAAACGCCTGTCTGCTCGGGCTGGTGCTGCTGCCGGCCGCGGCGCTCGTGTCTCCGCAATGGAAGCTAAACTTCGCGGGCGAGCAAGCGCCGGCCGAATCGTCGCCTTTCGCCCTGCGAAAGGACGTTGTTTCGCGGAGCGAAACGCGACGAAACGCCGAAATGAGGCCGGCCGAGACGTCGCTCGCCGACAGCCCGGCGCAAGTCGAAGCGGCGGCGCCCGTGCTTGCGCCGGCTCTGGAATTGTCGCCTTTCGCTCCGCGAAAGGATTCCGTTTCGCGGAGCGAAACGCGACAAAACGCCGCAATGGCGCCCGTGGCCCGCTCGATCAACTGGCGGGCCGTCGTGCTGCTGATCTATGCGGCCGTCTCCCTCGGGGCCTTGCTTCGCTTGTCGCGGTCGCTGGCAGCAGTGGCGCGGCTGAAGCGATCAGGCGCGCCACTCCCCGAGCCTGCCTGGAACGACCGGCTCGCGCATTGGCGAGCGCGGCTGGGCGTGGCCCGGCCCGTGCAGTTGCGATTGACGGATCGCGTCGACGTGCCGGTGGTGGTTGGCTGGCGCCGGCCGGCGATTCTAGCGCCCCAGCCTTTGGCGGAGGCCGATAGGAAAACGATCGACGCCATCTTGCTGCACGAGTTGGCGCACGTGCACCGGGCGGATTACGGCTGGAATCTGCTGCTGAAGCTGGTGCAGGCGCTCTATTGGCCGAACCCCTTGCTCTGGCTCGTGGGCCGGGCGATGGGTCGCGTCCGCGAACAGGCCTGCGACGAATTGTGCATCCACTGGCTCGGCGGTGCGGAAACGTACCGCGCGACCTTGCTCGAACTGGCCAGCGGCCTGCTGCGCCGGCCGTTGGCGGCGCTGGGCATGGCGATGGCCGGCGCCTCTCGCTTGCAGCGGCGGCTGGAGCAGATCGACGCCAGCCGCGGCCGGGCCGAGTGTCAATCGCGATTGTGCTGGCGATTCGCAACGCTTGCCGTCGTCGCTTCGCTCGCCGGAGCGCTTGGCGCCTTGAAAATCACCAGCCGCGCCGCGGCCGAGCCGCCGGCGCCCGCTCACGTCAAGATCGACAAGAGCAAAGTCCAAGTTGATGGCAAGAAAGCGGCGGCGGCCGTTGAGAAAGAAGACGCGACTGGTACGAAGGCTCCCGAATCTTCGGCGCCGGGTAATCCGGCGGCAGGGTCGAAGGAAGAAAAGGCTCGACAGCCCGACAAGCCAGGCCCGAGCAACGCTGCGAAAGAAGGCGCCGGCAAGACGGTCGCGGACGAGCCGGCCGAACCGATCAAGGTCCGCGTC
Source organism: Pirellulales bacterium (assembly GCA_035532215.1). Classification (GTDB taxonomy): domain Bacteria; phylum Planctomycetota; class Planctomycetia; order Pirellulales; family JAICIG01; genus JAICIG01. The sequence continues at coordinate 7,814 of DATKRK010000147.1, read as the reverse complement.
GAAAAGGTCCGCCGCGAAGATTTCATCGTACAGACGTCGCAGCCCGGGACGTTGAAACCGTCGCGCTCGATGGAACTCTACGCCCGCGTCGCCGGTCTGATTGTCGCCCGGCACGCGGGCGTGGGCGATCACGTGAAGGCGGGGCAGGTGCTGGCCGAAATCGATGCGCCGGAACTCGACGCCGAGCTGGAACAGGCTAACGCCTTGGCTGAAGAAGGCCCCGCCGCCGTCGAGCAAGCGCAAGGCAAGCTGGATGAGGCCTTGGCTGGCCTGGAAGGGGCGACGGCGGAGGTTGCCAAGAGCGAGGCAGATCTCAAGCAGGCGACAAGCCAGTTGGCGATCGCCGAAAAAGTTTACAAGCGAGCGGTGGAATTGAGGGCTCGAAAGGCGATTGATTCGCAGACAGTCGATGAAAAAGAGAGCCAGTTCAAGGCAGCCCAAGGCGCGGTCAACGTCGCGCAGGCCCAAGTCGCGGCGGCAAGAGCCGCGGTCAGGCAGGCCGAGGCAGCCGTCGCCGTGGCCAAAGCGGGCTTGCGGCTCGCTCAACTGCGTCTGGCCGCTGCGCAACAGACGTTGAAGCGAGTCGAGCAGCGGGCGGATTTCCGGCAGATCAAGGCGCCTTTCGACGGCGTGGTCGTGCGGCAAGCCGCCGAACCCGGCTCGTTGGCCAAAATCAGCGGCGTACCGCTGTTCGAGATTGCCGTTACCGGCCGCTTGACCATGGAAACGCAGATTCCCGAGAGCGATGCCTTGCGCGTGCAGCCGGGCCAGCGCGCCCAAGTCTGGCTGGACGCCGAGCGCAACGGGAAACCCCACGACGCCCAAGTGAGCCGCGTCGGCTACGCTCTCGATCCGGAGACGCGAACCATGTCGGTCGAAATTGATCTCGACAACTCCGACGGCCGTTTGCGTCCCGGCATGTACGGAAGGGTCACGATCGACTTGGAAACGCATCCGGGCGTACTGACGTTGCGGAGGATGTCAGTTTTCACGGACGGTACAGCAGGCGATGGCCGGGTTTATTCTTTCCGCGTGGTCGACGGCCGAGCCGTCAAGACGGCGGTTGTCCCCGGAGAAAGGAATGGCACGCGGCAGGTAATCAACAGCGGGCTGAAGGAAGGCGACGTTGTGATCGCAGTGCTGGAAAGAGGCCTCGAAGACGGCGTCCGCGTCGAGATCGTCGACGTCTACAAGTAGTTGGCAACGAGGATTATATAACTTCCCAAACCGACCCGCTGCAAATTCAATAGCCGGGCGACCGCGGACGATTTCAACCGAATTTGGGAGGTTCTTTAATCTTGGGCGCTAACCGCGTTCGAAGCCAGTGATGGAGCGACCGTTTGCTCTTTGGACGCGCGGGCAGCGAGACTCGCGCCGCGCCGACTACGGGTTCCTCTTCTCTGTTCTCGTGGAAGAACATTGCTGCCGAGAGAGCCGTTCGAGAGCAAGCAGTAGCGTGCTCCCAAACGCGGAAAAACAGGAACAGAGAAGAGGAACCCGTAAGCATCGAGGAATCGCTTCCCGAGACCCGCGCGGCCGGAAGCTCACCGGCCAATCGCTTGGGAACGACTTCAGTCGGCTTTAGGCGGTTATTTAATCCTGGACGCTTAGCCGCAGTCGCCGCCCCCACTTCCCGCCCACAATCACGCTGATCGTCACCGGCGGAAAGGCGAGCCCTGCGGCGGCAGTTAACTGGAATAGTCGGCAAAATCCGGCGAGCGAGGTCGGACGCCCGGCGAAACGGCCGCCGCCGGGCGTTCCGGAAACACGGCCTGCCGGCACTGCCGCCAGGCGCCATAAGCCGCGCTGGCCCAGCGGCCGGCCAGCGTGGGGGCGCCGATTACCAAGCGGCCGACCGGTTCGACGCGCGTGCTCCACTTGGCGGTGGCCCGGCATAGCGGCCCGGCGAAGTCGAGGAGCGTGCGGCCGGGTTCGGCGTGAAACCGCTCGAGCAGCTTGAGCCGCAGCAACTGCCCCGGCGTCAGCCCGGCGAAGCGTTCGTCGTAGCCGACTTTGTAGGAGAAATAGGTTCCCTTGGCAGTCAGCCCGTATTCGAACGCAATCGGCTCGCCGCCGCGGTCGAGGAAAACCAATTCCAGGCAACCGGCGGCAGCCAACCGCCGGGCTTGCTCCACATAGAATTCCAACATGCCGGGCTGCGACAGCACCGAACTGCCGGCGGCGCCCTTCCAACTGCGGTGCTCGACTTCGAAGCCCTGCCGCACCAGTCCTGGCAAGTCGCATTCCGCCGGGGCCCGCTCGATGCGCAGTTGCACTCCGCCCGCGGCTTCCGCCAGCCGCAAGCTTCTCTTCATATTGTGGCGATGCCCTTTCGACCAGCGGGCCTGGTAATCGTCCCAATCGTGATCGATTTCCACCTGCCCAACGACCGCTTGCGGCCGAACGCTGGCGGGCAAGCCGGCCCGCTGGGCCGCGGCGATGAACGCCTGCCAACGCGGCGTCGCGAAGCGGACCGCATCGAGCCACACGAGCGGGCGTCGCAGCCGGGCGAAGCCGGCGATCAACGCGTCGAGCGCCGCAGCGCTTTCCGCAGCCGGACGATCGGCCGAGGCGTCGACGAGCAGTTCGCCGCTGGCCCACCAAGGCGAAACCGGCAAGCAAGCCGCCGGCAACAGGCCCTTCAGCCGCCGGCCGACAAGCGGCAGCGCCGCCGCAAAGCGTCCGGCGTCGACCACGACGAGCAGTTCGAAGCTTTGCCGCGGCGCGAACTTTTCCAGCCAGATCGCCAGCGATTCGGCCCGCGCGGTCGGCAAGGCGACCTCGCTGCGTCGCCACAGGTCATTGTAATTGGCCGCGGCCGAAAGCAGCTCGTCGATCGTGTGCAGGCGAACGAGTTGCATTTGGGTGAAAAGAAAACGACCACGTTATCCCGCGCGCGTCAATGAGACGTTGGCTGCGCCGTGGGGCGGCCTTCCAGGCCGCCGGCCATCGACGGCCTGGAAGGCCGCCCCACGCACCGGCGCCCCTACGGCCATTGAAAGCATGGCACGCAATCAGGCGCCGTGCAGCCGCGGCTCGCGCATTCGCTACATTCGGCGCCAGCCGCACGCTATTCGATCTCTTCCTCTTTCGAGGTCATCGTCAAATCCAGTTCGCCGTCGAAATTCATGAAGTTCACGACGAGCGACAGCGAGCCAGTGATCTTCAGTTCGCTTTCGCTCGCAACCAGGCGGCCCGCCTGGCGGTCGAACCAATAAGCGTGCTTCGACGACTCGATCTTCAAATCGCTCTTGTTGACGGTGATCGGCAGCCCGCGGCCGGGCTTGACGGAGTATTCGACGCTCGAATCCGTGGCCGTGATCTTGTCGAGCAGCTTGCTGTCCGGAACCGTAGGGAATTGGGGCGCCTGGCCGTGGTATTCGTATTTGCGCTGGAAGGTCAGGACCTGGCCTTGCCCGAGTCCCAGGACGTCGGTGCGCTCCCACGTATCGCCCGGCTTCAGCGACTTCTCGGGCAGCACGTCGATCTCTTGCTGGTATTTCTCTTTCAATTCATCCGCGTTGAGTTGCGTCCCTTCTTGAATGCCTGCGACCGACACGACTTTCGAATCGGGGCCGACCGTGTGCGTCACGGTCAGGCCGTTCAGCTTGCGGTAGACGTCGAGCACCGCCTCGAGTTGCGGGTTTTCGGCCTTTTCGTCGGGCTTGGCCGAATCGAAGTGCAGCTTCTGGCCGCCCGGCAGCGAAAGCTCGGAGACGATCGACTCGAATTTGACGTCGATCGGCAGGTTGCCCTTTTCGTCTCGCTCGCGGTAGACGTATTGCTGGACCACCGTATTATCGGCCTTGGAGGGCAGCGGCATTCCGCCCAGCGTGAGCGTTTGCGAGACCTTCGAAGTATCGCGGACTTTGTACTTCACGCCCGGCTCGAACTTGGGCTTGAGCGTCACCTGCGCTTCGACCGCCGGGGCAAGCGCGACGAGCAACATGAAACAGAGCGGCAAGGCAAGTCGTGAAAACATGGGAAGGCTCCGAAACTGAGATTGAACCAACAAAAAGGCCAATGGCCCCGGCCGCCAACGGCCGGGGCGTTACTCGTAGCTGGTATTCGCCGTCCGACGACCAACCTTGAGGATCTTGCATCGGGTGTCGTTCGTCATCCGGGGCTAAATCCCGTATTCAAGTTCTTCCGCCAGCGCCACCAGTTCCCCCAGGATCATGCCGGTCGCACCCCAGATGCGATGCCGGCCCCAAAGAAAGTGCGGGGCCGATAGCTCGACGCCGCGCTGACGCCGCGCGTGACGGCCTTGGCTGGCCGGGTCGAGGAGGTGCGCCAGCGGAACTTCCAGCAACTCGGCCACTTCCAACGAGCTAGGTGCAAACGCCGGACGGCGCCGCGCCACGGCCACCCAGGGCGTAACCAAAAACTCCGTGACGAATACGTACAACGGCGACAGCCCGCCCAGCAACTCGATCTCTTCGGCGCCCACGCCCAACTCTTCGTTCAGCTCTCGCAGAGCCGCTTGCGGGCTGGTCTCTCCCGGCTCGACCGAGCCGCCCGGCAGGCTGATCTGCCCGGCATGCGCCACGAGCGTCGCCGGCCGCACGGTTAGCGGCAAATGCCACTGCCCTTCGTGCGGATAGAGCAGCAACAATACGGCTGCCGCCCGGGCTCGTATCGTCGGCGGCCCAAAGTGCCGGCCGTAGCACAAGCTCGGCTCGAACCGCCGCTGCGCCGCGCGGCCGGGCAGCGGATGTTGCCTTAGGCGCGCGGCCAGCCGCTCGGGAAAATCGGCGTTCATAGGCCGAACTCTCTCGCCCGCAATAGGCGCCGCTTGATCTTGCCGCTGGTCGTCTTGGGCAGCTCGGCGACGAACTCCACCTTCCGCGGGTGCTTGTAAGGCGCCGAGCGCTGCTTGACCCACTCCTGCAATTCCCAGGCCAATTCCTCGCTCGGTTGCCGCCCGCTGCGCAGCACGATGTATGCCTTGACGATCGAGCCGCGGACGGCATCGGGGCTGGCCACGACCGCCGCTTCGAGCACCGCCGGGTGTTCGACCAGGCAGCTTTCGACCTCGAACGGCGAAATGCGGTAGCCGCTGGCCTTGATCACGTCGTCCGATCGGCCCTTGAACCAAAACAACCCTTGCTCGTCCTTGACCAGCACGTCGCCCGAGTAATACCACTCGCCGCGAAAGATTTCGGCCGTTTGCTCCGGCTTGTTCCAATACTCCTTCAACATGCCCGGATGCGTGGCGCGGCGCACGCAGAGCACGCCCTCGCTGCCAACGGCGACTTCGTGCATGTCTTCATCCATCAGGCGAAGATCGCAGCCCGGCGCTGGCCGGCCGCAACTGCCTTCGACGTACGGCAGGCCAAGCATGTTGAAGCAATAGACCATGCACTCGGTCATGCCGATGCCGTCGAGCGGCGTGAAGCCCAGGCGCCGTTTGACTGCCGCGATCGTGTCGGGCGGCAGCGGCTCGCCCGCGCTCACGCCATGCCGCAGGCTGCCGAGCCGGGCCTGTTCGATCGCCGGATCGGCGACGAGCATGCGATAGATCGTGGGCGTGCCGACGAAGTTGGTGATGTGATATCGGTCGATCAGCCGCAGCCAGGCCTCGGGATGAAACCGGCCGTCGAGCGGGTGATACAGCACGATGCCGATGCCTGCGCGCATGGCGTACAAAAACGTGCAAGCCACCGGCAGCAGCCAGCCCAGTTCCGCCGGACACGCACAAACATCGTCGTCGCGGTAGCCGTGCCAGTATTGAATCAGCGATTCGTAGGAAATCGGATAGCGCTGGCGATGCACGACCCCTTTCGGGTCGCCGGTCGTGCCCGAGGTGTAGGCGATGAACGCCACGTCGTCGCTGGCAGTATCGGCCGGCGTGAACTCGGGCGAACCTTGCTCGACAAGGCGCCAGAAATCGAGTTGCCCCGCGCCGAGCGGCTGGCCGGCGTAGGGAATGGCGATCAGGCGCTCAAGCGCCGGCGCCCCCGCCGCGGCCGCTTCCACTTCCGCCGCCAGGCCGGTGGTGGTCACGACGGCCACGGCGCCCGAGTCGCGCAGGCGATATTCGATCTCCGCCGCGCGGAACTGCGTGCTCGAAGGAATAAACACGCCGCCGAGTTTGGCGACGCCCAAGGCCGCAATGTAGAACTCGGGCAGGTTCGGCAGCCGCAGCAGCACGCGATCGCCGCGCTGGACGCCGAGCTTCGCCAGCGCGTCGGCGAAGCGGCTGCTGGCGGCATCCATTTCGGCGTAGGTGAATTGCCGCTGCTCGCCCGCGGAGTTTTCCCAGCTCAGGCAGACGCGCTCGCCTCGCCCGGCATCGACATTGCCTCGGGTCAGAGCGACGCCGAGATTATATCGCGGCGGAATCGCGGCCCACGGATCGGCGTCGTTCCACAGCGATTGGTAATCCATGGTCGCGATCGAAAGGATGGAAAGATTCTTATCAGGGGATGGGGAGATGAAGAGGAGATCAGGGGATGAGAACCAAGCGATATCCCCCTATCCCCTTGAAAAAACGTCAATCCGCCCCGCCGCCCAAATCATACGCCGCATACGAATTATTCTGGTACAGCCGCGGCAGAGCAAGCGGCGGCTCGGCCTCGGTGAGCAAATAATCGGCGCCATACTTGGCGCCCAAACGGCGTAATTCGCCAGGGCTGCGCTCGGACAGCGATTCGAGCCACATGCCCTGAATCTCGGGCGCCGGCGAACCGTAGATTTCTTCCAGTCGCTTCCACCAGGCGACGATCGCCCGAGCGTCTTGCGGCAAATCTTTCCACGACACGACCTGGCCGCGACCGGCGTACCAGGTGAACGTCTGGGCGTTTCGCGGCGTCAAGAACAGCGCGTCGGCCGGCGTGTGCTCGGCGGCCCACTGGCAGGCCGCTTGCCAATCGGCGTGGTCGAGCGCCTTGCCCGGTTTATCGGCGCGCGGCGGGCCGTCGAAACCCTTCGTAATCGCGTAGTCTTGATGCCGATAAGCGGCCAACGCGAGACTCGCCGCCAGGCAAACGGCGCCCGCCGCGCGAGCCCGCCGGCCGGTGCTGAACGCGGCCGCCGCGGCGAGCGCGATCCCCAACGGCAACATCGCGTCGGCCAAGCGAAACCAGTACAACCGCAACAGCGCGGCCGTGGCAGCCGGATAGATATTGGCGAACAACGAGACGCACACCCCGGCGAGTTCGATCGACAAGGCGCCCAGCACGAACTTGCGAATCCGCCGCAGGCGTTCTTCGCACGGCACCAACTCGCACAGGACGAACCATGCCAGCACCATCACCAACTGGGCGACGATCAGTCGGATCGGAAAAGCTTGCGGCACAAGATGGTGCTTCAGTCGCTTGAAGACGTAAATCTCGTGCGCCATGGCGGCCGTTTCGGCATCGATGCCCGAGTTGAGCGCCAGCCCAGGCAACAACCCCGGCAAGGCGAGCAGCAACCCGCCCAGCAAGCCGGGCCCAAGCCGCACCAGCGCCGGCCGCTCGCCGGCCGACAGCAGCCAGCAGCAACCGATGGCCACGGTCGACCAGCCGCCGACCAGCACGTGCAAAGCCGACGCCGCGCCGCAGATCGCCAGAGCCGCGTTCCAGCGCCCTCGCGCCAATTCCCCCAACGCAAGGAACACCAGGACATACGCCAGCCCCTTGGCCTCGAATCCGCCGACGACCCATTCGCCGGCCATCTGATATCCGGCATTGAGCGTCAAAAACAAGGCGCCCGAAAGGATCGCCCAGCCGGGCTTGGGCGCAATCGTCCAACTCAATCGCCTCCAGGCCCAGGCCAACAGCAGCCACGTCGCCAGACGCCCGCACCAGGCGACTTGCGGCAGTTCGAGC
>DATKRK010000146.1:0-16354 GCA_035532215.1 Pirellulales bacterium | reverse complement strand
AACCAGCCACGCGCCCATGACAGTCCGGCTCATCGACTCAACGGCAAACGCTACCATGAGCATTGGCTCCACAACCTCATGGCGTCAACCTCACTGATGGGCTTAAGAAACCACACACCTGCAATCCGATAGAGTCAGGAGATTTCTTTCTCGTCGGACGCCGATGCGTGCTGTTCGAGGGCAAGGTCCTGTGCGCCCGTCGCCGAGCGCTCGGCGAGAAGGTCTTTTGCGAGTTGCTCATCCGCGACTTTGACGAGAACGCGGAATTCCAGCAGCCCGAAGAGGCCGGCGAATTGTTTTTCCTCGATGCAGGCCGCGATTCCCTCGTCTTTCAATAAGATCCGCACCACGTCGGCCTCGCCGGCGCGTTTTGCGGAATAAATCGAAACGAGTTCGTCGTCGCTCATCGATTCATCCCCTGACTGCGTATCACGCAGGCTGCGCTACATACTCGTGAGCATCAAGTTCGTCGTGCTGGTCGCTGCGCCCGCGCCAGACGAGCGCGCCGTAATCGGCGATGTCCGCAATCCATTCGGGTTCGACGCGAGATCGTTGTTCGATCGGCGCCAACACGACCAGCCGCTTGGCGCCTTTTGGCGAACCTGGCTGCACGGCATAAAAGCGATCGAGATACGTCGGTTGACGGAAACAAGCGCGAACGCAGGTTTCGAGACAGGCCAGCGAAAGCGCCTGCAGGTCGCCGGTCGGTTCGAGCAGGACTTGCAGCGTCGTGAACGGGTTGGCCGCCAGCACGCGATCGATCGCCTGGGCTGCAGCCTGCCGGTCGCGATGAAAATCGCCCGATCGCAGCCAGAGCGTGAGCGCCTGGGCAAATCGCTCGGGGCGAGTGGACAATCCATTAGACAGAGCATCTGCCGCGTTGTCATCGAGATCGACCCGCACGCAGCGCACCCGTCCGTCGCTCTCGTCGAACTCCAGCGCCGGCGGCGGCAGCGGGTCGTACTCGATGCCGAGCCGCTGTTGCGCCTCTTGCATCAATTCGTAAAATTGCTCGAGCTGCAAGGTCGGCGTGCCCAGCACGTAGTACGGCGGCCGCGGCTGAAACTTAAGCCCCAGCGCATCGGCCTCTTGACGAAACGCCGTGCCGGGCAGAATCGCCAAATTAAAAGCCTGAATCGACGAATAGAGCCGGCTGGAACAAAGATAATCGAGCCCCCGGCGGACCGACGCCATCGTGTCGCCGGGCAGGCCGACGATCAGATCGACCTTCACCTCCAAGCCCGCGTCGAGCATCGCGCGCACGCCGCGCTCGAAGGCTTTCAGGTTGTTCTTGCGGTCCATCAGCTCCTGAGCGAGCGGATCGACCGATTGCAGCCCGATTTCGACCTCGGTGAAATTGGCCTCGCGCAGCAAGCGAGCGGTCTCGCTGGTGATCCCTTCGGCTCGCAGTTCGCCAAAAAAGGTGAACTGCCGCTCGGGGTTCGCCTGGGCCAACAGCCGCAAGAAAGCGTGGAAGTCGCGTTTCTGGTTCAGCGTCGGATCGAGCAGCACGACCTCGGCGGCGCCGCGGCGCCGGGCATGTTCCAGGTTCGCCACGATCTTTTCTTCCGAGAGGAAATACAGGCTGTCGTAGCTTTTCGGGTAGTAGCAGAACTTGCACTTGAAGACGCAGCCGCGGATCGTCTCCAACAGCAGCATCTGCTCGTCGGCGGCGTCCAAAATTCCAGCCAAGTAAGGTGAAGAAATCTCGTTCAAGTCCGCGAGCGGCCTACGAAAGTTCGGCAAGCGGTCCGGAATTCCGCCATTCGCGGCAGAAACGTAAAGCCCGTCGATCGGCTGCCGCGAAGCCGGCGGCGAACGCAGCGACGCGAGCAACTCGCAGAACGTCTGCTCCCCTTCGCCGATGGCCGCATAGTCGACCGCCGGCTGTTGGAGCACCCAGGCGTTATCGGCCGTGATCTCCGGCCCGCCGAGCAGGATTTGCAACTCGGGCCGGGCCGCCTTCAGTTGCTCGGCGATCCACAGCGAGCGGTCGATGTTCCACAAATAACAAGTGAAACCGACCAGCCACGGCCGCCGCGCCAAGATCGATTCGACCAGCCCGCGATCGCCCAGCACGTTGGCTTCGGCCGCCGGGACGATCTCGATTTCATAATCGGCCTCCAGCCCCCGCAGCCGGGCCAGCAGCTTCAGATACCCGGCCGCCAGCGGCACGTTGCCGCGGATCGGCTCATGCCCGACCGGCGGAATCGACAACTGGACGAGCACGATGCGGCGGCGCGGTGTGCTAGGCATTTAACCATTGTAGCACAGTACCGAGAGTCCTCACGCGGAGGCGCGGAGCCGCGGAGATTTCAACTTCAAATCTCTGCGGCTCCGCGCCTCCGCGTGAGACCTTCCCTGCGCTGGGCGCTAACTGCGCCACGTCAGTGGCTTCGCGAGAACACGTACCGCGGCAAGTCCCCCTTCGCGTCGAACGGCAATTCGTGCAAGTCGCCCAAAATCTCCAGGTCGCTGCGCTTTTGCGCCTCGTCCCAATAGGCTTGCGAGCACTCGACCTCGCTCAGTTCGAGCGTGTTGCGAATCCAGAGGATTTTGGCGTTGGGCGGCTCGGTCAGGCCGATCGTCGGCAGGGCCGCGTCGATGATCTCGCGGTCGGTGTCGAAATTCACCGGCATCATGGCGGCCGAGACGTTGCCGCTGGTCAGGCAGTTGATCCGCGTGATCCGCTCGTCGATCGCCTGCATGGCCCGGGTGGTGCAGAACTCGAACAGCCCGATGCCCGAGGCGTTGCCGTGCGTCTCTTCGGTCAGGCCGCGAATCACGATCCGGCGGACTTTGGGGAACTCGTCGGACGCCGCTTCGTGGTAGCGGTGCTTGCGGCCCACCACGTTCGTATCGACGCCGGCGCCGCTGATGTTCTTGCCCAACTCGTCGATCAGCAGAATGTCGCAGCGATCGAACGGCAGTTTCGGCATCCATTTCTTGGCTAGCACGAGCAGTTCGCGCTCGTGGGCCTCCATACTGTCGGCGGGCACGGCCGCGATCTTGGCCGTTTCGTCGTAGCCGTTCTCGACGATCGCCAGCCCGGCGAGAATCGGGCAGGTTTCCAGCACGCGGTTGGCCACGCTCTTGACGATCTGCGGGAAGCTGTAGTCGAGGATCGCGCGGTGATAGACCTTGGCGCCTTCGTGCTTGCCCAGGCCGATGAGCATCATCTTCATCAGCCCGCTCTCGACGTCGCCGACGAAGTCGGTATGCGGCTTGACGCGGCCGCAGACCAACACGTGGTCGGCCTCCGAGGCGCGGCGGTCGAAATGGACCGGAAAGCCTTCGGCCGTCTGGCAGACGATGATCGTCTCCATGCTGGCCTTGATCGGGCAGCCGCAGAACTCTTCGGTGATGCCGTAGCCTGCGAGGATGCCGCGCTGCCCTTCGGCCGTGCCGCCGCCGTGGCTGCCCATCGCCGGCACGATGTACGGCTTGGCGCCGATCGACTGGAAGTGCTCGACCGCGGCCTTGATGATATGCCGGATATTGGCGATGCCGCGGCTGCCCGCCGTGATGGCCACCGTCTGGCCCGGCTTGACCTTTTTCTCCAGGCCCAGCTTGGCCAGTTCGGCCTTGACCGTGCCGGGGATATCATCGACTCGCGGCGCCTCGAACTTCTGACGCACGCGGAACATCTTGGGGTAGACGGGCATGTTTGCGAGATCCCTCGTATGCTGATCTTTCTTGAGCAGGGCGGGGCAAAGCCGGGGGCCAAGCCTTGATCTTAGCTCGCTCGCGGGCGGGAGTCTATTGGCGAAGCGAGAGTTCGGGACCAGACGCCCGCGGCTGTCCATGCCGCGGTATAATTCCTGTGTCGGGCAAGGCGCCGCTCTGCTCCGAACCGTCCCGTTTCCTTGGCTTTGCTAATGCTGATCCGACTGATCTTACTCCTGACGATCGTGCCCTTGGTCGAGCTGACGCTGTTGCTTTGGCTCAGCGATTTGACCGATTGGCGAGTGACGTTGGCCCTGGTAATCGGCACGGGGATCGCCGGCAGTTGGCTGTTTCGGCGGCAAGGCTGGTGCATCTGGGGGGAACTGCAAGACGACTTGCGCCACGGACGAACGCCCGTCGACTCGCTGCAAGACGGCGTCCTCGTCTTGCTGGCCGCCGCGCTGCTCGTGACGCCCGGCATTTTGACCGATGCGGTCGGACTTTCGTTGCTGGTTCCGGCGGTGCGCCGGAGAGTGAGGGCCTATTTGGGTCAAAAGTTCAAAGCGCGATTCACGTTTCAAGCGTTTGGGCCTGGCGGTGCAACCTGGACCACTGAAAGGCCCGACGACAACGACGAGATCATCGACGTCGATTCGCGGCCGGCGCCCGATGGCCGGCTCGATCACTTGCCGCGCTGAGTCGTGCGCCGCGTCGCCGCGGCGGTCCACGGATCTTCGGGCCAGGCGTGCTTGGGGTAGCGGCGCTTCAGTTCTTTGCGGACTACCGGATAGCCGTTCCGCCAGAAGCTTTCCAGGTCGCCGGTGATCTGCTGGGGCCGCAGGTTCGGCCCGAGCAGGTGCAAGAGCACGGCCACTCGTCCGCGGGCAATGCGCGGCGTCTCGCGCCAACCGAACACTTCTTGAATCCGCACGGCCAGCACTGGCGGCTTGCCCGGCTCGTAGCCGAGCGGCAAGAAGCTGCCGCTGGGCACTTCGAGCCGCTCGGGCGCCTCGCGATCGAGGGCTTGCATCTGAAAAGGCGTGAGCATCACTTTGATCGCATCAACCACCGGCGCCTTGCGCAGCTCGTCGAACGACTGCCGGCCGATGCAAAGGGTCGGCAAAATCGCCCGCAACGGCTCTTCGCCAAAGTCAGGCAGTTCCAACTCCGGCAGCCACTCGCGCAGGCAGCGAATGCGGGCCAGCAGCTTGTCGGCCGCCTCGTCCAGTCGCAACGAACGGTCGAGCCGGGCCGCCGCCTCGCGAGCCAGCAATTCCGAGGAGTCGTAGCCGGGCGGCAGGCTGGTGGGAGCTTCGTTGAGCACCAGATCTTCCAGCCGGGTGCGGCGCAGCGCCACGACACGCTCGCGCCCGGGATCGAACTCGACGTCGATCGTCGCGGTCAGTTGTTCCTCGTCGAGCCAAATTCGCTCGACGGCCGAGGCTTGCCGCACCAAAGCTTCGGCGCCGCCGACTTCTTGCAAATCGACGCACACGAACAACTCGGCTTGCGTGACTGCGCTCGATTTCGCCAGCCGCACGCCGCGGCCGCCGACCATGACCGCCCGCTGCCCCCCCGGCTCGCGGCGCCGAGCGAGGCGGTCGGAAAACGCCGCCAACAGCGAGCGCCCCACGGTTTCGTCCGCGTCGATTTTGGCCGAACCTCCGCGGCCTGCCTCTTGCTCCGCCAGCCGGCGGAATTGATCGCGGGCCTTGAGAATGAAGCGGGCCGGCCCGCTTTCCAGTCGACCGGCTTCGCTGTCGCGGCGACCGGAACGCTCGAATGCTTCAAGCGCCGTCAGGCGGTCGAGCACGTCGGAATCGGAAATGTGGCGGGACGGTTCTTCGCGCGAGCGGCGAAACGGATCTCGCTCCGACAGTAGCGCCGCGGCCAGCGCCACACGGGCAAGCTGGCCGTAGCGGCGCCCTTCGACGAGCAAACGCGCGATTCGCGGATGCACCGGCAGCCGGGCCATTTGGCGACCCAATGCTGTAATACTGCGTCCCTTAACGGCCCCCAGACGGTGCAGCAAGGCGAGCGCCTGCTCTACCGCTTGCTCCGGGGGCGGTTCGTACCATCCGAACGCGGCTGGATCGTTTTCCCCCCAGCAGAGTAGTTCCAACACGGGGCCGGCGAGGTCGACGCGCCGAATCTCGGGCGCCTCGTGCTCGGCCAAGCCATGCTGCTCTCGCTCGGTCCACAGCCGAAAGCAGACGCCCGGCGCCGTTCGGCCGGCGCGGCCCGTGCGCTGCTCGGCCGAGGCCCGGGAGATCCGTGCCGTCTCTAAGCGGTTGAGGCCCAGATTCGGATCCACTCGCTGCAGGCGAGCCAGGCCCGAATCGACGACGGCTGTTACTCCCTCGATCGTGAGCGAAGTCTCGGCGACATTCGTCGAGAGGACGATTTTGCGGCGTTTGCCTGGCAACAGCACCGCTTGCTGGTCCGCGAGCGGCAAATCGCCGTAAAGTTGGCGAATTTCCAGGTTGCTCGCCTCGGCCAGACCTTCAAGTGCGTGGGCCGTCTGACGGATTTCCCCCACGCCCGGCAGGAACGCCAGCACGTCGCCGCTGGAAGCTTCGAGCGCCTGCTCGATCGCCTGGGCGGTCGCTTGCGGCAAAGGACCGTGGAGCGGAAACCGCAGATACTCGACCGAGACGGGATAGAGCCGCCCCTCGCTGCGGATGATAGGGCAATTCCCTAAATAGCGGGCGATCGGCTCGGCGGCCAAGGTGGCCGACATCACGACGATCTTCAGTTCCGGCCGCACCTCGGCTTGCACCTTGCGAACCATTGCCAGGGCCAGGTCGGTGTTCAGGCTCCGCTCGTGGAATTCATCGAAAATGACGGCGCCGATCGATTCGAGGAACGGGTCGTCCTGGAGCATCCGCACGAAAATGCCGTCGGTGACGGCCAGCACGCGGGTGGCCTGCGTGGCCTGGCGGTCGAATCGAACCTGATAGCCGATCTCTCCCCCCAAGGGGCAACCCCGCTCGTCGGCCAAACGGGCCGCCGCCGCCCGCGCCGCCAGCCGCCGCGGCTGCAACAAGACAATCTGCCCGGCGATCGCCAGCGACGGATCGAGCATGGCCAAGGGAACGCGGCTGGTTTTTCCCGCTCCGGCCGGCGCCTGGAGCACGACGCAGGGATGCGTTTTCAGCGACTCGACAAGCGGCGCCAGCACCGCATCGATCGGCAGCGGCGGCAGCGTGTTGCGGGACCAGCGGTTTTCGATCGGGCTCTCGGGGGGCATGAAGGGCAGGTCGCATTTACGAAATTGGAGGGCGAAAAATCTTACGCGACCCTAGACGACCGGGCGCCCAGGACGGTATTTTAACCAGTCCCATCAAGTTCGCATGTGACGGTTCCAATGGATATATGGATATGTTGTCGTTGCTCTCTGAACAGCTCATCTCCGCAGCCCAGGCGCCGCTCGTCGTATTGGCGGTCTTGGCCCTGATGCTGATCGGCGATTTGGCTACCGCGCCTACATCGCGCTAAGTCGTTTGCCGCCCTCGCATCTGTCGTGCGTCAAATGACGGGGCGCCTCGAATCAGCCCAACGGCGCAGTTCGCGAGTCGAGCCGCCAGTGCATTGTCACGGCTTGATTCTAGTGTCAATTGGCGTGAGCTTGCATTGGACATCGCTCGTCTGCAAAGGAGCGGGAGGAGCGAGCCACGGATGAAACACCGATGCGACACGGATAAAGCCAAATGGGATTTCGCCCTCGGCCGGACGAAAGTGGAGTTCAGACGCACGGATCTCGATTTCTTATCCGTAGGTCTCGGCTTCGATTCAAGGCAGATAACCTATTATTATGAAATTGCTTACGGCAAAACTGAAAATCTGCTCAAAGCTGTCACGACAACCGTTCCGACAACCTAAACTTAGGTCGGGAGGAACGAATGTCAAATAACAGCCGCGAAAAGCCAGCCAAACCATACCCCGAGTTCCCGCTCACGGCCCATCCAAACGGGCAGTGGTGCAAGAAAATCAGAAGGCGGCTCCATTACTTCGGCCCTTGGGACGATCCGACAGCCGCACTAAACCTCTACCTTGACCAGCGCGACGACTTGTATGCCGGGCGCAAACCACGCAAGTCGCGACAGCCAGGTGATGACTCGCTGACGCTGGCGGATGGCCTCAATCACTTTCTCTCAGCGAAGAAGTTGGCGGAAAAAGCCGGCGAGATAAGGCCGCGAAGCTACCTCGACTACGAGGTAACGTGTGATCGCATCGCAACTTCGCTCGGCAAGGATCGATTGTTGGACGACGTTGACGTCGCCGACTTGCAAAAGCTCCGCGCCGACTTGGCCAAAGGCGAACGTGGCGAGCGCGGGCCAACCACGGTCAAGAATGACCTAACGCGTGTGCGGATGTTCTTTCTCTACGTCAACGAATACTTGACCGAAAAGCAGATCAAGTACCGCAAAGTGCTGAAGTCGCCTGCCAAGCGACAACTACGCGAAGCAGCAAACCTGCGTGGGCCTCGCATGTTCGATGCGAAAAAGATTTGTGCCTTGGTCAAGGCGGCTTCGCCGCAGCTTAGGGCGATGATTTATTTGGGCATCAATTGCGGCTTCGGCAACAACGATTGTGGGACTCTGCCGATCGACCAGATTGACCTAGAGAATGGCTGGCACACCTATTGGCGCCCAAAGACGCACAATCCAAGGCGTTGCCCACTTTGGCCGGAAACAGTCAAGGCACTGAAAGAGGCGGTGGCAAAACGACCAAGGCCGGCGAGCAAGGAAGTAGGCGGCCTGGTTTTTTTGACGCGGGAGGGGACGTGCTGGTCAAAAGAGGCGGGGGGCAATGCGATAAGCCCGGAATTCCGAAAGCTGCTAAAAGACCTCGGCATCTATCGGCCGCATGAGACCTTCTACTCGCTGCGGCGAACGTTCGAGACGGTTGCCGCCGTAACCGGCGAGCAAGTCGCCATCGACCATATCATGGGCCACATTGCCCCGACGAACGACATGGCCGCCGTCTATCGGCAGCAGGTGTTCGACAAGCCGCTGTTGAAGGTGACGAACCACGTCAGGGCGTGGCTGCTTGGTCGAAAGAAGGTGAGCTAGTATCGCTTGACCAGCGGTTCCGTCGTTGGCTTTCGTCGCCGGCGCGCAACCGCCGGCGCCGGCGTCCGCCGCTGCTCGAATTCGGCCAGCGCCTCCGGGCTGATCCGGTGCGATGGCCGCTTGCCGGGGCCAGCGACGTTGACGGCTTTTAGGGTGCCGGTAGAAATCCAGCCGCGAACCGTATCGGCGCTGACGCCGAGCCGCTTCGCAACCTCGGGCGGAGTCAATCTATCACGCTCCGGTTTTTGCCGGGGCGCCGGCTGTTGGCCCAAACGATCGGCCAGCACAAGCATGGCCGCGGCCGTGGCGTTGCCGCCGACGTGGTGTAGGTATTCGCGGTGCAAACTCAAAGTGTCGTCGATGCTCATCTTTTGCCCCAATATCAAAACTCTTGACTCTTCCCGCCGCCATGTTGGCGGGCTCCTCATAGGCCGCGATATAGTTCCCATGCCGCGTCACCCGCCGGCATTGAAAAGACGTTTTTGCCATCGATCGAAAACTCTAGCCGCTCGCCAGTATCCTCGCACGCGACGCGTTGGCCGCCGGCAAACCGAGCGAGGATCAACAGCTTGCCGCGGTCATGGTCGCGTAGCTCGGCGAACGTCGCCATGCAGAACAACGAAACGGAGCGGCTGCCGGAACGAAAGCCAATCGTCGCGGCGTCGTCAGGATCAATTGCCGCTTCTTGTCGGCGAGTCGACGTGTTACCGGCGAGAATCGCACCGTTCAGCGTCGACTCGCCCTTGTTCAAACTGGTCATGGGTCTACCCCCTTTCTCTGTATTGATCGTTTCGCCGCCGCGGTCGCCGCTCATCCGAGCCGCGCACGATGGCGAATGGTATGGTTGTTGAAATTGGTCCCGGCTGCCGGGCAAGAGCGACGCCGATAAGCTCGGCGTCGGTTGCCTGAAAGACGCGGAGGCAGCCAAGCGTATGCGCCATCGGCGATGGCATGGCCGCCCTCGATAAATGATCGATGGCCGACTCGCCGCCCTAGGGGTCGCGGCGGTCGGCTAGGCCGCGGAGTCGCGGCGAAATGCCAGCCCTGGCGCCGCCGGGCTGGCGTGTGCTATTCCAGTCCGAGCGCCCGGCGGCCCTCTGGGGTCTTGCGGATTGTTTCATAATCGGCGCCGGAGAGATTGCGGACGTCGATCCGGCCATTAGCGTCCGCGGCATACGCCCGTGAGGCATCGCGGCCGAACAGCACGGCATTGACCGGATCGTCCGCATAGGGCTGGATGCCCTCTTCGACAGGCCGGGGAACCTCTACCGGCTCGCCGTCGTCGGCCGTCGTCGTCAGGATGTAGCGCGGAACGCCGTCGACATACCTGACTTGCTTGGCCAGCACGTCAGCCATGACGTGCGGATGCACGCATCCGGCTTTCGCGGCGGCCTGTTCGATTGCGGTGCGGCAAATGTATGCCTCTGCCGCTTCGGCTCTCTGAGTCAGCGCTTGCGTGACCTTTTCGTGTTCGGCCCGCGGGATCAAGTCAGAGTCTAGATGGTCCATTGTTATGCCCCTTTCGCGACGATAAAATCTTCGCCGCTCTCTCGTGTGATACTAACGTTGCGACCGTTACGATTAAGGCCGCTGATTTGATTGCCGCATACGCTCAGCACTCTCAAAGTGCGAAGCCACATCCTTGCACCTTTGCGGCTGCAATACGCAATCGTGCAACCTGGCTGCACAGCTTCGCCGAGCATGTCTTTCATTATTAGCCCCTGTGTTAGATTGTTTCCACGGTCCACTTGCGGCCGTTTTTCCCGCCTTCGCGCACGAATCGCTTGCCGTTCAGCACACGGCCCCGCGAATCGCGAAGCACACGGCCGAGCGCTTGGGCCTTATCGTGGCCGGGCAGTTCGGCCACGACTTCGCGCAGCGCGGGATAAGGATCATTGTCGCTGAAGTTGCCGGTCTGAATCGTCTTGACGACGTTCGCCACGGACCAAGCGCCCTTGGGCCAAGACTCCAGTAGCTGCCGTAGGATAGACGATTCCTCATCCGATTCTTCGGCGACTTGTGCTCGTGTATCTGGGTCGGGCAAGCCGGCCCAAACGATTGACGCCCGAACGAGATTGTTCCATTCATCGAACCCGCCCCAACCACTGATGGCTTGCTTGGGTTTGCCGGCGCGAATGTAGTGATACGGGATCGACAACGCAGCCGTAGCGAGTTCGCGTCGATGCTGCTTGACGTATGCGAGCAAGTCTGGATGCTTAAAACTCGTGCGACAGCCGGGTTGCTCGTCTGTCGTGTGCAGCTTGCACATTACCAATCGCCCGACCATATCCGGCGTGATCGTGGCGTTATTCGCTGTCATCAGCCAAACTGGATTAAAGGCCACGTCGATTGTCTGATTCGTCCCAAGAATGCGATCGGACCATCGCCCGGCGGTCAGCACGCCTTCAAGCGCCCGGCCGCCGAGCCGGCCTTTGATGTTATCGAATAGGACGTAGCTACTGCCGGCGAGTGCGCATGACGTGATGACCTTGCGTACTTCCTCATCGTCCTGCGAAAATCTCCAACGGGTTGCCTTGCGGCCCTCTGCGATTTCCGCGAACACGTCCGATAGGAGTCCCTTACCAAGCCGTGGAGCGTTACCGTCGATGGCGAAACCCGGCGCCGGGCCGCCGAACGCATGGCGGACAACCATCGTGACCATCGCTGCGATGGCGGCGCTTTTGTGGGCCGGTTCGGCAAACGGAAAATCGTGCAGGATTTCATCGTACCATTGAATGGCTTCGCCAACGCTCATCGGCGACGGCCAGTCACCGTCAATGTCCAGCCAAAGGCCGGTTGATCGATCATATCTCGGCTTCGTCGCAATCGAGCCATCGGCCCGAAGCACCGGGCAGGAAACGATTCCGGTAATCACCGGGATGCCTGGCAGGTCGTGAGATTCCTTGATCGCACCGGCGATTTGCGACGATGGAGCGATGCGTTTGAGCTTGAAGCCATCCTTTGTCGGCACCTTGTTCATCCAGCGCGCGTACTCTGAGAGCAGCATCATAATCACTGAGTTCGGCAGCGGGCGCAACCGCGGAGCGCCGTTGTCGGCGAGGCAGAGCTTTGGACGCGGCGCGTCGTTGACAAGCTGCACCAAAAGGCCACCGCGATTGAACACGTCGGCTCGGCGCAGAGCGTTGAGCGCTTCGGCCTTGACGCGGTGTATATCGTGGCCGACGACGATTTGCGGAGGCGCGAACGGCCCGTACTTTGCCTCCAGGTCGGCGAATGCCTTGCCCTGGCATTTTGAATGATGGCAGTGGAAGACGTGCGATCCGTCAGAGTTGACGAAGATGGTGGCGCCACCATCTTCATGGCCACGAATCGGGCAGTAGCCGAACGTGAGTACGATGGTGTCTTTATCGTTTGTGCTCTGTTGCTGGCTTAGCGGCACGCCGAATCGATCAGCCCATGCTAGGAGCCTGGCAAGCTTGTCTTTTTGCGCATTACCGAAAAGCGAATCGTATACGGTCGGCTGGGGCTTGTTACCGAGCGATACGATTTTTCCGATGACGGATTCGGGCAATGGCGCCGGCTCGCCCTCATGTATCCACTCACGCTTGACACCATCGACCTTGGACGGCGGACACACGCTCTGCGCGGCCTCGGCGCCGATTCTGAACTCCAGGCCAGGGTATTCGTCCGCCGTAAACTTCGCGCCCAAACCGGCTAATCGATCATCCCACAGGTAGAGCCGATGGATGCCGCGGGTTGATTGCCATGATGGCCCTTCGGGCGGCTCGCCGTCGAAGAGCTTGCGGAGCGAATCTTCGCCGCCTTCGCCATCGACCTCAAGATCGATGACGCCGCTGGGCGGCCCAAGGATGATCCCGATGTTCATCCCCGCGTGGATAGCGCGGTCTACTTGGGCCGGCGTCGCCCGTGAGTGCTGCCAGCCGGCATAGTTCGGCCATTTTTGGCCTGCTGGAATGATGACAATCGCGTAACGTTCGGCCAGATGGGCGGCCGTGGAAACAGACATTGATGCACCCCTTTTTGACTGCACTCAAGAGATTGTGAAAAGCCAGCCGTGGGGAGTGCCGGGCCACGGCTGGCGGAGATAGTCGGCGCGACCGACTAGCATTGTGTCCTGTACATATACCGGTGCATGTTTCGTTAAGTCCGCACTCTCGCGTGGATTTTTGCAAAAAAGCAACATGCCCGCAGCGAGAACGCCTAGGAAACCGCAGAAATATCGTCTGGCACAAGCTTTGCGACAACGGGACGGGCATGGCCGACTACATCAATGACATTATCTATCTTGAGTTCGGACGTTGGGATGCCCTGCTTGCGCCTCCCCTGAGCCCCTATCACTACGCGCCATCCGCAGGCCAGACGCTATATAGAGTTCAGTGGCAAGGCCCCGGACTGTCGCCGGCCGCTATACGTAGTTCGGACTTCAAAGCCAACGTCAAGTGGCCGCGGGTCGTTCTGGACGACTACAGCAACGAATGGGATTACGACGGCAGCAAGAAAAGACGGGAACGCGGGACCGCGCTTTCGGCGTTGGACTGGCTCAGCATGTATCCCGACCATCCTTACTGGCGAGAAGCAGCAGCGTTAGGGCTGGTCATGCTGGCTCACAGCATCGCTGTGCGAGAGAACCGCGACCACCGCCACCGCCAGCACCTTGAAAACCGCTACGATGCTGGCGGCGCCGACTTGTTCTCTCGCTGCTTGCTGGCCATCGTCGAGAATCTGGACAAAGGCTTGCCCGACAAAATATGGGGCTTGCGGATCGAGAGAAGCTTGGACGAGCAGCCGCAAAAGAACAAGGTTCACAATACAGATTGGAATCAGCAAAACCGTTTGGCGACAGTCAAAGCAAACAGCAAGACCACACAGGAAATTCGCGATGCCTGCATTCGGATCAGCCCCCGCAGCAACACTGACAAATGGCGACGAAGTTTAGTTGAGACCTTTGAACCGTGGCAGGAACTGAGCGAAAAAGAGGATGAGGCGAGGTGCGAAAGGGATAAAGCAGAGGTCAAGGCTTTATGGGAGTCCTGCCTGACGGATGAGCGCACTCGCCACGTCTTCGCCCTCAAAGCGAAACGGTGGACTGAACGCGAGATCGCAGTCGAGATGGGCGTCAAGACCGGTGTCGTCAAGCGGATTAAAGAGAAGGCATATCAGGAATTCTGTGAAAAATTAGGGTGCGAACCGACAAAGCGTAGAACGCGGGCGCCCGGCCGGGACAAGCCGGAACCCAAGCCAAAGAGGTTCACGTTCGATTGGAGCACGTTGGCACGCCTCATAGAAAGCAATGCGAGAGCGGCGAGCGATTTCGTGCGCAGCGTCAAGCGCGCATGCGTTTCTGATGGCCCTAAGTGCGGAGGCCGGGACATCGTCGAAACTGGCGAGCCAGGGAGTTGGGCCGAGTGCGTAAAAGCGGTGACGTCCTGTACAGATGGCCCGGTCACGCGGCAGGTGATGGAGCGTGTGCTGGCCAGACGTTGGACGGCAGATCAGATAGCCGCTCAGTTAGGCATTGATACCGGGAAAGTGAAGCGCCTTGAACGAAAACTGCGGTATGAGGTCTGCGTAAGGATCGGGCTCGACCCGATGAAATGTAGGGTGTGGGAGCTAGGCACCGTCGAAGATGAGGCGGGAGCCTCAGAGGCGGCCTAAAACCCGCGTCCAATCGGTAAATACGCCAAAAAATACGCGGGAAAACAGGGGTGATCGGGGGTATCGGGGGGATGTTACCCTCCAACGCGCGAGACAAATAAGGCTGTACGCGTACAGCCTATTGCGTGGGCTGGAACGGAGGGTGAGATACCCCCGATACCCCCGGTGCCCCCTGTTTCCCCGCGTACAATTCATTCTGCTCGGCCTGACGCCACCCGCCCGCCGGCCGCTGTCGGCCCGTGCCAGGCGGCCGACCGAGCCGCCCGCCCGTGCCAAGCCCCGGCAGCGTTTGAACAGGTGGCCGCTCGGCGCTAGGTCGATCGCCGCCGGCCGACTGGGGAAGCCGGCCGCCGGCCGCCCGGTGCAATTCTGGTGCGAGTCTCTGCAATCCGAGCCCGTCAGATTGCAGTGGCTTGGCGTCCGGCCGCCGGGCCGGTGAAAACGCCAGCCGACTTGAATCCACGCGTACAATGAGGGGGTATCAACAGATGCCCCCGGTTTGTACGCGTGCAAGCAGGGGGTATCGCCCGTGGGATACCCCCTCAAAATACGCGTTCAAAACGGCGCGTAAACTCAAGAAAACGGTAAGATACGCGTACAATGAGGGGGGTATCGGGGGTATCTTCCCTACTCTATACGCGAGAGACGTAGAAAGCGGTACGCGTACAGCCTGACGGCGCATTGGCAACGGAGGGCGGGATACCCACCCATCCCCCCGATGCCCCCGCTTTGTACGCGTAGATTGCGCTCTGCTCGGCCCGCGGCATTAGGCCGCACCAGCCTGTCGCTCGTACCGGGCCAGCACCCGCATGACCGTCGACGCCGTGAACTCGTTGCCTCGCGTCGTTCGGTAGCCTTCGTTGTTCAGCCACATCGCGATCGCCGCGAACGTCTGACCAGCCTCGCGCATCATTCGCATCGTCGGCAGAATGGACGCGTAGTTTTCTCTCGCCAGTTCAGATGCCTTCGCGCTGCCGGCGCGCCAGCCTCGCTGGGCGCCGTTTCGAAAGGCCGATCGTGGTGACGCGGCACCCAACTTCACCCCGCGGGCCTTGGCTGCGGCGAGGGCCATCCGAGTCCGCTCCGAAATCCGGCGAGCTTCGTCCTCGGCGACGGCGGCCAAGATATGCAGCGTCAGCCGGTTCGCATGTGGGCAATCCAACGCGATGAAGTCCAATCCACTATCCATCAGCGTGGCCGTGAAAGCGACGCTCCGGGCGAGCCGATCCAACCGCGCGATGACCAGCGTCGCACCGGTAGCCTTCGCCAGCCGGATCGCCAGAGCAAGCTGCGGCCGAGTGCTCGATTTGCCGGTTTCGATCTCGACAAACTGGGCAATAATCTGGGTACCTTGGGACGCTGCGAATCGCTGCACGTCAGCTTGCTGCGCTTCCAGCCCCAGGCCGGACTTGCCTTGCCGCGCGGTCGAAACCCGATAGTAGGCGACGATCTTCGTCAAAGATACTTTCATATCACCTTTTCGCGTCCAAATCAGCAAAAAACTCCGCCTCCAGTGCCTGGTGTTGCGCATAATCCGTCCTACGCAGGTCGGCGATCCGAGTCCGGGCGACGTCCGGCTTAATCCCCTCTTTCTTCGCCAGCCAGCGGGCAAATAGCCACGATTTTCGGGGGCCGGCACCTCGCTTTGGGCCGCCAAGCTGCTGCGATCGGGGCGTTGGTGGCGGGACTGACGGGGCCAGCGACGTCGCACCGACGTAGGCGTCTAGCACCTTTTTGGTTTCTTCGAATGTATCGCACTCGATAGCAATCCCCTGCACATTGATCCGGTACATTTGGCACCTCGCGTGTTTCGTCAACACTCGAATATAGTTCATGCATTGGGCCAAATCAAATGAATCTCAGTCCAAAGATTCATTGACGTGCAGAATGAGGGCATGCAAAGGCAGACCCCCTCTAATGGAAGACGCTTTCGGCCGAAAGGCCGAAACCCCTCAAATTTCCCGCGTTCAATCACG
>DATKRK010000145.1:0-12222 GCA_035532215.1 Pirellulales bacterium | reverse complement strand
CGTGATTGAACGCGGGAAATTTGAGGGGTTTCGGCCTTTCGGCCGAAAGCGTCTTCCATTAGAGGGGGTCTGCCTTTGCATGCCCTCATTCTGCACGTCAATGAATCTTTGGACTGAGATTCATTTGATTTGGCCCAATGCGTGAACTATATTCGAGTGTTGACGAAACACGCGAGGTGCCAAATGTACCGGATCAATGTGCAAGGAATCAGTATCGAATGCGATACATTCGAAGATGCGAAACGGGTGCTAGACGCCTACGTCGGTGCGACGTCGCTGGCCCCGTCAGTCCCGCCACCAACGCCCCGATCGCAGCAGCTTGGTGGCCCAAAGCGAGGCGCCGGCCCGCGTAAATCCTGGCTTTTCGCCCGTTGGCTGGCGGAAAAACAGGGGATCAAGCCCGATGCCGCCCGGACGCGGATCGCCGACCTGCGTAGGACGGACTATGCCCAGCACCAGGCACTTGAGGCCGAGTTTTTCGCTGAATTGGACGCAAAGAAGGTCGTATGAAAGTATCTATTTCGAAGATCGTCTCCTACTACCGAGTATCGACGCAAAGACAGGCGGGGTCCGGCCTCGGCCTGGAAGCACAGCAGGCCGCGGTGCAACGATACGCAGCGTCCCAAGGCGCCCAGATCGTCGCCCACTTTACCGAGGTCGAGACCGGCAAATCGAGCACTCGGCCGCAGCTTGCCGCGGCGATCCGGCTGGCGAAGGCGAATGGGGCCACTTTGGTGGTGGCGAAACTCGATCGCCTGGCCCGAAATGTCGCATTCACAGCGGCGTTGATGGAGAGCGGAGTCGACTTCATCGCGTGCGACAACCCGCACGCGAACCGGCTGACGCTGCACATCCTGGCCGCCGTGGCTGAGGACGAGGCCCGACGCATCAGCGACCGGACGAAGGCGGCCCTAGCTGCCGCGAAGGCCCGCGGGGTGAAGTTGGGCGCCGCGAGCCCGCGGTCACCATTCAGGAACGGAATGAAACCGAACACGCGTGCAGCCAGCGCGCGGTCGGCCGAATTGAGGGCCGAACGGGTGCGAGAGAACTACGCGTCTATCTTGCCGACGATGCGAGCGATGCGTGAGTCTGGCGAGACGTTCGCAGCGATCGCGGTCTGGCTGAACAAGCAAGGCTATCGGACGACGCGTGGGCATGAATTTGGCCGCTCGACCGTCATGCGCGTGCTGGCCAGGTGCGAACGGCAGGCTGGTGCGGCCTAACGCTGGCGCACGGCCGAACCGTCGTGGCCAGCCCTCATCGCGACCGTGCAGAATGAATTGTACGCGGGAAAACAGGGGTGATCGGGGGTATCGGGGGTATCCGACCCTCCGTTACACCTGCGTCAATAGGCTGTACGCGTACCACTTTCTACGTCTCTCGCGTAGAGTAGGAAAGATACCCCCGATACCCCCTCATTGTACGCGTATAACGCTGTTTTCTTGAGCTTACGCGCCGCTTTGAACGCGTATTTTGAGGGGATATCCCACGGGCGATACCCCCTGCTTGCACGCGTGCAAACCGGGGGTATCAGTCGATGCCCCCTTGATGTACGCGTGGATTCACCGTCTTTTGCCCCGGCCAGGCGCCCGTGCCTTACGCGGTGTGGGAACGAGCCCGAGCTTGCTGCACGCTTCGACGTACACTTTATCGATGGTGTGCTGCACGGCTCCGCGCCCAATCTTGAGCTTGGCTGCAATCTCTTCCTCGGTCCATCCCTTATCCTTCAGTTCAAAGATGCGTTGCCTACGACGCGTCGTCAGGCAAGACTGCCAAGCTTCGGCCACTTCGTCCCGTGCAATCAGTTCCTGCCAGGGCTCCCGGCTCTCGGCTCGGGCCGCGTAGTCATCAGCGATGCGTTGGCGGCATTCGTTGCTTGCTCCCCGGTTCTCGCGGCGAAGCCAGTCAATCATGCGGCGCCTGATTAGGATTGCCCAGTCGTCGGTGTGACGGTCCTCGTCGATATTCTCCACGATGGTTTCTATACCGGCCGAGAACAGATCGCCTCCGCCCGCAGAATCTTTGCAGCGGTGACGAAGGCTAGAGGCGATCTTGTGGGCCAAACGCATGAGGCTCAGAATCGCGGCGTCTCGCCAGTGACGATCGGCAGGAAACAAAGAATGCCAATCCAATGCCGTGAGGGGCACCCACTCGGCATCCAAGTCACCGTCCAAGACGCACGCTGGCCATTCCACATTTGTTGCGGCTGGCGGCAGGCCGGGGTGCCGCCACTCCACGTGGTACGCCCCGTTTTCATACGGACTTCGCGGCAACTGTACAATTTCTTCAAAATAATCCATTCTGGCCGGGTGTCGCAAAGCCCGTGCCAGATAGTGTTTCCGCCGATTTCCGGCCCAGCATGTTGACTTTTTGCAAAATCTGCTCGCCGGCGCAGTCTTAAGGCAACGTCACATCGATATAGAGGTGTAGACCAAATGCTACTCGGTCGCGCCGAGTATCTCTGCGAGCCGTGGGCCTGGCACTCCCCCACGGCTCGCCTTCTTACACCTTCTGAGTGCCAGTGAAGGGGCGCCATTATGTCTGTTTCCACGGCCGTGCATCAGGCCGAACGTTATTCAATTGTCTTGATTCCAGCAGGTGAAAAAGGGCCGAACACCAAGGACTGGCAGCACTCCCGAGCCACACCGGAAGAATATGACCACCATATTCGCCGTGGTGGGAACGCCGGTTTCCTACTCGGCAAGCGCGGCGGCATCGTCGATTTAGAGATCGACGGGCCGGAGGGCGAGGAGTCACTACGCAAACTCTTCGGCGGCGAGCCGCCCGAAGCACCATCTTGGCGGTCGAAACGTGGTCGACATCGGCTGTATCTGTATGACGATCGCTTCGCGAGCCTTGGCGCCAAGTTCACACACGACGATTACCCCGATCTGGAATTTCGCATCGGCGGAGGCGACAAGGGCGCGCAGAGCGTTTGCCCTCCGTCAAAAGTCGATGGTGTCACGCGCGAATGGATTGATGAGTGCGAACCGGCCGCGCTGCCTGATGCCGTCATTGAGAAGATCGTTGAGCTTGGCAAGAGCAGACCGCGGCCGGTCGTACACGACTCGCCTTTCGGCAACGCCCAGCAAGACAAACTTGCCAAACTTCTGCAATGGGCTGATCGCTTCGGCGTGCCGCTGAGCGAGCAGCAAACCACGAACGATAAAGGCACCATCGTAATCCCGTTCGACGGCTGCCCTCTTCGCGGCCACGATGATGGCGGCAGCACAGTTTTCATTAACGACGATGGCAGCCACGTCTTTCATTGTCACCACACAAAATGCCAGGGCAAGACCTTCGCCGACGTCGAAGCGAAATACGGCCCATTCTACCCGCCGAAAATTATCGTCGGCCCGGACCTTTTTCGCGTCGCGGCCGAAGCGATCAACGCTCTACGCCGAGCCGACGTGTACAATCGCGGCGGCGTGCTGGTGGAGCTTATGAGCGAGGCACCTATGCCGAAGTTGTGCCAGGCCGACAACGGCGCTCCGCGGCTGCGCCCCGTCCCGCCGCCGTCATTGATGCTGTTACTCAGCGAGCACGCTCGCTGGCAAGCCAAAATCCAAACTCAAAACGGCGTCAAGATTAAGCGCGTTGATCCGCCGTCGAAAATCGTCAACGCAATCGTTGCGTCGAGTCACTTGCCCGGCATTCCCACGATTTGTGGCGTCGTTTCCTGCCCGGTACTCAGGGCCGATGGTTCAATCGCCAGCAAGCCGGGCTATGACAAGCTGACCGGCCTTTCCCTCGATATTGACGGCGACTGGCCGCCGGTGCCGATGAGCGTTGACGAAGCCGTTGAACGGCTCGCCGACATCTTCTGCGATTTTCCGTTCGCTGACCCGGCGCACAAAAGCGCTTGCATCGCGGGTCCGGTCACGATGGCGGCGCGTTATGCGTTCGCCGGCCCAGCACCGGCCATCGCAATCGATGGCAACGCCCCGCGTCTCGGTAAGGGACTCGCCACGGATGCGTTTACGATGATCGCTGAGGGGCGCAAGGCTAGCCGCATGAGCTTCAGCGAGGACGATGCCGAGATGCGCAAGTGCATCACAAGCTGCGCACTCGCCGGCAGTAGCTACGTCTTGTTTGACAACGTCAAGGGCAAGTTCGGCGGCAAGTCGCTTGAAGGCGCGATGACCGCCGGGCGATGGTCTGATCGATTGCTGGGCGGCAATCAAATGATCGACCTGCCGTTCAATCCGGTCTGGCTGATGACCTCGAACAACTGCTCAATTTCGCCGGATATGGTCGGGCGTCTGCTAATGTGTAAGTTGCACACGGCCGACGAAAATCCCGGTGCTCGCTCGAACTTCCGGCACCCTGACTTACTCGCCTATATCAAGCAGCACCGACGCCAGCTAGCGATGGCCGCGCTGTCGATCCCCTACCAGTACATGCGCGCCGGCAGGCCCAAGCAGGCAATCAATGCTTGGGGCGGCTTCGATGGTTGGAACGACCTTGTCCGCGCCTCGCTCGTCTGGGCCGGACTTCCTGACCCCGATACACGCACTCAAGTCGCGGAAGAGTCTGATGAGGAATCATCCACCTTGCGACAACTCATCGATGCATGGCCCAAAGGTCTTTGGTCCGTCGCCAACATCATCAAGGCGATCCACCCCGGCAACTACTCAGACAGCGATCCCTACCCCGCGCTGCGCGAGATCATCGCCGAACTGCCGGGCAATGATAAGGCCCGTGCGCTCGGCCAGATACTTCGCGATTCGCGCGGCCGTGTTCTGAACGGTAAGCGATTCGTGCGGGAGGGCGGCAAAAACGGCCGAAAGTGGGCAGTTGAGACAATCTAACAAAGGGGCGAAACATGAAGGACGCACTGGGCGAAACCGTGCAACCTGGCTGCACGGTAGCTTACTGTAGCCGTAAAGGCGCACGAATGTGGCTCCGCACGCTCAAAGTGCTGAGCGTAAGCGGCAACAAAATCAGCGGCCTGAATCGTAATGGCCGCACTGTTACTATCACACGAGAGGGCGGCGATGATTTGATCGTCGCGAAAGGGGAGTGTCTATGAGCCAGGACTACGTACCTCGCTCGTCTTACGATGCCGCAAACGAGCGGGCCAACAGCAACCATCGCCGAGCGAGCGACATAGAGGCAGAGTACCACGCCTTCCGGCGCGAAGTCGAGATTGATCGAGCAGTCAACGCCCCCGACATCCTGCCGGACAACCGGCCGCACGTCATAGCGTATCTGATGGGCCAAAACGCGCGTGTCGTCGAGGGCCGAACCGTCGTCGATGGGCCGAATGGGATGCTGCTGACGCCGACCGAGCGCGTCCAGCAAATGCGGGAGGCGCCGGATGAGTGGGGCGGGATCGTCGGCGAGCGAAAAAAGCAAGAGCCTACGGCGCACGAGCGGCTGGAGGCCAAGTTTCGCGACATGGACATGGATCAGTATATGAAGGGCCGAAAGTGTGACCCTAACTTTTTCGATCCGCCTCCGCCGGACCAAAAGTAACACACGTCTATCGCCGCTCGCGTCGACCGGGCGAGCGACGCCGCGACTCCGCGGCAGCAAAGGGCCGTGCCGGCTGCGGGGCCGGCACGGCTAGGATTTTTCTAATCGCCGGCGCGTTCTGCGCCGGCCAGGCCACATCCTTAATTATGTCAGAGGAACCTAGCAATGGCTCGATCGTTCGTCAATCTGTACATGGCCCCCGAACTCGTTTGCTACGACGGCGAGATACCGCCGATCGACCCCCCGAAGATGCTCACGCAAGCAGAGTTCGATAAGGCCCTCGCTGCCGACAAGCGGGCACATCAAGCCCAGTATCAGAGACTCGAACAGCAGCTTCAATCGACGTTGGAAAACGCCAAGCTGACCGGCGAGGAACGCACGAAGCTGGAAGAGTCGCTGGAGGGCGTTCGCAAGCAATTGCGGACCAAGGAAGAGCAAGCGAAGGTCGAGAAGAAAAAGCTCGAAGAGGATTTCACCGGCAAGATCAGTGCCGCTGAGCAGCGGGCGGTCACTGCGGAAAAGAAGTGGCAGGATTCGACGATCGAACAAGCCCTTCGCGATGCCGCCTCGGCCGGCGACGCCTTCAATGCTGACATCGTTGTCACCGTTCTTCGCAGCCAGACGAAGCTCGTCGACGACAAGCCGATGGTCGACTTCATCAGCGTCGATCCCGAAACCGGCGAGTCGACAGTCTTGCAAATGGCGCCACGCGAAGCGGTCAAGAAGATGAAGGAAGACGCACCGCGGTATGGAAACCTGTTCAAGTCCGGCGTGGTCGGTGGCATCGGAGGCTCCGGCGGCGCAGGCGCCTTGCCCAATGGCGGCAGGGTGAACATCAAGGACGTTCCGATGGATCAGTACATGAAGCTACGCAAGGAAAACCCCGCAGCCTTGGGTTTAGCGTGAGCCAATCGCCGCGATTCTGCGGCTCCCTCCTCGTTTTCGAAACGTCCGACGTGGACCTTGCCGGCCAGTCAGCAAACATACCAGCAAGCACAGCTTTCGCTGTCGCACGGGCTTGACGAGCCAAGGTGCCGGCGGAGAGTGCATTACAGATAGAGAGGGCAGAACAGTGAGACGCGAGAGATTTATCAACAAAGCAGAGACGACGCCCGGCGCCCCAATTCGCCGCCTCGAAGTGGCGATCGACCCCGATGACGCGGCGACGATCGGCTTTCGCGCCGGCCGCCGTTCTGTCACGTTGTTTTGCATGGCGACGTTTGCGGAGCTTCGCGACTACACCGAGCTTCGCGAACTGACGATCCTCGCTCGGTTTGCCCCTGGTCTGCACATCGAGTGCGAGGACACGGGGGGAGCGGCTGGTGTTTTGGATCGATGGCAAAATCGTTTTTTCGATGCCGCGAGGGCAGCACGATTGGACGCTCTATCGAAGCGTATGAAATGGCCGGCAACAGGCGGGGACAGATACGTATTGCCGGCCACAGAATTTAAATGGGCATATTCGAGCATTTGAGGCAAAAGGGGGGCAGAATGTCGAATCTCTTGGACATCAATGAGGCTTCTCAGAGGATAGGCGTATCGGCCGATACCCTCAGACGCTGGTGCAACCATATTGACCCAAAAACGGGCCACCACGCGCCAAAAATCGAGCACGTCCGTATCGGCGACCGCGGTCGCCGCAATCCAAAGATAGGCGCCTCGGGGCAAATAAAAATCTTTGAACACGTCGTCGCGGCGTTCCTCGAAGATCGGACCTTTCGGCTGGCTGCGGAACCGCCGGACTTCCGGCCTAAGCCTCGCCGGTATCGGTCGCGGCACTTTTGAGGGCCTTGACGAGTCCTGGGGTGCCCTGGCTGGCGTGGCCGTAGGTGCGCTCGACTTCCTTGGCACTGTTGCCCATCAGGTCAGCGATCCGCTGGTAGCTCAACTCGCGGCCATAGACCCCATTGGCCCACCGATAGCCGAAGGTGTGCCGGGTCGTGTAGACGACATACTTGTACTCGCGTCTCTCTTTGGGCACGGGCAGCCGTTTGACTTCGCTCTTGATGAGCGAGTTCTTGCGCTTCACCTCTTGGATCGCGTTAGGGTTCGTAACCACATGCTCATTGAGGCCCAGTGCTTGGCACTCCGGCAGCTTCGTGATCCTGCGGAGTTGGTTCAAGAGGTTCGTCCTCGTCCACGGTAGGTTCCACCCGTTTCGGAAAAGGGCGCCCGTGGGGTATAGCTCGACCTGTTGCCGGGTGATTTGCTCGGCCTCTGCCGTGAGCATGTACACGCGGCGCCGGATGCCGGTGTGCTTTTTATTCTTGTGCTCGACGAACCAATAGAGGTTGCCCTGCTCGTCCGTATGCACGTCGTCGGCAGTCACCGTGCAGAATTCTTCGGGGCGGCAGCCCGTCGCGATCAGCATCTTGAAGGCAATGGCGAACTGCGGGCATCGCTTCGACGCCTCGGCGATTGTCAAGATGGCCGCTTCCTGCTCCGGCGTAAAGAACGACTCGCGTGCTTTGGCCCGCATCCGATTCTTGCCGGTGTTCAGCTTGCGGATCGGACTTGACGCAATCAGGTCCATCGCCTCTTCATTGTCGTCGCTGTTGGCCGCGAAATTGAAGACCGACTTGACCCGGCTGTAGACTATTCCCAATGTGCTGTTGCCCCAGCCGGCATGGCCTTTCGCCCACTGCTTGATGCGTTTCACGCCTCCATGCCGCAAGTCGGCGACCGTAAGTTCTCCGATCTCGCCGCACAGGTCTTTGAATAACGCTAGGCAGTCCTCGTAGGTCGTCAGTTTGGCGTTCGACTCCAGGTGGTCGAGATAGTGATCGCACAACTCCGTGACGGTTAGATTCTCACCGTCCGCTGGGGCTCGGGAGGGCTGTTGCGAGCCATCCTTCCGATCCTTCCATCGCTGCATCGCAAGATCGTGGGCCTCCCGGTCGTATACGTCGCGGGCCTTCACGAGTAGTTGCGAGCGACCTTTGCCGGTCGTGATCGACCAACAGGACTTGCCCTGGTTCCACCACGGCGCCCCGTCTTCGTGCCTCTTGCCACAGCACAAGCACTTCGCACCGTGCTTCCGACGACCCGCGCCCCGCGTCGATTTCTTCGCCATTTTGGCCCTCAATACCGCCTTGTTATTTCCCATGTTATTTCCCGTCCGCAGAAAACATGCTATTTTGGCTGGTAAAATTCGTCAATTGTAATTGCACGGTAGAAGTCACAGGTTCGAGTCCTGTGCCGCCCACTGATTTAAGCACATTCCACATAACGGTTTGCTGCGACTGTCGCAAACGCTGCTCGCCGCCCGGGCGACAGAATTAGTGACAGAATCCCTCTCGCAGCGCGAGAGGCGGCGAAGTTCTCCGCGTATCTACCAGATGAGGACTATCATGGCGCGCTCTACCAAACCCTGGTTCAATCGTCAGAAGAATTGCTAAATGGACTGGCTCAACGGCCAGCGCGTGAAGCTGGTCGAGGGCAAACGAAATAAGAAAGCGGCGCAGGTCCGCTTCGACGAACTGCACTTCGAGGCGTCCCGCAATCGGCGCCCTGACTCTGGATCGGCGACTGTCAATCCAGGTAAGGGATCGAGGGTCGTAGAGCCAAACCTTGTAGTAGGGAGAGGCTCTATGCGCGCTGGGCATCGCGGAATTGCGCAGTTAAAGCGACGCTGCGCGGCTTGTGAATTGATTATCTCGGAATGTTCCCGCTTTTCTGCCGCTCAATTGCTCGTCGGCTCCGCCAGCGGCCCGATGACGCGCGAAGCGCGCCGCCGATCGTGCAGCACGCGGTTTTCGGCGACGAGGCGCCGCTCGGGCGGTTCGATGGTCGCGGGCTCGCCGGTGTTGGGCTGCGGTTCGTAGAACGGGGCGCCGGTGCTGGCCACCGTGATGCGAATCCGATGGCCCGCGGCGAAGACCTGGCTCAACCAGCCGACGTCGAACGCCACGCGATACGGTTGGCCGGGCTGCATGAAGACTTCGCGCTCGAAGCCCTCGCGGTAGCGGGCCCGGCGGATCATGTCCATGATTAAGATCGACCGCCCGTCGGGATAAACGTCGCTGACGCGCACGATAAAGTCGCTGTCGGGCGCCGAAGAGGTCACGAACAACTCGGCCTTGACCAGCCCGGTCCATTCGACCGGCGCGGCGAGCACTTCGCTGGTGAAGGTGCGCACCTCGGCCTGCTCTTCGAACTGGCGGGCGTCGGCGGCGCCTGGGAAGGCCACGCTGGGAATGCTGTTCGGATGAACGGGATCGGAGCGGAAGGCCGTCGCCGCCTGCGGGCTGTTTTCTTCCGCGTCGGGCTTGGCGAGCGAAAGCTTGCCGCCGGCGTGCAAGTAATAAGAGGTTGGCTCGGCGGCGATCGGCCAGTCGTCGGCCGTGCGCCACTCGTTGCCGGGCGAGCCGGTTTCGCCGACCGCGCCCATCGTGTAACAGCGCACGGTCGGCTCGCGCTCGACGGCGTTGTCGACGCCCTTGAGGTAATGATCGAACCAGCGGAGCATGTGCCGTTCCATCGGAAAGCGGGCGTTTTCTGGATAGGTCAGTTCGCCCGTGCGGTTCGCGTCCTTGAAGCGGCCGTGCAGCCAGGGTCCGAGCAAGAGCTGCTGCTTGCCTTGCGAGTTTGGGCCGCCCTGGTGCTGGCGGCCGATGTAGCTTTGTACCGAGCCGACGCACATGTAGTCGTACCAACTGCCGATGGTGAAGCAGGGGACGTTCATCTTTTCGAAGTGGCGCGTGCAATCTTCGTCGGCCCAGTAGTCGTCGTAGTCGGGATGCGAGAACCACTCGTCCATCAAGCGGCGGTTGTCGTCCGGATTGCGACAGACGCCTGCCATCCCCTTGAACCGCTGCGGCTTCGTGGCGCCGCCGATGCGGTAGCCCTCGTGAAACAGGCTCAGCCCGGTGTCGATCATGTATTGACACGTCAAATGAGGCGGCGCGGCAACGGCCAGAAAGTTCTGGGCGAAGCCGGCCTGCGAGCTGCCGAACGTGCCGATCTTACCGGTGCTCCACGGCTGCGCAGCCAGCCATTCGACCGTGTCGTAGCCGTCTTGCAGCTTGCCCCAGGCCAGCGCGCGATAGCCGACCCACTGGCCTTCCGAAAGGTGCGTGCCGCGGAAGTTCTCGGCCGCCACCACGTATCCGCCGGAGGCCAGCTTGGCGAACGACTTGCGGGTATTCGGATGGGACAGGTCAGCATAGCGCTGCTCGTACAGCACCGGCCAGGGGCCATCGCCCGGCGGGAAGTAGAGATAGGCCGAGAGCTTCGCCCCGTCGCGCATCGGGATCATCACGTGCCGCTCGGTGACGCCGCCTAGATCGAGCGGTTCCTCGGCCGCGCTGGTTTGAGACAAAGATAGGCAGAGAAAACAAGCGGCGACAAGGAGCAGGCGGGCGAGCATGGGTTCGATTTCCCAGGGGATGGCAGGGGCAGGATTGGCTCCGCACCAATCTAACCGAAGGAAATGCGCCGAGCTACGTTGTCAGCCCGCGACGTTAATCGCCGACGCCGACGTCGGAATCGTACAGCTCGAAGACCAAGTCGGCTTCCAGCGCCTGGTGGTGCCGCAAGGCGGTCAGCAGCCAGCCGGCGCGCTGGCGGACGTCGTGAAAATTGAACGGATGGCCCGGCGTTGCGGGCGCCAGGTGCGTTTCGAGCGAGAGCGATTGGCGGACCAGATCGGCGTGTTCGTGGCGCAACCTGTCGATGCGATGGTGCAAGGCCGGTTCGAGCGATTCGATCTCGCCGAACATGCCTTTGCGCGACTCGGTCGAAGAAACATGAGCGGCGAGCGTCTCGTGAAAGCTGCGCAACTCGACGGCGACGCGCCCGCGCCACGCTTCTTCTCGGCCGGGCGCCGGCGCGGCCAGCGCCGCCTCCAGGCGGTGCATGGCGTCGAGCAGCGGTTCGTGCAGCGGGGCGGCAGGCGGGTCTGGCTGAGCGGACTGCGTTCGCTGATCGCGCTGGCGGTTCATGGCAATGGTTCCTTAATGGATGCCTGCGGGGGTCTCCTTTAATATTCTAAGCTTAGCATCGAGGATTAAATAACCTCCCAATGCAAAGACGTGGGCGCCTGGGGCTGAGCCTAGGCGAAGCCCCAGGTCGCTGGGGCATCGCTTCGCTCTGCCGCCAGGCACCCCACTGCCGTATAGGGAATCTATTTAATCCTCGGTGCTTACAGCCGCAATTGGTGGAGGCGGCGAGCGGCGGAAACTCAGTCGCCAAGCTTCTTTGCCGTCTGCCGCCAGCTTTAGAGATTGCTCCGCTTTTTTCGCCGCACTTCGCACGTTTGGACGCGAGAAAGGAGCGTCAGGCTCTGACTGTCCTTGCGGCCGCATTCGATTACGGGTTCCTCTTCTCTGTTCCAGGCAGTTATGAGCTTGCGGCCTTCGTTCGCGCGCTATCGTTCTCGATGCAGCTTCACTTGCCCCCTTGCATCGGCCGCCGCGACCAGAAAAGAGAAGGAACCCGTAATTGTCCCGGCTTGGCGAATTGCCTCGTCCTCCAAAAAGCAGGACGATATCTAAAGCTGGCGCCAAGCGTTGCCGGTGCATATCCGCTCGCTCATCGTCGAATCTCTCGGCTGCCCGCCTCCCAGGCGCCCAGGATTAACTAACTTCGCTATAACAACCACTCGGGTAACCGTTCACGCGCCGGGGAGGAGCGAGGCGACGGGTTGACCGCGGAAGTGGGCTTCGACAGCGGCTGTCAGGTAGCTGAAGATCGAGCGGCCTTGCAGGCGGCACGTCTCGCTGACGGTCAGCATCCGCTCGATGA
>DATKRK010000144.1:0-2177 GCA_035532215.1 Pirellulales bacterium | reverse complement strand
CGGCGAATACGAGATCTTCGAGTTCGACCTGGGCAACACGTTCAACTACTCCGAGATGGCCGGGCTGATCGCGCCGCGGCCGTTCATGGTCGAGCGCGGCCACCGCGACGGCGTCGGCCCGGACGAGTGGGTGGCCTACGAGTACGCCAAGGTCCGCTTGCTCTACGCCGACCTGAAGATTCCCGAGCGGACCGCGATCGAATTCTTCGACGGCCCGCACACGATCCACGGCGTCGGCACGTTCGCGTTTCTGCACGAGCATTTGAAGTGGCCGGCGCCGGGGGAGTGATGGCGGCAAGTCGCAAATCCAGCTCGCCTCGCGCGGTTAAGGCGGCGCAAATTCTTGCCCGCTTTTGCGGTTCGTGCTAGCCTCAACATATGGTCAGAGAACTTTCTCCCGAAACAGAACAGTACCTTGCCAGCGTCGTGGCCGGCGGGCTGTTTCCGTCGAAAGAGGCGGCCCTCGAAGCGGCAGTCGGCGCGTTAAAAGCCCAATTCGAGCAGATTCCCTCGGTTCCGGCGGAGCACATGGAGCTTGTCGAGCAGGGAATTGCCTCGGCCGAAGCCGGTCGCTGTCGTGAATTGACCGAGGCCGATTGGGAAGCGCTTCGCCAGCGCGCGCGTGAGATCGCTTCGCGCCATCGGTCGGGCGGCAACTGATGCCAAGAGCGATTTTCACGGAGCAGGCGCAACGCGACCTCTGGGAAATCGTCGACTTCATCGCTCAAGACAGCCTGGATGCGGCGTCAAGCGAACCGGCGGACTACTCCTTGAGGTCGAGGTCTCGCGCCGGTTCTCACTTGATGCGCCGCAGAGAATAGCCGTGACGTCGCAGCAGAAGGAAACTGCCAAACAGCATGAATGCGACCGATGCGCAGAATGCTGCATACATAAGCAGAAAGCCAAATCGATCAGGCTCGTTTGAAACCAGGACCGCCAACACCGGGGCAATGGATATCGCCGAGACGTAAGCCGCAAGGAACTTAACGCCTCGTTTCGGCGCTGCCGGCAGGAACGCTGTCAAGAGACAAGGCAGAACCGCCAACAGGCCCCAGGCCGAACCAGTCCACCCGATAATGCCGATGGAAATCGCCACTCCCAATGACGATGGTTCGCCCGCCGCGCCGACTCGCTGCACGGCCAGCGTCGCCGCGACGACGCCGATGGCGAAAAACAAGCCGCGCAGCGTAAATCGTTGCGGCGTAGTCGTTGTAGACCCTGGTGCACATAGGCGGTAGCCCCAACCTAGACTTAACGTCCAGACGGGAGTCTGCAGGCCGAGGAACGCGACTGAAAGACACTGCTGAAAATTCAAAAAGTTTTGCCAATCGGGCTCGCTTTGGGAAAAGAGGGTGCAAGCCGCGAAAAGCGCGCTCGATAATAGCGCCGTTGCGAGCAAGCTTTTTGTCCAACGCACGATCGCTCGGCCCGGGCCTAGCACTCCCCATGTCGCTATGGCCCCGAATTGAGAAAGGAGACACCCGCCGAAAAAAGCGACCGAAGGCGGCAGATAATCACTCGGGTGGAGCGCCGCCACGATCGGCGATACTGCCGCCGGCGCCAAACAATCGACGAGCGCGTAGCAGATCAATAACGCCGTTAGCGGGAGGCAAGGCTTCCGCGAGCCGACCATCGATTCAGCGGATTCCATGGCGGGCCTCATAGCATATTGGCTCGAAGCATAGATAGCTATTGTACCAATCGGATTGGACCCATTAGCCGTCCGAGTCGAGGGTCGTGTCAATCAGCGTCGCTTGACGCAGCAGACGAGAATTAAGCCGATCGGTCAGGACTTGATTTCGTGTCTCAATTCGCTTAACGCGTTGCCCGCTCCTTCCCGCCTTGAGCCTTTTCGACCGATCGCCTAGAATCGCACGTTTCCGAAAAAGCAGATGCCAAGCGATACTGAGCAAGAGGAGGTTCCTCGATGGAACGCACGCTGATCCTATTAAAACCCGACTGCGTCCAGCGGCGGCTGATGGGGCGGATTCTGAGCCGCTTCGAAGACAAGGGGCTGAACGTGATCGCGATGAAGATGATGCGGATCACGCCCGAACTGTCGAAAACGCACTATGCCGAACACGTCGCCAAGCCGTTCTACCCGGCCTTGGAGAGCTTTATCACCGGCGGGCCGGTGGTGGCGGCGATCATCGAAGGGCTGGAAGCGATTCGCGTGG
>DATKRK010000143.1:0-11520 GCA_035532215.1 Pirellulales bacterium | reverse complement strand
CCGTCGGCAGTTGACGGCCTGGAAGGCCGCCCCACAATAGCGCCTGTGGTCTCGCCGGCGACGGCATACATCAGGCCTGCCACATCATCAATTCGAACTCGGGCGAAGGAACCGTGGTTTCGATGGCGCCTTCGGTCGGCGCGCGATCGATCGACTGCTCTTGCTTGATCAACTCTATGCAAAACTGCACCGGATCGTCGGTCGTCGCCGCCAGGCTGTTTAGCGGAATCGCCGCCTCTAGAATGACGTCGCCCGCCGCCAGCACGCCCGATTCGCTCACGGGCACGTCGTTGTGATACAACTGCGCGATCGGCTCTTGCCAGTTAGGGTGCGAGATCAACAGCTCGAAGCCTTGCGGCTGGAAGAAGACGATCCGCACCGTGTCGATATCGGCCAAGCGCTCGCGCACCGTCCCGCCGCGCGCGTCGAGCCGCACGAGCAGCCGTTCGGCGTCGAAGCCAAAGTGTACTGCGGCCAGGCGGCTTTCCTGCACCATCGACATCGTGCCGCGCGATCCGCTGGGCACGTAATGCCCGGCGTTGATCCATTCGAAATACGTCCGCCGGCCGTCGACCTTGACGTTGAGCAGGCTCGTCGGCGAGGAGTGCATGTGCGCGTGGCGATGCCCCTGGCTGATCGGCCGCGACAGTTCGACCGGCGGCGGATCGCCCAACAGCGCGTAGACGTTTTGCAGGTGCTTGCGGAACAGCCGATCGAACAGCGAGTCTTGCGCGCTGGAGTGCGAGTCGCCGAACCACCAGAACCAGTCGCTCCCTTCGGCGATCTGCAATTCGGTCCAAGCCAGCTTGAGCTGCTCGGGCGGCTGTTCGCGGGCCTTCGTGGCGGCAACGAGGTGCTCGCGGGTCTGGAACAACAAATCCCAGGCGCGATTGCACTCGGGATGCCCGATCCAGATGCCGAAGTTGTGCTGGATCCAACTGCCGGCGAACAATCGGCCCAGCTTGTCGGTCGCCGGATGCCGTTCGAGATAGTCGCCGATGCGGACCGGGGAAATCTTCGGGTGCGAGGCGACGCGGCGATAGAGGGCTCGCAAAAAGTCGACGCCGGCGTTGGGATAATACTCCCAGCAGTTTTCGCCGTCGAGAATGATGCTCACCAGCGACGGCCGGTGGCCCGCATTGCCGCCCGTGGCGCGGCCGATCGCTTCCAGCTTGCCGAGAAAATCGTCGACCGCGTGGTTGGCTTGAAAGCGCTGATAATGGAAGCCGATCTGATCGCTCATCGCGTGATCGCGAAAGACGATCTCGAGCGAATGGCCTTTATCTTCTACGCGCCAAGGCCGGTAGAGCATCTCGGGGTTGCGCAAAAAGCCTTGGCCGTCGCGCGAAACCCAGCCCTCGGTGGCGCACGACAGGATTTCTTCGTCGGTGGCGATCCAGCGAATTCCCGCCGAGGCGATGGCGGCGACGATTTCCTGGCAGACGGAGCCTTCCGAGGGCCACATCCCGCGCGGCTTGCGGCCGAACAGTTTTTCGTGGTAGTTCACGGCCAAGCGAACTTGCTCGACGGCGTCTTCGGCGTAGGAATCGAGATGCTTGGGCAATTGGACGTCGGGCATGGCCTGACGCGCCAGCCGCTTGTCCCAGAGCAGCGGCAGGATCGGATGGTAGAACGGCGTCGTGGTCAACTCAATCTGACCGCGATCGGCCAATTCGCGGTGCAGCGGCACGACCTCGCCGAGCAGCCGCATTTGCTTCTCGAGCAGCCATTGCTTTTCCTGCTCGGTCCAATGGCGCCCCTTGCGACGAAACTCGGCCAGATCTTTGTCTTGCTCGAAAGCCAGCGGGTGAATCCAGGTCAAATTCGACCAGCATTGCAGGTCGATAATGTCTTTCTTCGTGAAGCGCTTCGCGGCTCGCGATGCCGGGTCGATCGAGAGGCCCCGTTTCTGATACAGCTCGTTGAATCTCGCGTAAGGCCGGATCATGTGGTCCGGGTGGACCATGAAGAAATTGTCGAGCAGGTAGGTCATGTCCTGCTCCGACAACCCGTCGGCCGGCAGCCTGGAAACGCGCAGGTGCGCGTCTTCGTGGCCCCGCTCGGTATACGCCGTCAATTGCCACAACAGACTGGGCACGAGATTGATCGTGGCGTGGAATTCCGGAACTTCCTTGAGCAGCATGGCCATGCCCCAGTAGTCCTTCGTGCCGTGCAGACGGACCCAAGGCATGGGGTTCTCGCCGGCGACGTCATCGGGATAGTAGGGCTGGTGCTGGTGCCAGAAAAACGCCAACGAAATGTCGTGCATGGCAAGTCCCTCCTGTGGACGTGAAGCGTGTAGATTCGGCCGCTCTTGCCCTGGAGGCACGGGCGCCCTCGCCCGTGGCGGTTACGGGCGCCTCATCATGGAGGGCCGGGCGCCCTCGCCCGGCGTCGTCGTTTACCTGCCGGCGTCCGCGACGGGCGGGGGCGCCCGTCCCCTCCGTAGCTTATCTCGCCCGCGACGGGCGAGGGCGCCCGCCCCTCCCTGACGCTCGTCGCTACCTAATACTAAAGCGAGCCATAATCTTTTGATAAAGCTCGACATATTGTTGCGCGCTGCGCGCCCAAGACCAGTCCTGCCGCATGCCAGCGGCGATTAATTGCGACCAGATTCCCGACTGGCCGTAGGCGTCGATCGCCCGGCGCAGCGTTTCGGTCAGGGCCAGCACTTCATATTCGCGGAAGCTGAATCCGGTCGCCGTGCCGTCGGCCAGCGTCTCGCGAGTGGCGTCGACGATCGTATCGACGAGCCCGCCTGTCGCTCGCACCACGGGGACGGTTCCATACTTCAGGCTATAAAGCTGGTTCAGCCCGCACGGTTCGTAGCGGCTCGGCATCAGGAACATATCGGCGCCGGCTTCGATCCGATGCGCCAGCGCCTCGGAAAACGACAGCCTGGCGACGAGCCGATTGGGATTGCGCTCCGCCAAGGTCGACAAGAGTTGGTGATACTTCGGTTCCCCCGTGCCCAAGATCACCCACTGGGCGTCGATCGTGCGCAGCAGATCCTGCATCGCGCCGGAAATCAGGTCGAGTCCCTTTTGATCGACCAGCCGGCCGATCAGCGCGATCAGCGGCGTCTTCGGCAACACGGGCAGGCCGAGTTCGGCTTGCAAAGCCGCCTTGCAGGCCGCTTTGCCCTCGGCGGCCGTGCAGGGGTCGTAGTTCATCGGCAGATGGGAATCGGTTGCCGGGTTCCAGGCCGAGTAATCGACGCCGTTGATGATTCCCGAAAGCACGTCGCGCCGCTGCTGCAACACGCCTTCGAGCCCGCAGCCCAGCGGCGAATTCTGGATTTCTTCGGCATATCGCGGGCTGACCGTGTTCAGCGCGTCGGCGAACACCAAGCCGGTCTTCATCAGATTGAGCTTGCCGTAGAACTCCATCTGGTACCAGTTGAAGTATTTCCAATCCAGCCCGGTGAGCAGCATGTCCCAGTGCCAGAACGTGCCCTGGTATGCCAGGTTGTGAATGGTGAACAGCGAGGCGATCCGCTCGTAACCGGGGGCCTGTCGATATTCGGTTTTGAGATAAGCCGGCAGCAAGCCGGTTTGCCAATCGTTGGCGTGCAGCACGTCGACCTTGAGTTCCAACAGGCGGATCGCTTCGAGCACGGCCCGGCAGAAGAACACGAACCGCTCGCAGTTATCGACGAAGTCGGCCCCCTCGATTCCGTACATGTCGTCGCGATTGTAGTAGTCGTCCTGCTCGACGAGATAGACGGGCACGTCGCTGTCGGGCAAACGGCTTTTGAGCAACAGACCCTCGACCGTCTTGCTGCCGATCTGCACCGAGATGTCGAGCCCGGTCGATTCGATCGGCTGGCCGCACTCTTTGGCGCGGCGATAGGCGGGCAAGATCACCGCAGGGCGATGACCGAGCCGGGCCAGCGCAACGGGAAGTGCGGCGGAAACGTCTGCCAACCCCCCGGTCTTCGCAAAGGGGACCGCTTCGCTGGTAGCCAGAAGAATATTCATGTTGCGGTCAAAGTCGGTCGGCGAAGCTAGAGACGCATTCTGCAATCGCACCCCGCCGCCCCCCGTCAACGGGGTTGTTTGTGCGGCCTGCTCGCGACTGAAGCTACCAAAAATCGGATGCCAATAAAACTGCCGAATGCCTGACGTTCCTAATCGGCAAATAGCCCCCGGCTTTCCCATCTGTAAATCTCCAATTCCCGTCGCACGGCAAAGTCGGAAAGCGCGGTTTGCCCTTTGCAGATGGAATGTAGGGTTGCGGAATGGCAGTCGGTCTCCGCCGCGCTCTTTGCTCGGCGGCGTTTTGCGTCCTATTGAATAGATAGAAACTTTGCCAGCCAATCGAGGGGGTTTTGTACGCAAGCGCCCACTTTGGCGATTGAAATGTGTTCAGAGCTTGAGGACGCACGCTCGATGCTGCGAGAACAACCGCCCGCTGCGCCGTCGATTCCGAACGCTGCCGCCGTTCGTGCGAGCCAAGGCGATGGTCTTTCGAAGACGGGAGCGCCTTCGGGGCCAATTCAGCAACCCGAGGCGGCGATCCGCGGAACCGACCGCCGCGCCGTCGTTCGCCTCCGCTTTCCGCACAAGCAATTCGTGGCGCCCTACCATGGCGACTGCATTCCCAGCCGCGCGTCGTTCAAAGAAGTCGTGTGCCGCGACATCTCCGAGCAAGGCTTCTCGTTCCTGGCGACCTGCCCGCCCGATTTCGAAATGCTCGTGGTCGCGCTCGGCGTGGCGCCGAACTTGACCTATATGACGGCGCGGATCGCCAATCGCGTTCGGGTCTCCGACGGCCCGATCCCGCTTTACCGCATCGGCTGCCGCTTCACGGGGCGGCTAAGCTGAAGGCTGCGCCGGCGCGGAATCAGATTAGCCTCTCTAAAAGCTGCTGCGGCAAATAGACGCCAATGAATGCGCCGTAGAAGTAATCGAACCAGACTACGGACAGAAGGTTGGCGATGCAGATCGCAACAATCAACGGAAAACTGATAATCGCCAGGGGATTGAACCTGCTTGCGGCAACTTTCGCTTGATCCCAAAGATTCCCCACGTCTAGGTCGGAAGGAAATGCGTGCATCCCGATCGACACGCCGACCCAGAACAAGAAGCCCGACAAGAAATCAGAACGGCCGCCAAGCTTTTCCGTAAACGACGACGGAAAGCAAAAGAACACGCAGAGCAACGAGTTAACGAACAAGGGACCGATCGAGATTAAAAACGCGCTCAAGAAATCTTTTGGTGGTTCGTGAACCACGTACCCGCTAGGGTTTCCGCTGCGAAAAAAACAGACGTCAAATACGGCAACGCCACGCAGCTTGCAGAACAGCATGTGGGCTGCTTCGTGGACAATGACGCCAGGAAACGTCAGCGTGGCGACAACATAGCCAGGGATGAAGAACATTTTCGTCAGTCTT
Organism: Pirellulales bacterium; assembly: GCA_035532215.1. GTDB lineage: Bacteria > Planctomycetota > Planctomycetia > Pirellulales > JAICIG01 > JAICIG01. The sequence continues at coordinate 6,125 of DATKRK010000143.1, read as the reverse complement.
TTCGTTCCGACTTGGGAGAGAATCGCCGCCAAAACTGCGATTGGGAAAGCCGCTCGCGCGTTTTCAAGCAATAGACGGTTCGGGGGCCATAAGCGAGCAAGTCGTGTTGCGAACGGGCCTCGTCGCGGCCGTTTTGCAGGATCTTTGCGGCCGCCGCATGGTATTGATCCTGTCCCGTTTCCGCATATCGGCAGGCATTCGCCCATGCCAGCGCCGTCTCGGCGCTCGCGTCTGCGGGGGACTCGTCAAAGTGAAGTTCAGCCATTTTCAGCATCGATTCGGAGCCGTATTCTTGGAACTCGGCATCAAGCTGCGCAGAGAAGATTAAGCGCTGGAGGGTTGGTTCGTTTGGCGCCTCCGACTGAAAATTCACGAGCAAGGGCAAGGCGTCTTGCGGCTTGTCCGCGGCCATTAGAGAAACCGCCTTATAAAACTCGGCCTGAAAGCCATAATTTGGCGACTCAGGCGCGCGGGCTGCGGCTTCCCGCAAACGCTTGGCAGCGATGGCGAAATCGCCGTCGTAGAAAGCCGCCTGGCCTTCCTTCGATTTCATCCGAGCTTCCAGGAATCGATAGTTTTTCAACAGCGATAATGCGGCCAGGGCAACCAGCACCGCAAACGAAACCTTGATCCACCGTGGAAAAGGGCGGTGGCGAAGGAAGTGCTCGCACGGCTCGCACGTCGGTGCATTTCCCAGGCGATTCAGTTCGCTGTCGCCGAAGTCGGCGCCGCACCATTCGCAAACGGTCGGGTCCGTATTTCGGACGATATCGCCTGCGTTGAAGCCTTGTTGACTCCCGTTGACTGCGGCTTCAGCACACGGCTTGCAGAGCGTTCGCCCAAACGCAGCGAACGTCTCTTTCGACGGGTATTCCTGGCCGCACGACTCACAAACGGCGTGTCGCATTCAACAGCCCTCTTTTTATCCCTGCCCTTGCTAAACCGTCTCCCCGAAACCTGCAGGCTGGCGGCAACTCCGACCGCCGGATGACTGATCTCCGCGAATCGCAGCATCGCAATGCACCCCATTGGAAGACTCATTGTGTGCCACCAGCAGTGGTCTTTCAACGGAAATCTGGAAAAAGGCCTACTGCGGGCTCTTCAAAAACGCCTCGATCGCGTCGAAGCCAGCCTGCAGGTTTTCCATGCTGGTGGCGAACGAGAGCCGGGCGTAGCCTTCGGCCCCGAAGGCCGAGCCCATCACCATCGCCACGTTTTGTTGGCCGAGCAGTTCCAGGCACCACTGAGTGGAGTTGTCGACCTGCACGCCGCGATATTTGCGGCCCATGTGGGCTTGGATGTTGATGAAGGCATAGAAGGCGCCGCCCATGTCGCAGCAGCTTAGCTTGGGCAGCGAGGCGATGCGGCCGCGGACGAACTCGCGTCGCTTGGCGAACTCGGCCAGCATCTCGCCCACGCACTCCTGCGGCCCTTCGATCGCGGCCAAAGCGGCATACTGGCTGACGCTCGAAGGACACGAGGTCTCTTGGCTTTGCAGATTCTCCATCGCCTTGGCCAGCGCCGGCGGCGACAAGGTCCAACCGATCCGCCAGCCCGTCATGGCGTAAGCCTTGCTCACGCCGTTGATCGTAATCGTCCGCTCGGCCAATCCCGGCCGCACGGTCGCGAAGCTCGCGAAACGATGCCCGCCATAGATCAGGCACTCGTAGATTTCGTCGGCCGCGATCGTCAAATCGCGCTCGATCGCCAGGTCGGCCAGGGCGCCGAGTTCCGCGGGCGAATACATGCTGCCCGTCGGGTTCGAGGGCGAACAAACGAGCAGGATTTTCGAGCGGGCGGTAAGCGCCGCTCGAAGCTTGGCCGGCGTGAGCTTGAAATCGTCGGCCTCGTCAGTTGGCACGATTACGGGCTTGGCGCCGGTCAGCTTGACCAGTTCGGCGTAGCTGACCCAATACGGCGCCGGGATGATCACCTCGTCGCCCGGATCGCAGAGCGCCGTGAAGACGTTGTGCAGCGAATGCTTGGCGCCGTTGGAGACGACGACCTGCTGCGGAGAGTATTCCAGGGCGTGCCGCGCCTTGTATTGCTTGGCGATCGCCGCTCGCAGCTCGGGAATGCCGCCGACGGCCGTGTAGTGCGTGTGCCCGGCCTGCATGGCGGCCGTGGCGGCCTCGCAAATGTGCCGCGGCGTGTTGAAATCGGGTTCGCCCACGCTGAAATCGTAGACCTTCCGCCCGGCCGCTTTCAGTTCCTTGGCCTTGGCGGCCATGGCCAAGGTTGCAGAAGGCTCCAGGGCTTGAACAATTCGTGAAATCGACGGGGGCATCGCTCGCTCTCCTTGACGCAGGCTATCGGCCGGACAATCATAGTACCTTCGAGGTTCGCTTCCAAGTGGCCCGCTTGCTAGGGCGCCGTGCGTGCGAAACGAGTCGGTTTTGCCGCTCTTCGCTCGCGATCTCGTCAGGCCGTTCGCCTCGATTGGGGCGAGTGGTTCCCGCCGTACACGACAACCTGCCGCAACTCCAAACACAGTGATTTTGCTATGGCGCGTGCTCGCAATGGGATCTGGCTCGTGGGAGCCAAGGGGGGCGTGGCCACGACTGCCACGGTCGGCCTGATCTCCTTGAAAAAAGGCTTGATCGCCAATGCCGGACTGGTGAGCGAGTTGCCCGAATTCGAAGCGGCGGGGTTGACCCCGTGGAAGGACTTCGTCGTTGGCGGCCACGAAATCCGCGAGGTCGGTTCCTACGACGAAGCCTGGCGGCTGCACGCCGAGAGCCGCGTCATCGACGGCGGCGTGTTGGCCAAGTGCAAGGGCGATCTGGAGAAGATCGAAGAGCGGATCCGACCGGGCACGCTGCTCAACGTCGGCTCCACGATCGAAAAGCTGGCCGGCCCCGAGGTTCGCAATCGCCGCGAAAGCCTGCGTCAGGCGATCGAACGCCTGCAGGCCGACATAAGCGCCTTCGCCAAAGACGAACAGTTGGCGCACGTGATCGTGGTCAACGTCTCGTCGACCGAGCCGGCGGTCGATCCCGCGACGCTGCCTGCGAGCTGGAAGGATTTAAACAAGCTGATTGACAAGCGCGGCTGCCCGTTGCCGGCCAGCTCGCTGTACGCCATCGCGGCCTTGGACTTGGGCTATTCATTCCTCAATTTCACCCCGTCGCTCGGCGCCTCGGCGCCGGCCATCGACGAACTGGCCCGCGAGCGCGGCACGCGGCACATGGGCTACGACGGCAAGACCGGCGAAACGCTGCTCAAGAGCATCTTGGCGCCGATGTTCGCCAAGCGAAACTTGCAAGTCATGAGCTGGGTGGGCCACAACATCTTCGGCAACATGGACGCCAAGGTGCTCGACGACCCGGCCAATAAGCAGGCCAAAGTGACCAGCAAGGACCGGCTGCTCGGCCAGATTCTCGGCTACCAGCCGCAGACGCTCGTGTCCATCGAACGCATCGACAGCATGGGCGATTGGAAAACGGCCTGGGACCACGTCCATTTCAATGGCTTTCTCGGCACGCCGATGACGTTCCAATTCATCTGGCAAGGTTGCGACTCGCTGCTGGCGGCGCCCTTGGTGCTCGACCTGGTGCGCTTCACCGAACGCGCCTGGCGAAACGGCGACGTCGGGCAGCTCAACTTTCTGGCCAGCTTCTTCAAAAGCCCGCTGGGCGTCGAAGAGCAAGATTTCGGCCTGCAATTTCAGATGTTGCAGGCTTGGGCCAGGAGGTTGAAAAGCTGACGAGCTGCCTGCCGCGACGATTTTCGGAAGGGGATAGGGAGATGAGGAGGAGATGAGGGGATCAGGCCGAGATCAGAAGACCGGAATCGAAACTCTAGGCACGTCCCGAACGATTCGAAGTGAGCGAGCCGGTTCGAAGCTTACTCGAAATCGCCGAGCCTCGTAAACGATTTTCTACTCTCCCTCTCCGCGGCTCCGCGTGAGGCTTGTTCCACTTTATCTCCCTCATCTCCTCCGTATCCCCCACATCCCCTTTGAAGAACGCATCTCATCGCTCACGCGCTCAACTACCCGGGTTGAAGGCCCGCAATAGCTTGCGGCCCAGGTGCAAGTCATAAAACTCATCGGGGCCGAGCGGGCGAGAACCGAATCCGAGCGGATGCCAGTCGATTTGCCCCTGGTCGGCTATCAAAACGCCCGCTTGCTCTCTGCGACGGGCCGTCGCCACGAAGTGCTCCTCGCCGAAAAAGCGTCCTAGCTTGACCAGCCGCACGTCTTCGCAGCCTTGCTCGATCAGTTCGTCTTGCAAGCGCAACCATTCGGCGTGCTGTTCGAGCGAAAGCTGCTCGGGCGTCAGTTGCCCGATCGACTCGTGTTCGGCGCACCAGCCGGCGTACAAGGCGTAACTATCGGCAGGCGGCAGGTCTTCGAGATCGGCTCGCAGGGCGTGCGTGATCGGCCCCGCCATTGCGATGCCCGACAGCTTTTGGCCCCCCATCCGATACTCGTAACGGAACAAGTAACAATCGACCTCGTCGTCGTAGCCCGGCCAGAACTGCCGGCAAGTGTCGAACAGCTCCAGTTTCTGCGGCGGCATGCCAAAGCCGACGGGCGACGCCAGCCAGGCCGCCAAGTCCACTTCGGCCCGGGCAGCGGGCGAACGGTCGGCTTCGCGGGCGCGAGAGATCAAGCCCAACTCTTCCAGATAGGCTAAGGCTCGCGCTCGGGCGACCGGTTCGGCGGCCATCTCGGCCAGCACTTCGACGCCGCGTTCGTCTTTCAGGCCGGCCAGGGCGAAAGCGGCCTCGGTTCGCAACCGCCGATGCGACAATTCCAGCGTTTGCCGCAGTTTGCCGGTCGCATTCACATCTCCGATCATCGCCAAGGCGTGGCATAATCCGACGACCAGGTCGACGCTTTCAGCGACCAGGGCGTGCAGCGCCGCCGGAGAAGGTGCGAATTCTTCGGGGTGTTCTTCCAACCGAGCGAGCCGCGAAGTCAACCCGCCCAACAGCGCCGCCAGCCGTTCGACTCGAGCACTGGCCGGATGCGGCGCGGCCAGCCGCTGGCGTGTCAGGAAATTCGCCAGATCGAGCACGACGGCGGCGGTCGAAGGGTGTTCGAGCGCGTCCAGCAAACGAGGGAACAATCGCGGCGCCAGTTGCTTCTGTCTTTGGAAAAACGGCACGAACGCCAACACGGCGTCCTGCGCTCGGGCCGGCGGATCGGCGACGACGAGCTCGGCGAAGGCGGCCAGCGCCTCGGGCCGGCCGCTATTGGCCAACGCCCCAAGCAACTCGTGCCGGGCCTGGCTGGCCGCTCCCAACTGGCGATACAGTTCGATCGCCCGCTCGACGGCCGCCGGAGGAATTGCGGCCGAACCCGCCGATTCGGCGAACAATCGCCCCAAGCTGCGCAGCAAAATCGACCACAAGCCATGATCGTTGCGCAGTGCATCGGCCTCTCGGTCGGCTGCGGCAAGCTCAGCCAGAGCGGCGAGCATGGCGGCGCCTTCGTCCCAATCGAGCACTTGGACTTGCTCGGCGCGGCGCCGCAATTCGGCGCGCCAGCGTGCGTCGAGTTGAGCAAAACTTGGCAAATCGTCGATAAGTCGTTGCAGTTGATCGTGCATCGTGTCGATAAAGCTGGTTGTATCGCGGGCCCAAAAAGCTTCAGCAAGCTGCGGGGCGCGGCGATGCAGCGAGCACAGGCTCGCTCTAAGCGAATCGTCTTTCGAGGGTGGCGCCCGGAAAGACGCAAAGTCATCATATCTGGGCGCTCAAGAACAAGGAACGAACAAACATGGCTGCCACCAAGACCACCGCCAAAACCGCCAAAGCCGCCAAGACGACGAAGGCGACCGCCAAACGCTCGTTGAAGAAGACAGCGGCCAAGCGCACGACCGCCAAGCGGTCGACCAAGAAAGCCGCGGGCAAAACCCCGGCCAAGCGCGCGAAGAAGAGCTAGCGCGTCATTGGGGGCGGCTACGACAAGTCGTTGCCAAGCGGGCGTCCGCCACGGCGCCTGCGGTCCCCGGCGAACCGGGGCTTCGCCCCTCGTTGTTCTACACAAGAATTTTTCTCGCGCCGTTCAAGGCTTCAAGACGGCGCGGCGGCTGTTTTTTTATGTAGCCCAGGCATTTATGCCTGAGATCCGTGCAGCGCGCACACCCCTTTTTCAGATTGGCGGCGCGCGGGGC
>DATKRK010000142.1:0-15607 GCA_035532215.1 Pirellulales bacterium | reverse complement strand
TGCGGCGCGACGGGTTCGACGGGGATATCGAACTGTCGATGGACGGCCTGCCGCAAGGCGTCACCGCGCGGGGCCTAAAAATCCCCGCCGGCCAGTCGCGAGGCATCCTGCTCGTGACGGCCCATCAAGACGCGCCGCGCGCTCTAGTCTCGGCCAATTTCACCGCCACCGCCCAGATCGGCGGCGCCGCCGTGACGCGGCCCGTGCGGCTGGCTTCGTTCTCCTGGCCGATTCCCGATTCTTGGGGCGAGATTCCGCACCCGCGGCTGATGGGCGACGTGCCGGTCTCGGTCAGCGGCGCCGAGTACGCCCCGATCACGATCGCGCCCGCCAAGAGCGACGTGTGGGAAGTCACGGCGGGCGAAAAGCTGATGATCCGGTTGGTGCTCACGCGCCGCAGCGAGTTCTCGGGCGCCACGATGCAAGTCCGCGCGTTCGGCGCCGGCTTCGAGCGCGTGCCGCCGTTCGACGTGCCGCTCTCAGCCGACGCCTCGCAAGCCGTGCTCGATCTGGGCGCCTTGAAAACGCCGCCCGGAGACTATCTGATTGCTTTTTATGGCGGCGCGGTCGCCAAATACCGAGATCATGCGCAAGCAGGCGCGGCCGAAGCCGCCAAGGCCGCCCCATCCCGAGACATCGTCGACATCGTCGTTTCCGAACCGATTGCCATTCGCGTCAAGCCCGCGGAGAAAAAATGAGCCACTCTCGCCATGCTTCATCGAGCGCTGTTTGCCCAGGGCCGGGCCGCATCAAGACGGGCGGACGGCGCGCTTTCATGCAGGCCGGACTGGCCGGGTTTGCCAGCCTGAGCTTGCCGGGCATCCTGCGGCTGCGATCCGAAAACCCGTTGTTCGCCGCCGAAGCAAACAAGCCCGCCCGCGAAAAGACCGCCGTCATCATGGTCTGGCAGCCGGGCGGGTGCTCGCACATCGATTCGTATGACCCCAAGCCGAACGCCGGCAGCGAATACCGCGGGCCGTTCAATACGATCGCCACCAAGGTTCCAGGGCTGCACTTCACCGAACTGCTGCCGCGGCACGCCAGCCTTGCCGATCGGTTTACCGTGCTGCGCTCGATGCAGCAGTCGGCCGGCGGCCATCCGGCCGGCTCGATGCAGTTGCTCTCGGGCGACCCCGACACGCGCGACAAGCCGAAGCCGCGTCTGCCCGACTGGATGTCGGTGACCAACTATCTGCGCTCGCAGGAAGGCCCCCGGCAAAACCCGCTGCCCGCCTACGTCGGCATCAATCCGCCGCTGGAGTACAACGGGCCGGCGTACCTGGGCGACGCTTACTCGCCGTTCACCGTACACGGCGATCCGAACAACCCGAGTTTTTCCGTCCCCAATATCGGCCTGTCGAATGCGAGCGAAGTCAGCCGGCTCGACCGGCGCTCGAACCTGCGCCGCAATCTCGACACGCTCGACCGGGCCTTCGATCGAGCGGGCGAACTCGCGGCGCTCGACGAATTCGAGACGCAAGCGATGACCCTGCTGACCAACCCGAAGACCAAAGAAGCGTTCGATCTCAGTCGCGAAGACGAGCGGACCCGCGATCGCTACGGGCGGAACTCGTGGGGGCAGCAGTTGCTCTTGGCGCGGCGCCTGGTGGAAGCCGGCGTGGAGGTGTTGACCACCAGCCTCAGCGGCCCGCTGTGCGGCCGCGTGCAAAACTGGGACGACCACGCCGTCAACCATCACGTGTTCGACGCCATGCGGTTCCGCGCCGAAGTTTACGACCAGGCGGTCACGGCGCTGATCGAAGATATCTACGATCGCGGTCTCGACAAGCGGGTGCTGGTCGTCGTCACCGGCGAGTTCGGCCGCACGCCCAAGATTAGTTACGCGGCCAGCACCGGCGCCGGCAATGCCAGCGCGCCGGCCGGCACGATGCAGCCCGGCCGCGACCACTGGCCGCGCGCCTTCTCGAACATCTGGGCGGGCGGGGGAATTCAAACCGGACGCTTCATCGGCGCCACCGACAAGCGCGGCGAAGACGCCGTCGAGCGCATTTGCGGCCCCGGCGACTTCCTGGCGACCATCTATCATCACTTGGACATCGCTTCATCCACGATCGCGATTCGCGACTTCAACGGACGCCCGACTCCGATCGTCGATCACGGCAGACCGATTCCGGAATTGATCGGCTAAGTCGCCGTTGGCGATGCTGAAGGGCGATCGGGCGACGCCTGACGTTGGGCGCCATGCCTTCGTCGGCGCCAGCCGACGTAGGCATGGCGTGCATCTTGAATCGCATGCTTACCCGCTTGCTGCGCAAGCGTGAAAGCATGCCATCCTAAGTGGATGTTTGCGTTTCGCGCTGTCGCCAAATCGCGGGCGGCGACCTAACCGCTCAGGCGGCCGCCTTTTTCGAGTCGCTCGACTTCTTGCGCAGCCAGCGGCGAATCTGCTCGAGATCGCGCGGCCAGGCGCTCGTCAGCCGCCGCTTGCAGAAAGCGCCGAACAGCATGTCGATCGTTTCGGACAGATGCCGCACGCCCTCGACGCGGTCTTCGGCGTCGCCGCTGCCGGCTGCGTCGCCGCTTTCGGAAAGTTGAATTCTGGCGCTGCTGACCGCCAGCGTTTCGGCTTGCAGCACGAAATCGTGTTGCACGCCTTCGCGAACCAACAGCAGCCCGCTTCTGCGAGGCAGCTTGCCGCTGGCCGCGCCGTGGCGGGCCTCGGGCAGGCAGACGGGCGACTCGGCGGTGATCGTTTCCTTGCCCGACTCGGCGCGAGGGCATTCGAGACTGAGCGTGCGATTGAACATGCCCGTCGCCTCCGTGCCGTCGGCCAGCGGGATGACGCCCGCTTGCTCCTCGAGCGACCACCACAGCCAGAGCAGGAACTCGTTGCCCAGAAAGTCGAAATTGGCCGCGGCGCCGCGCAGCCAGGCGATTTCACCGGCCGCTTCTTGATCGAGAAACGCCGCGGGCGCCAGGTCTTCCAAGGCGGCTTGCTTCTTGGCGGCGGCCGCCCATTGCTCGGCCAGCCGGCCGGAGGTGATCCGCGAGAGCGACAGCTCGAAGGCGGTGCTAAACAGCCCGGCGGCTTGTTCGACGGCGGCGCCGGAACCGCCCAGGTAGAGCACTGCGTGCTTGGCGTCCCACAGCGACGTAACGTGCTGCATGCGGCCAAATTTGCCGTCTTTGACCTCGTCGAGGCATCGCGCTTCGAGCGCCTCTTTGGCCTCTTGCCGCTGCGCCTTGGTGGGCCGGCCGCTGGCGTTGTCGGCCCCCAGCGCTTCGAGTTCCATTTGCAGCCAGGCTTTGCGCAACGCCGCGGGAACCTTGTGCGTGTCGATCCGCACCCCGCATTGCAAAACGTCGTTCAAGACGTTTTTTTCCAGCCGGAAATTCAAGTCGAGCACATGGTCGCCGGCGATGAAGCCGACTTGCGGCTCGTCGGGCGAAATGCTTTCGGCGCGCCCGATCGAGTAGCGCTCGAGCGTCTCCAGATGTTCGGCGCCGAACATCCGCGTTTTCTTGCCCTCGATGCGATAACGCTCAAAGCTGATGCGACCGGCTAAGAATCCCATGATGGCTCCTGCACGAATCGGGCTCGACCCTCAACTAAGCCAGAACTATATCGTCGCTTGAGCCGAGCGCGCTCGCTCGGCGAATTGCCGCTCGAAAGAATCGTCCCGAGCGTTCTAGTTTGAAGTTTCGCCCCCGCCGATAAACCGATCGCATAAACCGATTACCTGATAAACTGGTTGTGCGTCGCAAAGGTCCTCGGAAGCCGCACAATCGTTCGCACTGCTGTTACTTGCCTGAAAAGCCGCCTGCCGGCAACGGCTCGCCCATATCGCCATGAGACGTTCCTTATTCATTGCCGTCGCTGTTTTGCTGAACGGACTGGCCGGTTCGCCCGCGCAGTGCGAGGCGCAACTCGCACAACCCGAGCAACGGGCGATGGACTTTCTCGCTCGCGAAACGGCCGCCTGGCCAGCGGCCAACAAGTGTTTTTCATGTCACAATAACGGCGACGCAGCGCGGGCCTTGTACGCGGCGGTACAGCGCGGCTACGACGTGCCGGCGGATCGGCTGCGAGAAACGAGCGACTGGCTCTCGAAGCCCGCCGACTGGCGTAAGGCCAAGATTCCCGAGGAATTTCGCGACGATCGGCTGTCGGCCATTCAGTTTGGCGCGGCGCTGGTTTCGGCGGTGGAGGCGGGCGGCGTGCCCGAGCGCAAAACGCTGATTGCAGCCGCTGAATCGATCGCTGGCGAGCAGGACGCCGACGGCTCGTGGCACGTCGACGCCTCGGGCCAGGCCGGTTCGCCCGTTACCTACGGAGCGGCGTTGGCCACCTGGTCCGCTCGGCGGACAATGCTGGCCTCGGGCGACGAGCGGTTCCGCGGCGCGATCGCCAAGGCCGACGTCTGGCTGCGCAACCACGAGGCGCACAACACGCCCGACGTGGCCGCCGCGCTGTTGGCCTTGGCCGATGCGACGGACGAGGCGGCAACGATGCGGCGCGAGCAGTGCCTCGAATTCCTGCGTCGAACGCAGGCAGACGGCGGCGGCTGGGGGCCTTATCGAAACTCGCCGCCGGAAATCTTCGACACGGCCGTGGCCCTGCTGGCGCTAGCCGCGCAGCCGCGGACGGCCGAAACCGATCGCCTGCTCGACGCAGGGCGAAAGTATCTGATCGCCGAGCAACTCGCGGACGGCAGTTGGGTCGAAACCACGCGTCCCAGCGGCGCCCGCAGTTACGCCCAGCGGCTTTCCACCACCGGCTGGGCGACGCTAGCGCTGGTGACCACGCGGCGCGAGCCGAGGCGATAGAGAGGGGTCATGATTCGCGTGTAGCGCCGGGTGGCTATCCCTGAAAGAGTCTGAGGCGTCAAGGGGCTCGCCTGGTTTTTTGGGTGCGCGGCCATCGGCAAACGCGAGCAGCTTGGCGGTTTCGTCGACGAGGCCGGTTTCGCGCGGCGGGCAAGCGAAAAGCGGCCTGGAGCCAGCGGCTTACAATTCGGGGGTCACGAGCCCCACGATCGGCCCCAACAGCATGCCGATCAACACGATCGCCAGCGCCAGGAGCACCAAGACCAAGAGCGCGGCGTCGGCCAATGCCTGAACCGGCGAGTGCAGTTCGCGCGGATCGAGTTCCGCGTGCGGTGCGCCTGCGGCGTGATGCGGCAAGTTGGTCTGCATGGCGTCGGCCTCGGTAACGTGCGGCGTCGTCTCTTCGACTAGCCCGGATTATTCATCAGCCCACACTAACCCGAAGCGCAAGCGAGGTGGAGCAACGCAATTACCTCGCTGGCGCTTCGGGTTGGTATCGAGCGCTTTGTCAAGTAATAGCCGGGCAGTGAATAATCCGGGCTACCGCCGCGGGCTTTTGGCCTCGTTCGAAGTCGCAGGCGGCGGAGGCAAAGCAAGTTTCGGCGGCGTCTCAACGTCGAGCGTCCGGATATATTCCTGCAAGAATTGGTGCGTGGCCTTGAACTCCGGCTGCCGCCAGAGCGTTTGGTACTGCGGGTCGGCGGCCACCTTGTCGAAGCGATCGAGCGAGGCCTTGAGCTGCTCGACGTCGGCCTGGCGCGCAGCCTCGCCGAGATCGGCCGGCAGTGCGAAATAGGCCTTCCACTGCGAATTGAGCCGCGCGTAAAGCCGATCGACCGAGTGTACCAAGGCCAGTCGCGCGGCTTCCGCCTCGCTGATCGGAGCAGGCGGCAGGTCGCCTTCGCCCGGCGGGCTGACCACGGCCGCCGCCGAGGTGAGTTGGGCCAGCAAATTCACGAGCGCGGTTGCCTGCGGAGGAACGACCGTCGGTTCGCCGGTGGCGGCCGTGCGGTAATAAGCGGCGTTGACCTCAGTGTCGACGTGCAGCACGCTTCCGCCTAGCGAAACGCCAGCGAACAACCCGCGGCTGCGAGAGTAGGAAAGAATCTCGGCCTGTAGCTTGGCGTCGGTCGAGGCTTCGGCGCGTCGGCCGACCGGGCCGGCGGCCACGGCCGCATCGGCGCCGAGCGTGAACTTGCCGTTCAGCAGCCCTTCGACGCTCTCTTGCGTGCGGAATACCAGGATCACGTCGGTGGACTGGGCGCCGGCTTGCCAGCCGACGCTGCCGCCGGTCAGCGTGATGAACCTCGGCAGCCCCCAGGCGCCGTGCTCGTCGCGGACCAGCACCACGCCTTTGCCGCGCTGGATGCCGCCGACGAAGCCAATTTTGATCACATCGGGCACGATCGCCACGCCGTAGGCTTCGGCCAACAACGACTCGGGGATTTGCCGCGCAGGAATCGTCATGACCTCGCGGAGCACCGCCGCCGAGGAATCGATCGACTCTTCTTCACGGCTGGCGGCCGCGGCCAGCGCCGCGGGGAGGGCTGCCCACAGAATCGCCCCGGCAAGCAGTTTTCGCAGCATCGGCTTCGTCCTCGCACTGCCCCTTGGGCGCCCCCCTTGATTGAACCGGCTGCTAGCACGCCTGGGGCCGGCAGCGCGGCCGATCGTAACCGCAGTCGCGGGCTTCGGGCAATGCCAATCTTGCCGTTGTCTGACAACCGTTGTAAAATGTCTGACAGCGGGGCGGTCCGTCGCTGCTGAGGGCTGAAACCTATGGCGCGCATCAACATTCGAGTCGAAGAACGCCTCAAGCAGGAACTTGAAGACGAAGCTCGCAAGAGAGGCGTCAGTCCCTCGGAGGTGGTCCGCGAGGCTTTGGAGACTCATCTTGAGTCGCTTCCGAAACGGCGAACGTGCTTGGAAATCGCTCAACAAATCGGGCTGATCGGGTGCGCCAAAGGCCTGCCCGCCGACCTCAGCACGAACCGCAATCATTTCGAGGGTTTCGGCCGTGAATGAACGGCGAATCCTCATCGATACCGGCCCACTGGTCGCCGTGGCATCGAGGTCGGACAGCTTTCATCAGCTCTGCATCGAAACTCTCGGCGCGCTCAGCCCGCCGTTGTTCACCTGCTGGCCCGTTCTGACCGAGGCGGCTTGGCTGTTGCGGAACCAAGGGGCGGCGTTGGACAAGCTGTTCGAGGCTTTTGAGGCGGGCTTGTTCGAACCACTGGCCTTGGACGGCGCCGCGATCGAGCCGATCGCCCGATTCATGCGCCGTTATCGAAACGTTGGCGCCCAACTCGCCGATGCCGCGCTCGTCTACCTCGCCGATCGCGAGGGCATCCGCACGGTTTTCACGTTGGATCGGCGCGATTTTTCGATATACCGCCTGAAACGCAATCTCGCCCTGAAGATCATTCCCGGCATTTGACGAACGTTCGCAGCCTCGCGCGGCGGCTTGGGACGCAGCGATTCAGGTTCGCGATGAAACGCGACTAATCCTGGGCCGCTCTCACGGTGGCTTCGAGACGCCAATCCTGCCTTGGCAATCTGAAGACGGTCTTTTCTCCGAGCGTCACGCATTCAATGCCCCGGATCTTTGCGAAGGAGACGCAAACTGACTGGCCGGTCTTGGAGGAAGTCGCATGAGGGCTGGACAATTCGGCCGTGACGTCGAGGATCGCTCGATCGTTCGAGACGCTGGTCACGACCAGTTCAATCGAGGTTCCGGAGGTCACCGATCGGGTGACGTCGCCCTGAGATTGCCGCACGATCGCGAAGGCGGTCTGGCCGAGATCCGCGACCGAAGCCTTTTCGCCCTCGCGAGCCTTCACCGGCGGCGCCTTAAGGTCGACTGGCTGGCTGACAATACGGCTGCGCCGGTCTTTCTGCGGCGGCTCTTCCGAGATAATGCGGCAATCTACGACGAACTGCCGGACTGACCGCTTTTCAGCCGCTTTCTCCCAGCCGTTGGCCTGCACCGCAATGAAACCGACGACCAACAGCACCGCGGCAAGAACGCTGACGGCAACGCGCATTGGGAGGCTCCTTGAGTCTTTCAGTGGCGGTAAGCAGGCGAATCGTAGGTCGGCAGGCCATGCCATTCAAGAGCAATTGCCCGGAGGGCGCCGGGGTGACCGATATTCGCGGGCACATGGGCTGGCTCAATGACGACCTGGCCTGCCGCACGGTCGACGACCGCGTGGCCATGTATCACAAATATCAAGGCGATAAGTTCGAGACCTACGCCGTCCATCACGACCGCGTACGGCTGATCGGGGCGCTGTCGAAGGGCGAACTGCGCGACCTCGTCGAGTTTCTTGCCGGGCTGAAATAAGGGCGCGTTGCCCGCACCAGCCGGTTGCTGGTTGTCGACCATTGGGCGCAGTACAATCGGAGAAGCCTGCCGCCGGGAAAGGGCGGTGCATGGCTTTCTGTACGCCCCTTCTTCCGTGAGATCTGCGACATGAGACCGATTTCTGCCGGCTGGTTGGCCGTTCGAGTGCTGCTGGCCGCGTTGATGGTTGGACTTTCAGCCGCGCCCCCCGCGCGAGCCGACGTAACCTTGCCGGCCGTGATCGGCAGTCACATGGTATTGCAGCAAGAGACGCCGATTAGCGTCTGGGGCTGGGCCAGCCCGGGCGAAGAAATCGAGATCACGCTGGGCGAGATGCACGCCAAAACCACGGCCGACGCCGAGGGCGAGTGGCTGGTCAAACTGCCGGGCCTGTCGGCTTCGGCCGAACCGTTGGAGATGACCATCGCGGGCAAGAACACGATCAAGCTCGAAGACATATTGGTCGGCGAAGTCTGGGTCGGTTCGGGTCAATCGAACATGCAATGGTCAGTCGCCGCCTCGAACAATGCCCAGGAGGAAATCGCGTCCGCCGATTATCCGAAGCTGCGGTTGTTTCTCGTGCCGCTGATTCCCTCGGGCACGCCGGCCAAAAACGTAAACGCCCGCTGGCAAGTTTGCACGCCGCAAACGGTTCCCAATTTCTCGGCCGTTTCGTACTTCTTCGGCCGCGAATTGCACAAGGCGCTCGACGTGCCCCTCGGCATGATCGCCACGTCCTGGGGCGGCACGCGGATCGAGCCGTGGACTCCGCCCGCAGGTTTCGAGTCGCAGCCCGAGCTGGAGCGGGAACGCAGCCAGATCGGTGCGATGCAGGCGGGCTATCAGGCCGCACTGAAGGCCCAGCGAGACAAGATTCGGACCTGGCTCGCCGCCGCCGATGCCGCGGCCGCCAGCGGTCAAGCGATTTCCGAGCCGCCGGGTTTTCCGAGCAATCCGTTCAACAACAACGGCGCCCCCACCGGCCTGTACAACGGCATGGTGCATCCGTTGGTCCCCTTCGGCATTCGCGGCGCCATCTGGTATCAGGGCGAGTCGAACCTGGGCGCCGGCATGCACTACCACGACTTGATGAAGGGGTTGATTCAAGGCTGGCGCACGGTCTGGGGGCAGGGCGAGTTTCCGTTCCTGTACGTGCAACTGGCGCCGTACAAGTACGGCGCCGCGCCGACGTTGTTGCCCGAAATCTGGGAAGCCCAAACTGCGACGCTGGCGTTTCCGAATACCGGCATGGCCGTGGTCACCGATATCGCGAACACGGCCGACATTCATCCGCGCAACAAGCAAGAGACGGGCAGGCGGTTGGCGCTGTGGGCGCTGGCCGGAACTTACGGCAAGAACGAACTGGTTTACTCCGGTCCGCTGTACGATTCGATGGTCGTCGAGGACGGCCGCGTTCGGCTGAAGTTCCGGCACGTCGGCGGCGGATTGAAGTCGCGCGACGGGAAACCACTCGATTGGTTTTCGATCGCCGGCGAGGACAAGAAATTCGTGCCCGCCGCGGCCGAAATCGACGGCGAGACGGTCGTCGTCCAGTCGCCGCAGGTTGCGGCCCCCGTGGCGGTGCGCTTCGGCTGGCATCAATTGGCCGAGCCGAACCTGTGCAACCAGGCCGGCTTGCCGGCCTCGCCTTTTCGCACCGATCGCTGGAACGATGCAATCAACGCCGAACCGGCTGCGGAATAGGCCAGATTTGCGTCCAGTGGAGCAGTTTGCATCAAGCGGAGTGGGGGCCGGCTGCCGCCACAACAAGCGGCTGGCTTCGGCTCGGGGCGACTGGAATGCGGAGGGAGTTCATGCGACTTGTGGCGGGAGCGATTCTGGTTCTCACGGCTGAATCGGCGTATGCCCATGCACATCTCATCGGTTTTCCGTATCAGCCCGCGGCGCGCGAAGTTCTGCTGCCGGCCAGCATCATCTCCATGATCGTAGGGGCGGGATTTGTCGTTTGGGGCGCGATCAGCGAACGAAAATAACCGGCCGATCGTGATGCACGCTTGCCCCTCAAGCTCGAATTCCGGCGCCGCGGCGCGATTCGATCGCACGAGCGGATATCTCGCGGCGCTGGTCGTCGCGCTGGCGGCAGTTGCGCCGTTTTATCCGTTGCTGCGAACTTCGCCCGAACGACAAAGGTTGCAGGCGGCTGCGCTGGCTTTGATCTACGACAATCCGGGCGAAGCGGAGCGGCTGGCCAAGCAAGTTCTGGCTGAATCGCCGCACTCGACGCAAGCGCTGTTGATCGCGGGGCGCGCGGCCAGCAAGCGGCTGAATTCGTACGACGCCCTCGAATATTATCGTCAGGTCGCCGACGACGGCGGCCCCGAGGCGGCGCAGGCCTTGCTCGGCTCGGCGCAGCGTTACCTGAAGGAAGGCTACGCGGTCGACGCCGAGCGATGCTTGCGTCGCGTGTTGGCGATCGATCCCAGTTCGCTCGCTGCGCGAAAAGAGCTGGTTTATCTGCTCGAGGCCGAAGGGCGAACCTGGGAGGCGTTGCCGCATCTGGCCGAATTGCTCCGCGCCGGAGATTTCGTTGGCGAGTACTTGCTGATGTTCGGCGCTCCGGACTCGCAATTCCTGAACGAGCCGAAGTTCGCTTCGCTGTGCCGGTCGGTTGCTCCCGACGATCCTTTGCCGCTGTTCGTGCAAGCCAGGGTTTGGCGGACGCGGAATCAGAACGAGCTTGCCGGGCCGGTGCTGAAGGAGCTTTATCGACGACATCCCGAGCAGATCGAGGTCCAGGCTCAATATGGCCTATTTCTGCTGGATGCCGCGCCTCCGGAGGCGCTCGTCGCGTGGCATCGCCAATTGCCGCCGAAGGCCGACGAGCATCCGGAAATCTGGTTCGTGCGCGGCTCGTGGGCCAAGCGGGCCGGTCAGTCGAAAGCGGCTGCGCGGTGCTTTTGGGAAGCTGTCCAACGATATCCGAATCACCTGGGGGCCAACTATCAGCTTTCGCAACTGATGACCGCACTGGGTGACAAAACGGCGGTCGCCCCGTTCGCCGAGCGGTCGAAGATTCTCGCCCGGATTACGAGCTTGCTGGCCGACGTTCAGGTCGAACAGCAAGGAATTCGCGAACTCGTCTCCTTGTTGGAAAACGCCGGGCGGCCCTGGGAGGCCGCCGCCTGGG
Source organism: Pirellulales bacterium (assembly GCA_035532215.1). Lineage (GTDB taxonomy): Bacteria > Planctomycetota > Planctomycetia > Pirellulales > JAICIG01 > JAICIG01. The sequence continues at coordinate 4,325 of DATKRK010000142.1, read as the reverse complement.
CGCACCTCGTAGCCCGCAACGATGCCCAGGTCGAATGGGCGCAAGAGGCGCTGGGGCGAGTTCGCCCGAGTTTGCTGGAACATTCGCCGCTGGACTTGCACGCGGCGAATCCGGCCGCGCAGGTCGATCTGGCCACTTGGCCTTTGCCGGAATGGGAATCGGCCGCGACTGTACGGCCGGAGGCCGTGTGGGAACTTTCCGACGCCCAGGCGTCGTTCGCCGACGAAGCAGCGTCGGCGGGATTGAAGTTTCGCTTTTACAACGGCGCGCCCGCTCATGGCGAGCGCGCCTATATGTTCGAATTCAGCGGCGGAGGAGCAGCCGCGATCGATTTCGACGGCGACGCCTGGCCCGATCTTTATCTCACCCAAGGCTGCGCGTGGCCGCCCCAGGCTGGCCAAAGGCAGTATCTCGATCGATTGTTTCGCAACCGGGGCGATGGCCGGTTCGAGGACGTAACCGCCCAAGCGGGACTCGGCGACGAGCGATTCAGCCAGGGAGCGACCGTGGGCGATTTCAACCAGGACGGTTTCCCCGATTTGTACTTGGGAAATCTCGGCGCCAACCGTTTGTATCGGAACAATGGAGACGGCACGTTCAGCGACGTGACGCAGACAAGCGGCTTGAGGGGCGAGGGCTGGACGTCGAGCTGCGTCATGGCCGATTTCAACGGCGACGCCTGGCCCGATCTTTACGCAGCCACGTATCTCGCCGGCCCCGACGTCTTCGAAAAGGTCTGCCGCGACAAGGACAAGATCGTGCAGTGCGGACCGGTGTTGTTTGGCGCGGAACAAGATCGGTGCTACCAGAACTTGGGAGACGGCCGTTTCCGAGACGTGTCGGCGGAAGCCGGAATCATCGCGCCCGAAGGAAAGGGATTGGGCGTCGTCGCCGCCGACTTCGACGGATCGCATCGTTTGAGCCTGTTCGTCTCGAACGACACGACCGCGAACTTCTTCTTCGCGAACCAGACCTCGCAGCCCGGCGGGCGGCTGGTTTTCAATGAGTGCGGCCTGCTCCGCGGGGTCGGCTTGGACGAAGCGGGCAAGGCTCAGGCCTCGATGGGCATTGCCGCTGGCGACGCCAATGGGGACGGCCTGCTGGACTTGTTCGTGACGAATTTCTATCGCGAGGCGAACGCGCTCTATTTGCAACAACCCGACCGCTCGTTCGTCGACGCAACCCGGCCAGCGCAGCTCTACGATGTCAGTTTCCCGCTGCTGGGCTGGGGAACCCAATTCGTCGACGGCGAGCTCGACGGAGTTCCCGATCTGCTGGTCCTCAACGGGCACATCAACGATTTTTCGGCCAACGGCGTGGCTTATCAAATGCCGCCGCAATACTTCCGCAACCTCGGCGACGGGCGGTTCGACGAAGCGCCGGCGGCGGACCTCGGGCCCTATTTCCAGGCAAAACGGTTGGGCCGCGCTCTGGCCCGTTTGGACTGGAATCGCGACGGTCTCGAAGACTTCTGCGCCACGCACGTCGATGCGCCGGCGGCGCTGCTCACCAACCGCACACCGCGCCACGGCCGCTTCCTGGCGGTCCATTTGCGGGGAGTGAAATCGGACCGAGAGGCCATCGGAGCGACCGTGAGGCTGAAGACGGCGGAGCGAACTTTCGTTCGTCAGTTGACGGCCGGCGACGGTTTTCAAGCCAGCAACGAGCGGCAACTCACGTTCGGACTCGGCGGCGCGGAACGCGTCGAAGCGCTAACCGTCGCCTGGCCTTCCGGACTCGAACAAACCTTCCGCGACCTGGCAGTCGACCAGGCCATCGTCTTGATCGAAGGCCGCGGCGAAATCTTTCCCCTCACGCCGCCAAGTCGGGCGGAAGCCTCGTCCGCCGCGGACACCTCGGTCGGCAACGCCGACTGATCCGGCCCGAGTTGGGGCCGCCGTGTTGAAAAAATGGGCAAAGGGCGCCGCCGAGAACGACAGCGAGTGACGCAGGTTCGCCGACGCTGAGGGGCGAAACGAGAAAAATACCCTTGGTATCGGGCATTCCCCGTGTTTCGGGGGGACGGGCCGGGCGGTCGCGACGGCCGATTTTGTCGCGTTGTCCAGCTACTTTTCTATAACCCGCATTGCGCACCAATTTGCAGCGACTTCGTGTGAAGTCGAGCGGTGGCAGTGGTTTACGCCCATATTTCGGACGAATTCTGCCGTACACTCTGTCGCGAGACTCCGGGGGCTCGTGCGCAATGCGGGATAAAATCCCTCAGTTTCGCCCTAGGCGCCCGCCCTACGAGTTTCAAGGGGAAGATCCAGCCTGGCGGGCATTGGCGAAAAGCCGCCCATCCTTCGGCGGTTCAGGCTGGCGAACGGTAAAGTCTGCCGGGTTTTGAGTCAAGAGCGAGTGGCCGATCGGCTGCACGACGGCGTGACCGATATTCGCGGGCACATGGATTGGCTCAAGGCGAATTAGAAAACCAGGCGCCCCGCGGCGTAAAAGGCGGCGTATGCCCCCATCATAAACGCTGAAAGCGAGATCAGCGCTGCGGTAATCGCTGCGGGAGCGCGGCCGAGCAATTGACCCGCCACCAAATAAATCGGAAACACGACGGCGACGAATCGTCCCATGGATCCCATCCCCATTTCATAGCCTCGTGTCGCGTACGGGATTAGCAGCAGAAGCACCGCCAGCAGCGTTTCATCGGCTGCGAGCCATCGCCGGTGCGCGCCGAACGCGATGAGCGCGATAGCCGTAACGAAGTACAGCGGGTTAGCGAATTGCAAGCTAAACCACTCGGCGGCGCCGTTATCGGCCAGCCCCCAAAATGTGGGCGACGATTCACTGTAAACCGCGAGGACTGGCTCAAGGGTCGCCAACGAGACAAGCTTCTCCGCGAACGCTCCCGCCGAGCGCACGCCCCAGTGCTGTTGCGCCTTCGCGAACGCCAGAGGTTCGCCGAATGCGGCATACTGAAACGCCATGAAGGCGGCGAGGCCCCAGCACGCTACCGGAGAAGAAAAGACGATAAGCTTCAATTTCTTCTTGACGGAGAAATCGCGGCGCCAGATGCCAATAACCAACGGGGCGAGCAACGCTATGCCGACCGGCCGCACCGCGGTTCCCAGCCCAACAATGGGCGCGGTTAGCCACAGGGGCCACCGCCGCTCGATTGCGTAAAACGCTGTCACGGACGCCAACAAAAACGTCGATTCCGAATACGCCATCCGAAAAAAACAGGCGGTTGGGAAGAAAGAGGCCGCCAGCAAAACGTGATCGCAGCCGGATTCCGACAATGTCGGATATCGCAGCCGAGCATAGGAGCGCAAAATTAGCAGCGCCCCCAGCAGGGAGCTATTCGACACGACCAACAGCGCGATCTCGACGCGCAGGTTCAAGACCGAAGCAACGCCGCGAGCAAGCAACGGATAAACAGGAAAGAAAGCCGCGTTCGATCGTTCATCAGGCTTATAATCATAGCCGTTATCCGCGATCTGCCGATACCACCGGCCATCCTGCCAAGCAAATACGTCAAGCGCAGAATTTCGCGGCCGCGACTTTGGCGGCGCTAATGTCAGGCCGAGCGAAAACCCTAGCGCGAACACTACGCCGCTCAGGTACCAGATGGCCGTGCTACGCGCCCAGGGCTCACGCGCAAGCGCCTCGCAGCCGTCGTTTGGAACCTGTTCAGTGGACTCGTGCTGCGACCCGGCTGCTCGACTCACGTAATCCTCGGAATTCAAAAGCTGGAGAGCCGTTACTGAACGTCAAGGTTGACCGCGCCATGGTCTTTCCGATTCCCCAGACGCCGGTGCGTCTCCGCATCGATCGCATAACTGATCGATCGCGCCGACCCGTCGCACAAGGCGGCGTTAAAAGCTGCTGGATGAGCGCTCCCGAACGCGAGTTCGTCGCCCACTCCTGGCGTGTCAACCATCGGCGGATAGAACGGGTGTACGAGGCGCAGGGTATCGCGGTCGTATCCAACGTATAGATCTTGGTTGTCGTTCGACGCGTTGCCTGTCGCGTATTGAGTCGAGTCAAGGTACTTTTCGCCCAGCAGGTACGTGTTGGAGCGCCCGTCGCGAATCTCTGCATCTCGAATCATGCTGCGCTGATAGCAGATACCGGTATTTTCCTGCTGAGGCCAGTTGTACGCGCCACTGTCGGCTTCGCCGAGCGATCCCGGCCCTGGGCCAAAAAGATTGACAAGCCGGTCGCCGCACGACGCGGCATATTACCCCGGCACGTAAATTGCACGACAGCATTACCGGAAACAGATCCGAAACATATGTAAGTGAAGTGATAGGCGGCAATTATGGCTATTGCATTGCCCGACGGCCGATTATTGTCCGATGAAGCCCTTGAAGTGC
>DATKRK010000141.1:0-2184 GCA_035532215.1 Pirellulales bacterium | reverse complement strand
GGCCGCGAGGCGCCGATCGGGGGCGGAGGGTTGAAATGGTTCGCGGATCCCAGGCATAAATGCCTGGGCTACGTAAAAAACAGCCGCGGGGCCGTCTTGCAGCCCCGGGCAGCTTTAGAAGACCACTTGTGTAGAACAACGGGGGCTGCGCCCCGCCCTACGGCTCTTGCAGCGGTTCGCCCTCACCCCGACCGTCTTCCGAAGGGAGAGGGAGGAGATCGACGATGACCAACTGCGGGCGGCAGAGAAACCGCAACCGCGGGGCGAAGCCGCGCTCCATGCCGATGCCGCGCGAGACGATCAGCGTACGACCGCCTTCGAGCGCGGTCGTGCCCGAGGCCCAACTTCGCGGCACGAGCGACAAGGTCATCAGCGGCCCGAGCCACGGCGCCCGCACCTGGCCGCCGTGCGTGTGCCCGGCCACGAGCAAATCGCCTTCGACCGGGCCGAGAGCAAAGTTCGGCGCGTGCCCGACGACAATTTGGAATTTTTCGCGCGCCCGCACGCGCGTCGTCGTGCGAAACGAATCTCTGATCGACAAGGCGGTGACGACCAGCGGCCCCAGGTCGAACGAGCGCGTCTCGGCGACCGACGCAATCGGCGTGTCGACGAAGATCTCCTCCCAGTCGGGCAGATCGGCGTTGCCGCCGACGGCAATCGCGCCCAACGGCGCGCGTAACTTGAGATGCTCGAACAAGGAGCGCAACTGAGACCGCAGTTCGGCGCGCCGCCGCGGGTTGTATTCCTGCACGTAGTCGCCGGCGAAAAGGATCAAATCGGGCTGTTCGGCCATCACGCGGGCCAGCGCGCCGCGTTCGTAGTCGCCGATCTGGTCGGTCTGCAAATCGGCGACGATCGCCAGCCGGATCGGCCGCGAGAGTTTGGGGCTGGCCAGCGTCTGATGCGTGACTTCCAGCCATCGCGGCTCGATCCAAAACGCATCGACCGCCACGGCTTCCAGCGCCACGCACGCTGCGGCCAGCGCCCACGCCCAGCCGCGCGACTTGCGCCGCAACAGCCAGGCGCCGTAGGCGGCCACAATCGCCGCATGCCCGAACAGCCCGTAGCACGCGAGCCGCAGGACGCCGAAGCCGTTTTCGCCGAGTCCGACAGCGAACAGGCAGGCCAACGCCAGGATCGCGAGGATGGCTAAACGGACATGTCGCGGCGAGATGGTCGGCTCGGCCGCGGCGCGGCCGAGCGTCCAGCACGCCGTCAGCAAGGCCACGGTCATCGCGACGAGATAGATCGGCGTGGCCATGCGGGCGTCAGGCCAGTTCGGCGAGCGCCGCGAGCACCTGCTCGTCGTGCCCGTCGACGGAAACCTTTTTCCAGACCTTGCGGACGACCCCTTCGCCGTCGATCAAGAACGTCGAGCGCTCGACGCCCCACGACTTCTTGCCGTACATGTTCTTTTCGCGCCAGGCGCCGTATTTTTCGGCGACCTTATGATCGACGTCGGCCAACAGCGGAAAGTTCAACTCGTATTTGTCGCGAAATTTCACGTGGCTCGCCACGTCATCGGTGCTGACGCCAAACAGCTTGGCGCCCGCCTTGAGCAGCTCTTTTTTCCGATCGCGAAACGCGCACGCCTCGCGCGTGCAGCCCGGCGTATCGTCGCGAGGGTAGAAATACAGCACGACCGCGCTGCCGCGCAGGTCCTTGAGCTTGACCTTCGAGCCATCGTCGGCCGGCAGCGTGAACTCCGGCGCCGGCTTGCCTTCTTCGACCCACTCGCTCACGGGCGTCTCCTCGCTTCATGGTTGCCGTTTTGTTTTGCGTCGATCGGCGGATTATAGCAATTTTAGGCGTCAGGTATTAGGCGTCGGGCATCGGGCGAGCCGGAGGCGTTAGCCTCCGGGTGGGCTTGGGCGTCAGGTGCGGGTGGCTGGCGGCAGAGCGGAGCGATGCCCCAGTTGCACGCCACGAACCACGCGACGCCGGCTCTTGAAGAGAATCACGAAAGCGCGACAGGGCGAAAGCACGAAACAGGCAATCAGGAGCGGGATTGGCGGCAGGGTCGACGTTCGAACTAAAGAACGCCTTTCGCGGCAGGAAATTTAAACTCAGGCTGCAGAAAGTCGCTTTTCGCTCCGCGAAAAGGCGCCTATTCGCGGAGCGAAAAGCGACTTTGGTTGCGGCTTCGCCGCTCCGTGTTGTCAAGGGTCTTTTCAAGGTTGCCCG
>DATKRK010000140.1:0-17975 GCA_035532215.1 Pirellulales bacterium | reverse complement strand
TCGCGAAAGATCTACGATCGGCCCAAGTGGACCGGTTACGAAGTCGTGCTCGACGTGCTGCCCGACGTTTTCGCCTGGGGCGTGTTGCTCGTACCGAACGACTTGCAGCCGGGCGAGCGGCGGCCGCTGGTGGTTTGCCAGCACGGGCGCAACGGCGTGCCCAAGGATACGATCGAAGGCGACCAGCCGGCCTACCACGATTTTGCGGCGAAGCTTGCGGACCGCGGCTTCATCGTCTTCGCCCCGCACAATCCGTATCGCGGCGAAGATCGCTACCGGATGCTGTCGCGGAAGGCGAACGCCGTGAAAGGTTCGCTGTTTTCCTTCATCCTGGCCCAACACGAGCAGATTCTCAACTGGCTGGAAACGCTGCCGATGGTCGATTCGCGGCGGATCGCCTTCTATGGCTTGAGCTACGGCGGCGAGACGGCCGTGCGCGTGCCGCCGCTGTTGGAACGCTATTGCCTCTCGATTTGTTCGGCCGATTTCAACGATTGGACGCGCAAGGTCGCCTCGACGCACAGCCCCTACAGTTTCATGCACACGATCGAATGGGAGATGCCCTACTTCGACATGGGCCGCACGTTCAGCTATGCAGAACTGGTGACTTTGCTCGCGCCGCGCCCCTTCATGGTCGAGCGCGGCCACGCCGACGGCGTCGCCCCTGACGAATGGGTCGCCAGCGAATACGCCAAGGTCCGCCGCCTCTACGATGCCCTGGGCATTGGCGAGCGGACCGCGATCGAGTTCTTCAACGGGCCGCATACGATCAACGGCCAAGGGACGTTCGAGTTTTTGCAGAAGCAGTTGGAGTGGCCTGGGAAGCCCGCGGCAGGCGACAGGCAGTAGACGGGGATTGGCGATCGGAGATTGGGAGTTCGCGTTGAGATGTTAATTCGAGATTCAATCCTTCGCCAGGCGAGCGGGGGGCGTCAGCCCCCTGGTCGGCAACTCGCTCGCTCTCGACTCCGCGTTTTCCGCCAAAACTCGCCGCACTTCCACAAGGTCTGCTCCATTTGTCGGCTGATGCTCGCCTTCGTACCGGCCGCATCATTCTATCTCATGTCGCCTGCTCTCAGCATCGGCGCCGAAACCGACGAAGAACGGGCCTTGGCCACAATCGATCGCCTCGGCGGAAGCTACGAGCGCGACGTGAAGGCGCCGGGCAAGCCGGTGATCAGCGTCGCGCTCAGCGGCCCGGACGTCGACGATCGGGCGCTCGCAGCGCTCAAGCCGCTCAAGGACCTGAGAGAACTCGATCTCGACGAAACGGAAATCACCGACGGCGGCTTGCGGCAACTCAAGAATTGGCCACGGCTCGAAACGCTCGATCTGGGCGATGCGCCGATCACCGACGGCGGGCTCCGTCATCTAGCCGAGTTGAAGCAACTCGTCTCGCTCGATCTCAATTACACCCAGATCACCGACGAGGGGCTCACTCGCTTGAGCGGCCTCGGGCGGCTGCGGTCGCTAAGCCTTTGGCACACCTCCGTCACGGGCTCGGGTCTCGAACATTTGCGCGGAGCGAAGCAACTGGAATCGCTCGATCTCAGCGAAACGTCCATCGACGGCGACGGACTGGCGCATCTCGCTGCGCTCGAAAGCCTCAAAACGCTGGAACTGAATTTCACCTCGCTGGCCGATTACGACCTGCGCCATCTTAAAGGGCTGACGCAATTGGAGAGCCTGGGCTTGGAGCAAACTGAAATCACCGACGACGGCGTGAAACATCTGGCCGGCCTTTCGCAGTTGCGTTCGTTGAACCTGGCCGAAACGGCCGTCACCGGCGGCACGTTCGCCCGCCTGAGCGGCCTGACGCACTTGGAAAGCCTCGATTTGCGGTTTACCGCCGTCGCCGATCATGGCCTATCTCACCTCGCATCGTTCGAGCAACTCGAATGGCTCGATCTCGGGCGCACGGAAATCTCCGACGCCGGGCTGAAGCGCCTTCGCAAGTTGTCCAAGCTGCGCTCGCTTTCGCTGGCGGAAACCGACATCACCGACTCGGGCCTCGATCATCTCGTGCAACTCACGGCGCTCGAATCGCTATCGCTCTGGAAAACCGGCGTCACCGATAGGGGCCTGGTGAAACTCGGCGAATTGCGAGAATTACGCTCGCTCGATTTGGGCGAAACGAGGATTACGGACGACGGGCTCGCGAAGTCGGCGTCCTTGAAACAACTGCGCTCGCTGTCGCTGGCCGGCGACGAAATCAGCGACGAAGGGCTGGCGCATTTACGGGCCTTTCCGCTGCTGGAGTCGCTCGACCTGACCCGCACCGCGATCGACGACGACGGCCTGAAACGCCTGACGCCGCTCGTCAATCTCAGCTCTCTGCAATTGGCCGCCACCGAGGTCAGCGATAATGGGCTGGCGGCGCTCGTGGTCCTGAAAAACCTTCGTCAACTCGGGCTGCAAGGGACCGACGTCAGCGACGACGGCGTCGCTTCGCTCGCGCAGCGCCTGCCGCAGCTCAAGATCGTGCGTTGATCCCCAGCCGGCAAAAAACGGGTTCATCCGACAATTGCGTACCTGGAAGCTGCGGGCCGCTCGACGGGCGGTTCCAGCGATTATTTCCGCAAGCGGCCGGTAGATGCCCCGCTAACGGCGGCGGACGCGAGCGGTTTTCGTCACTAAGCAACTGAAATTCCTCAGTCCCGAAGGGACGAAAGACTGTAGCCAGGGGCGCGAGCCCCTGGACTCGCGCCAAAAATCGAATCGTTGTCAGCCCCGTCAGGGGCGATATAAGCCGTTTGCTGAAGAAAGAGGCGATGCGTCAGGCTTTCGCAACTACGGGTTCCTCTTCTCTGTTCGCGCGGACAGAGCTAATTCACTTACGAATAAACCGGCAAGGAAGAACCGCGACGATGCACTTTACACTGCCTGGAACTCCGAACAGAGAAGAGGAACCCGTAATTGGATGCGATTGCAGAAAAGCGCCGATCGCAGCACTGATCCAAGATCAAAAAGACAGGAGAAGGGTGAGAATCAAGCGTGAAAACATGGCGCCCAAATTGGATGCCGGCACTTCGGCTCTCGCAGAATCGTTTGACCGGATGTAGAAAAGCCGGCCGAAACATCCGCTCGCTAGCCCATATTGCAAGCCCGCAGCCGAAGACGTAAGCTCGAAAGGCGCCGGGCGGATGCTCTCACGATGCTGCACAAGAGCGATGGAACAGGTCGAAGTCACGGTTTACTATCTCGAAATGCTGGCCCCTTCGCGGCGCGTCGTACCGGCCCCGCGAGCGGGCCTCTCGGTCGAGCACGTCGCGTCGCCGAGCGTGCCGTATTACCGCTCGCTGTATGACGCCGTGGGCCAGGACTACTATTGGCTGAGCCGGCGGAAGATGGCGGACGAGGCCCTGGCCGCCATCATCGGCGACCCGCGCGATGAGTTGCACGTTCTGCACGTCGACGGCGAACCGGCCGGATTCGCCGAATTGGATCGCCGCCAGCCAGACGAAATCGAACTGGTTCAATTCGGCCTGACGCCCGCTTTCATCGGTCAGGGGCTAGGCAAATGGTTCCTGCAATGGGCCGTCGACAAAGCCTGGAGCTACGAGCCCAAACGCTTCTGGTTGCACACCTGCACGCTCGATCATCCCGCTGCGTTGTCGAATTATCAGAAGGCGGGTTTGGTTTTGTACCGGCAAGAGACGATTCGCAGAGAACTTTAGCCCGGATGATTATGCTGTCAGGGCTGCTTGTTATGGAGCGACGGGCGCCCTCGCCCGTCGAGAGCTTTTTATGGAGCGACGGGCGCCCTCGCCCGTCGAAAGCGGGCCGGGCGAGGGCGCCCGGCCCTCCAGGGCCGAGGGCTGATCCGGGCGAGGGACGAATTGCTTGCACATTCTCGAAACCGAACGTCTGATTCTCCGCCGGTGGACCGCCGACGACGAAGCGCCGTGCCACGCGATTTGCTCCGATCCGCTCGTGATGCAATACGTGGCCGACGGCGCCTGCTGGTCGCTGGAAACGACCAGGCAGTTCATCGAAGAGGCGATCTCGATCGAACGTCGGTACGGATACTGCCGCTGGCCCATGATCCTCAAAGCCGACGGCTGTCTGGCCGGCTTCTGCGGCTTCACGCCCGCCGCAGACGGCGCCGAAATGGGCTGGCGGCTGGCCTCTCGATATTGGGGCCGCGGGCTGGCGACCGAAGCCGCCCGAGCCGTGCTGGCCTACGGCTTCGATCGCTTGGCCTTTCGCCGGGTGATCGCGACCGTGCAGAGCGCCAACGGGCCCTCGCACCGCGTGGCCGAGAAACTCGGGATGACGCTCGAAAGGACCATTCAGCGCAACGGTCGGGAAGTGCTGGTTTTTGCGGCGACGAGTCCTTCGCCGCCCGAATGAGCGTTTCCCGTCAGCGGCGACCAGCGACGCGCACGAGGCGATAGCCGCAGACGCGGAAGAACAAGAGCGAAGTGGATAGTATTGAGGCATGGAAAACGCTCGTGCCAATCCAGATCGCGTAAGATCGCTCGCCGCCGTGAAAATACCAGGGGCCCACGCCAAACATCGCTCGGAAACGAAGGCTTTGCATCGGTCGACGGGCGACAATTAGCGGGCGGGCGCCGCAATCATGTCGAGCGTGATCGTCTTCTTGGGTCGGCCGACGGCGCGGACCATCGCTTTGGATGCGGCCGGCGGACGCGCCGGGTCGTAATACTTGGGCCGCAGTTCGTTCAGTGCGCGACTGGCATCTTCGTCGGACACGTAATACGTGGCCTTGGCCAGGTGCAGCAGATCGCCGCCCGTTTGCTCGAGCGCGTCGCGAAGCGCGGCGAAGATTTCTTCGACCTGCTCGGCGCCGGTCGTCGCCTGGCCGCCGAACAGCCCGCCGATATAGATCGTCGGCCCGCCGTGAATCCGCGCAACCCGGCTGAAGACGGGCGACGTCGTCATGCCAGGCGGAGTGAGGAAATCGACAGTCGGAGCATTCTCGGCCTGCTTTCCCGCCTCGCCGCCGGAGGCCACCAGTTCAATCTCGATCGGCAAATTCGATTCCCATTCGACGAGGGCCAAGGGCGGCGCCGCTCGCTCGCCAAAAAATTCCTCGACGACCTGCTCAACGTCCGCCGCCGCCGACATCGGCGTGACGAAGGCCTTCAACTCGACGATATCGCGGTCGCCGCGCCCTAAGAACTTGAGCGTGGCCCGCAAGCTTTCCAGCGTTTTGCGAGTCGCCGTTTTCAAATCGCCCGGCTCCGCCTGGCCGGCAATGTAGATCCGCACGCCCGCGGGCAGCACGGCCGCGTGGGCGCCGCGGCCGGCGAGCGCCGGGCTGCGGTGCAGCGAGACCTCCGCGGTTTTTTCTGATTCGACGATGCCAATGGCATCGGCCGCGACGAAGACGCCCTCGCGCGGCAAACGCGTAATCACCAGGCTGGCCGCGGGCCGCACTTCGCCGCGAAAGGTTTGCGCCACGACGCGTTCCACGTCGCCGACGCGCGACTCGTCGGATACGTACAGGTTGAGCTTGACGACCGCGTCGAGCGACGAGCCGGCCGCGCGCAAGGCCGCGTCGAGATTCTTGAAGACTTGAGCGGCTTGGGCGGCGGCATCCTGCTGGCCGACGAGGCGGCCCTGCTGATCGAGCGGCAAGAGCTGCGCGGTATGTGCCAGCGGCAGATCGTCGACGACCGTCGCTCGCGACACGCCGCCCGCGGCCGGCGCATCGAGCAGTTTGACCCGCCCGCGGGCGACCGTATTCAAGTGCGTCGCCTCGGCGGCGCGAACCATGACGCAACACAAAACGACGGCCAACAAGACGCTCAATCGTAACATGGTCGATTCTCCGTCGAACGCGTCGGAATTCATTTGCAGGCTTTGTTCCACGCCAATCGTACTCGATCGGACGGCGAGTTGCGACGCGCCCCTGCTCGTCGTCGATGCGGAACGCACGCTTCCGCGCCCGACATCGGCAAGCTCCTCGCCGAATTCGTGCATGCCGGCGGCAAGGTCGTGCGGATTCGGGAAACGGATATTCTCAGTGAACCGCAGGAAGCGGCGCGCTCGATTTACGCAATCGTGAGGCGGACGTTGTTGGAATGACGTGTTCCTCACGGGTCCGCGCGAGGGATCGCAACTCGAAACACGCCACTTCCCTGAATCAAGGTGTCTGGGGAAGGCATCGGGTGCTGCGTCAAATCCACGCGGAAATGCACTGCCGAGACCTCCGGCGGGCTGGGTGCAGCCACCGAAGGAATGACCGCCGCATCGACGAACCGCAAAGACTGGATCGCCTGCTGGAGATCGAATCGGGTATCTTGCATGGCACGCCAATCCTGGCCCAGCGTCTGGGCAACAACGCTGTCGAGGCGAATAAGCAGAGTTGCGTCGGTGACTCTCGTTCGGATGGAATCGACCAAGTCATTGAGGCTCGTGCCGCCCTGGGTGCGTTCGGCAAGGAGTGATGCGATGAGAACTCTGATTTGCGCGACCGGTCGCAATTGCTCCAGAGCAAAGTGATGAATGCGAAGTCCGCCAGACGCGGCTTTGACATCTAGGCGGTCAATACCGATGGCAAAGTCGAATTTTTCCTCCGGGATCGAATGCCACGCCTCCAGCAAAGTCGCCGGGTCACTGGACCTTGCGATAATGAATAACTCTGCCCACAGGCCCGTGACCGTCTTACGCGGCACATCAGCCATTCGCCGGAACAGATCAATAAGACGCTCGACGGCCTGGCTTACCTGATCGCGTGATGGATGCTGCGGGAGCGATGCAATGATTGGATGAAGGGAGCGAAGAAAGTATTCGTGCAACGCCCTGTCGGTTCCGGTACAGCGGATAACTGATAGCGTCTGTTGCTGCTCCCCCAGCTGGCCGGTATGAACTCGGCAATTCACAAGGTGGATGACACAGAGATGCTCCAGCACCAGCGGTGCTGCGGTACCGGGCAGGACATTATCTGCCTGCACGAGGAGAACCGGGTTTCCTGAAGTATCCTTGCCAATCGCGCATGCGGGATAACCCGGAATTGGATAAGCACAAAACCGCCCCAGGCCAACATTCGCCGACGGTGCTGACAGACTATCGAAAATCTGGACCAGGTCGGGGAAGGATTCGCTCATGTCCCTCCCCCCTGCGGCTGAATGAACGTGTCACGCGCCATGTCAGCGGGAATCCAGATGTTCAGGTGCGGAACGTTTTCCGCTACAATATTATTCTGTTCACCAAGGTCGAGATAACTGAGTTGCACGGTGATACCTTGCGTTCCCCGAACCTCGCGGTCGCCAGGGTAGGTTTCCTGACGCTGATTGCCGCGACCGGCGTATTGCTTCCCCTGGAAAAGCTCGCGGATGCTGCCGCGCTGGCTCACTCTGCCATCGTTGTCGATAACTTCGGGATCGTAGGCCCGGCGTCTCCTGTGGCCTTCGGCCATCAAGAAAACCGTACATGTTGCGCCAGGATTGTCGATGAGGTGAAGTTGGATCAGGCGAAGCACCGGGCCGAACTGAACGGAGTCATCGAGCCGGGAAACGCGGTAGCGGGTAAGCAACTCCTCGTGGACGGTCTGAAGAGAGATGTCATGCAAAACCAGATTACGATGGCTGCTTTGCCGCAAGTCGAGACCGTTATACGCACCGAACGTGTGAGCAAGGCGAAAATTATCGAACAGTGCCCGGTTGGTCTGAATCGCTTCTTCGGAATCGTGCGGTCCGTTCGGATACACCCAATCATCACCGAGGCGGACACGCTGGTAAGCGATGTTGATTACATTGTCGCGAGTTGGCCGAAGTCGCCGGCTGAGAAAGAACTCGCGTCGCCATTCTGACAAAGGCCGTCCCGATTGGCCAAACTGGCTCAACTCATTGTGGATGTCCTCTTCATGCTCGACGTAGCTGCGGAAGGCGCGGCGCACGTCTGGCCCGACGAAAATTCGGCATAGGCCAAGATAATCGCGTTTGTACCCAAAGAAGCGGGCACGTTGCTGAACCGTGTCAGCGTTGCCCATGCCAAGCCCTCGCGGCATGTAAGTGACGGTGAGACCCTCCACGGTGAAGCCACGATCCATTGCCTGACCGCCCACAAGAATCCACGAGTAGTTTTCCCCCCACTTTATCTGTGGGGTTTTTCGCCGCCGGCCGGGTCGAGGATCGCGGGTGTTTATCTCCCTGATTTCAGTTTGTGATACTGAAACACGCAATCGGGCAATGACCTGATCGTAGGGGGGGATGTTCGTTACGGTCTGCGCTAAGTCATCATAGGCCTGCCGAAATTGGTTCAACAAATCTGTTTTGTCTACGTCGCCGTCTGGCAGGTCGAGAATTGCGAGCCATTCGCGCTTTGCGGCCGAAACCCAGTTGAAGAATTGATTGTGTGGGTCCGTTCGTTGTGAAGGATGGACCATCATGGAGCAATTACGGTCTGGCTGCCCCTGAATGTAGCCCACCGCAACACCGACAAAGAAGAGCCGCATGGCCTCTAATAGCGTGGCCGGAGGTGTGTTGAGGGGATTGTTTTGTGTTGGAATCTGGTTGTTAGGGATGTCGCGTACCAGATTGGGTTGGTTCAGGAAGAACTCTGCGCCGCCCACATATCCCGCTCCTGGCGTCAGAATCTCTGCAAAGGCGGGAGAAAGAACATCCACAATGCTGATGAGCAGTGGTGCCTGTGGGGTTGCGGTGTACTGGAGATAGGAGTGCCGAGGTAGCGCTGCCTTGAGCGCCAGTAACCGAAGGTAGGTCGTACTTTCCTCGCCCTGATTGACAAGCGTATTCATCCCCGCCTGGTCGCCCTCGTCGTCGATAATGAGCGTTGGTACGTTCTGTGCGTTCGTTTGACGCAGAACGTCAATCAAGTGTTGAAGGTGCTGATGCTGTTTCATCACCGTGACCAACACCGTCCGGCGTTCTTCGGGAGTCGATGTCGGCGAGTCCCATTGCTGGAGTGCATCGCGGATCATGATATGCCCATTCTCGCGGAGCTTTGGCTGGCTGATGTGACGCCAGGGATTGTTGCGAGGCCGGGTTTCCAGGCGGAGAGTTTCGATCAGGCGGTCGCGTGTCTGGAAGAACAGCGGTTCCGTGGTGCCAGCAATGACGATCACTATGCGGTAGCCATTATCGCGAGCCAAGGCCGACACAGTAGTGAAAGAGGTCGTCTTGCCGCTCTGGACATAGCCTACGACCAGACCCGTCTGCGATGTTGCGGCTGCATCGGGGGCGATGCAGCGCCGCAGGATGCGGAGGGCCTCGTCGATGATCTGCTGCTTGGCTTGAGATGGGAGCGCGAGGCTGTTTGTCTCGGGGCCTGGGACGGGATTCCATCCGCCGGCTGGATTGGGAAGAATATCGACGATCAATGGGTCTTGGTTACCGCCGTTGCTCATGACAGTACGCCTCCTACGGATTGCTCAGGGCATCCCTCAAAAGTTCATTGATGTTCCGACGAAATGTCCCTGCCATTGCAACACCGGCGTCACGGGCGGCAGTTTCAGCAAGCCCTATTGCGGCCGCAACGCGGAGAATGGGTTCAATACTTGCCGCATCGGTGCCCCCGAACCGATCCATGAATGGGTGGGCAAGAGAAAGGCGAACGCAAATACATCTCCGCTCGACGGCACCATCTCGAATGTTGGCCTGGTCACTCAGGCTAAGCCAATCTCCGATCGCGGGATCAGTCGTGAGTTCCAGGATAATACGCCAGGGCTGGCCTCTCAGTTCGACATCAATGATCCTTTCAGTAGCCAGAGATTCCGCAGAGGGGAGTTGCTCTGGGGGCGGAGCCTTATCCGGGCCAGCGTCGATTTCGCGTTCGAGCACCGCAGGAACGTCGCGTTCGATGACACCAGCCGTTCTCTCTGTAGCAGTGCGTGCGCCCGCCTGAAGAGATTTCTGGGACGGCCGGACGCGGTGCCCTTCAGCTTGTGCCAGTAATGGAAGCGGCTGTCCGTCGAGATGTTCGGCAAAAAGCTCTAGGAACACTTCCTCATGCTCTTCCCAGCGGAAGCCGTCCTTCGTGTGGCTTACCTCGAATCCTTCCAGGTGAAGCTCTCCAAAGAGTCGCTGGTACGCGTAGCTGTTTGACTGTCCGAAGATGGCCAGCGGCCGGTACCCCTCGTCACCGCTCCCTTGAATGAGACGATTACGCCGAAAAAGTGAGAATCCGGCGGACGCAACGGATGCCCTTTCCCTGAGCGCCGCGAAACCTGTGGCTCGCAAGCCTTCCCCAAAATCAAAATCAATCTCCTTGCGCCACATCCGCGATTCATCACCAGGCGTGCGATAAAAGGGAGCGTTCAAGACAGGCGGTGTTTCATATTGCAAAGGATCGTCATTGAACGTGAGCACGAGGGAATTGTCCCGGAGAAACACGCGATAAATACTCGCCAGGTGATCCTTAATTTTGCCGATGGTTCTGCCCTGGGGCATGTTGTGAAGCCCATCCAGAATCAACTCGGTGTAATGAACGTTCCTTTCCGCCGGGCGAGTCGTGATATTGAGTTCCTCAATCCGGTTCTGCACGATGTCTGCCACGTCGAACGACACCGTTTTCTCAAGCGGCTCACCGATTGCAGATGTTCGGAGCGACCATTGACGGGCAAACCAGCAAGCCGCGCTTTTCATGCCCATGCCGAACTCGGATAGACCCGATCGGTCGGGCGGCACTTCTGCCGGCTTGAACGCCCGTCCGTAGTCGGCCTCCGAGATACCGGCAGCATTGTCCCGGACAATGATTCTGCCGGGCGGGTCGGATTCGAGGATTATGTCCACGCGAAGTTGCGTGTCATTGCCGTGAATGGCTTGAAGCGCTCGCCGATTTGTCAGAAAACTTTGAATCGAGTTGTCAACGAATTCGGCCAGAGCGAACCACGGCTTGTAGTTCAAGTGCCGCAAGACGGAGAGAATGCTGACTTCCGGGCGGATGTTGATTCGCGTGTTTGCACTCTGTCGGGCCATGCCGCATTCTCTCGTTGAAGTAGTTCATCGTGCCCTTTTGGCCAATCCGTTGCCGTGGTGTATATGTCCATTGCGGCCATTTCCGTTGTGGCCATTCGATGCCCCGTTGATGAGTGCCTTGGCGATCAACTCCACAACATTCCTGTTGACTGCATTTCCCAGAGCCTTGAAAGCTGAAGTCGATGTCGATGGAAGGTGCTTTAGGTCACCAAGACTCTGAAGGTGGGCGCATTCACGCGGGGTCATGTAGCGTTTTTGCCAGGCGATGATTGGAACCTGTGTGGTCGTCATGGCCACCAGTGATGGGGAACTGGACGGTTTCTTAATGCGGACGCCCGAGGCCCGAAACTGAACGACATAAGTCCAAATGTCGCGTTCGCCGCCCTTGCAGTTCCATTCGAGTTTTTGCAGGCTTGAAGGGAATTCGAGAAGCTCGGGCATCCACTTATCAATCCAATCGCGGTTGTCGCTATAGAGGTCGCGATTCTGGCGGATGAACTGGATTTTCCAGTCGGGAAAGTTTTCCTCCTCGGTTCTGGCGTGCGAGGGAAGCTGCTGCATCCGCTCTTCAAACGCGAACTCGCTCAGCTTGACGCCGTGGCTTCCCCGATAATGGCCAAGTCGCTTGACGCCGACAGCGTGTGGTGTCTCGTCGATATACGGATAGGTCGCTCCAAACTCCATCGACCAGATTGGGAAGGTCGGAAGGTGTATCTTCTTCGGAAACTTCTTCACAAACTTCTGCCAGACGTTCAAACATTTGACCACATATTCGGGAATCGGTTTGGCATCCTTCGGATGGTCCTCCAACGCTTCCACAATGGACATCTCAGGATTCGGCGTCTCTGCTGGCCACTCGAAGTCGTGAAGATCGTCGCGGCTCCCGACGATATAGATGCGGTCACGAACCTGAGGAATGCCGAACTGGTGCGGAGAGAACCGGTGTTCGCGGGTGTCATAACCAGCGTAGCGAAGCCGGTGGCGCATCGTCTTCCACGTTGCCCCGCCCTCGTGGCGTGCGAGGTTCGGAACATTCTCCAGGATCAGGTATTTCGGCTTGCGGAGCCGGAGAATCTGCATGACGTAATCGAACAGGTCGCCGTTGCGGGGACATTTCAGCCCCTCCTGGCTGCCGGCCTTCGAGAACGGCTGACATGGAAAACCGGCGCAGAGAATGTCGTGGGCAGGGATGCGGGTGAGCGGCACTTTGCGGATGTCGCCCTTCGCTTCTAGGCCGAAATTCTTCTTGTAGAGTTCCTGAAGGCCGGGTTCGATCTCGGAAGCGAAAACGCAATGGTGGCCCAAGCGATTAAGGGCCACATGGAATCCCCCCAGCCCGGCGAACAAATCGACGAACTTCATTTTAGCCACCCAGGCTGCACAAACGTCCGTGTTGGCAGCGCCGAGGGACCGACCCCCGCGTGCATCCCTGCAAAGTTAAATGGTATTGATTTTGCAGGAGGGCCGCAAGCCGAAGACTAGCCACAAGTATTTATCTGAAAAGGGGTTTCACGGAACAGAAAAGAGGGCTGCGGCCCACCCTACGCTTCGCACAAGCGGCTCATTCTCCCGCCAGCGTCGTCAGCCGCGGCAGGTTCGCGTCGAGACGCTCGATCACGGCCTGACGGTCGCTGAACTGCCGCCGCTCAAGATAGATCCATTCCAGCCAGCTCAAACCGGCCAACAGCGTGTTGGCCTGGTCGAAGGCGGCGACCAAGTACGTTTCGTCCGGCGATAGCGGACGCAAAGACGTGTAAGCCGCCAGCCCTCGCTCCCATGCCTGTCGGTCGTCGCCGGCCAAACTGCCCAACAGCCGGGCGATGTCGCCAGCGACGTTATCGGCGCGCATGGCGCCGAAATCGACCAGGCCGGCGACTTGTTGGCCTGCGAACAACACGTGGTCGTGCCAGATGTCGCGAATGCACGGTTGCAGGGGCGCTGCAAGTTCGGCGGCGCGCGCCAACAGCGAACGCACGCGAGGGATCGCCCGCGGCGCCAAGGCCCGCCACTCTCGCGCCCGCCAGGCCAACTCGGGCCAGTCGCCAGGAGCGACCGCGTCGGCCAGCCGCTCGAAGCGCTCGGCCGACAAGTCTTCCACGCGCTCGAACCGCTCGCGAATGCCGGGAACGAGCGCCGGGCCGCGATCGGGCAAGGGAAACGAGGCGGCCGCCAGGTGAAACTCGGCCAGCGTTGTCAGCGCCGCCTGCAAACGTTCGGCCGAGGGCGATTGCCGATAGTCGGCCTTGCCCGGCAGCCAGGGGGCCAGTTCCCACAGCCGCCCGGATTCGCACACGTAGCCGGCGTGGGTGCGAGTTTCCAAAGCCAGAGGCACGCGGCGAAAGCCTTCTTGCGAGACGTGCCAGAGCACGGCCTGGATGAATTCCAACCGCTGGCGGCTGGGATGCTCGCGCGGCCAGCAGCGCAGGCACAGCAGCCCGCGCGGCGTCTGGAGGCGCCAAAACAAGGCCCCGCTGAAGCCGCCCGCACCGCCCAAGAATTCCGCCCGCTGCGGTTGGCAGTCGGGCGGATAGGCGTGCAGCACGCGGCGATAGGCGGTTTCATCGGTCATCGCATCGGCCCTGGCGCCAGGCGGCTTGCGAAGCGTCGTCCGGCGACGTTCAGCTTTCGGGTACTTACGGAGCAGGCGTCACGCCTGGCTCGGTGCGTGCAAAACGCCGGCGCCGCCATCGGGACGCTACTCGCTATACGGAACAGTTGACACATTCGCTAAAATGGATTGATTGGTTACCGTCGGCGCGTCGTTTGGGGGCGACTCGCCGCCAAGGCAGCCAACCGGCGCTTCCGCTTTCGCAGTCGCCAAAATTGTATCCGTCCGACTTAAATCTGGCGCTCCCTTTTGTTTGCGTCAGGCGGTCTTGGTAGGATGGAACAAGCTTGGCGGTTCGCTGCGAAGCGGCGACTGCGATAATTGACTATCAATATACGGGCTCGGGTGATCCCTCCCGCAACTCCAGAGAACTTCACAATGAAGGCCACATTCGCTCGTTCTTGGCGCAGCATCCGCGTAGGGCTTTGCGCGGCATCGGTGGTTTGCCTAGGGCTGGTCGTGCGGCCGGCGTTGGCCGATCCGGCCGGCGACGGAACGAAATCTGCTTCGGAAACCAAGCAAGGCCCCGGCGAGGCGATCGCGGCCGAAAGCGGCGGCGCTTCCAGCGGCGGCAGCTCCTCCAGCTCCAGTTCCACGTCCAAGCCGAAGTATCCGCCCCACACCGAGGTGCTCAAAGAGTTCAAGGCCGTCGACGGCCTGATCAAGCTGTACCACAAAGACAACCACGTGTTGGCGGAGTTGTCGCCGAGCCAGTTGAATCGAGATTTCATCGTCTTGATCTCGATCGCCAAAGGCATCGGCGAACGCGACACGATGCTCTTGGCCGGCATGAGCTGGAACTTCGGCGACGATTGGCTGTGGCAGTTCCGCAAAGTCGATAACAACATTCAGATCGTCCGCCGCAACGTCCGCTTCCGCGCCGCCCACGGCAGCCCGGAAGAAAAAGCCGTGAAATTGGCTTATACCGACAGCGTGCTGTTCAGCCTGCCGATTTTGACCATGGGGCCTGCGGGCGGAATCGTGGTCGACCTGTCGCCGGTCTTCATGAGCGACCTGCCGCAGATTTCGCGGATGCTGCCGGGCTTCTCCTTCGCTTCGAACAAGTCGTCGTGGGCGACGGTCAAGGGCTTCGAGCAGAACGTCGAGTTGGAAGTGGCCGCGACCTACGCGTCGAGCGGCTATCTCGAATTCGACACGGTGCCCGACAGCCGCGGCGTGACGATCAACGTGCACTACTCGCTGAGCCTGCTGCCCCAGACCGGCTACCAGCCGCGGCTGGCCGACGATCGCGTGGGCTACTTCCTGACGGCGATCAAGGATTTTTCGAAGAAGAGCGACGAAGACCGTTTCGTCCGCTACATCAACCGTTGGGACTTGCAGAAGAACGACCCCTCGGCTGAGTTCTCGACGCCCAAGAAGCCGATTACCTTCTATCTCGAAAAGACCGTACCGTTCAAGTATCGCAAGCCGATCAGCGACGGCATCCTGGAATGGAACAAGGCCTTCGAGAAGGCCGGTTTCTACAATGCCGTCCAAGTCATCCAGCAGCAGGATAGCGACGACTGGGATCCGGAAGACGTGCGCTACAACACCTTCCGCTGGATCACCGCCGGGGCCGGTTTCGCCATGGGCCCCAGCCGCGTGAACCCGATCACCGGGCAGATTCTCGACGCCGACATCATTTTCGACTCGGACTTCGTGCAATTCTGGAAGCGCGAGTACGAGACCTTCACCGCGGACGGAATCGCTGCGCTGACCGGCGGCCCGCTGGATTTGGAGAGCTACCAGCGCGAAGTCGGCAAATTGCCGGAATCGCACCGCCACAGCCTGTTCTGCCAGTGCAATTTGCACCGCGGCATGTCGCGCGAGCTGGCCTTGGGCGCGACGGTGTTTTCCGTCCGCGCGGCGGGCCCGGCCTCGGCCGCCCAGCAGGAAAAGATCGTCAACCAGGGCTTGAAGGAAGTCGTGATGCACGAAGTCGGGCACACGCTCGGGTTGCGGCACAACTTCAAGTCGAGCGGCATGCTCTCGCTGGCCGACTTGAACGATCCGGAAAAGACTCGCGAAACCGGCTTGACCGGCTCGGTGATGGACTACGCTCCGGCCAACATCGTGCCCAAGGACATGAAGCAAGGCGATTATTATTCGACCACCATCGGCCCCTACGACATGTGGGCCATCGAATATGGCTACAAGCCGCTTTCGGGCGGGACGGAAGGCGAAGTCGGCGAACTGAAGAAGATCGCTTCGCGGGCGGCCGAACCGCAATTGGCCTACTCCACCGACGAGGACACGCGCGGCATCGATCCCGATCCGCTCAGCAATCGCTTCGACCTCGGTTCGGATACGATCGAATACGCCAAGGCCCGGGCCCGGCTGGTCAGCGAACTCTGGCCGACCGTGGTGGTCAAAGTCACCGCCGACGGCGACGGATACCAGCGGGCGCGCCAGGCGTTCGGCGTGTTGCTGGACAAGTACGGCCAGGCGATGTTCGTCGCCTCGCGGCAGGTGGGCGGCATTCAAGTGAATCGCGACCACAAGGCCGATCCCAACGCCCGGCCGCCGTTCGTGGTCGTGCCGGTCGCCAAACAGCGAGAAGCCCTCAAGCTGATCGAAGAGCAAGTGCTCAGCGACAAGCCGTTCAACTTCCCGCCGGAACTTTACAACCAGTTGGCCGCCACGCGCTGGTATCACTGGGGCAGCGATATGCCGAACCGCGTCGACTACGCCATTCACGACGTGATCGGCATGTGGCAAGACCGCATCTTGGATCAACTGCTCTCGTCGCTGACGTTGGAGCGAATTTACGACGCCGAACTCAAGGTTCCGGCCGACCAGGACGCCCTGACCACCGCCGAATTGCTCTCGCACCTGACCGGGTCGGTGTTTGCCGAAGTCAGCGATCTCAAGCCGGGCGACTATACCAATCGCAAGCCGGCCATCAGCAGTCTGCGGCGCAATCTGCAACGGCGATATTTGAAGCGTCTATCGTCGATCGCCATGGGCAAGACTTCGGCCCCCGAAGACTGCCGTTCGGTGGCCAGCGCCGAGTTGACCGCTGTGGAAGGCAAGATCAAAGCTCTGCTGGCCAACGCCGACTTGAAGTTCGACTCGTACAGCCGGGCCCATCTCGAAGACACGGCGGCCACGATCCGCAAGGTGCTCGATGCCCGGCTGAACCTGGCGACCCCCTGATTTTCGTCCCCCGATCGCCTACGATCATCGGCAACCACACAAATCCGGGCGTCCTCGGCCAAGCGTGGAGGGCCGGGCCAAGAGTGGAGGGCCGGGCCAAGAATGGAGGGCCGGGCGCCCTCGCCCGGCGGATAACTTCTCGACAGCAGGAAACCAGAGCGCATGAAGCTGGTCGTTGCCATCATTCAGCCCACCAAACTCGATCCGGTCCGCGAGGCCCTGGCCAAGGTCGGCGTCACGCGGATGACCGTCTGCGACGCCCAGGGCTACGCCCGGCAACGCGGCCGCACCGAGATGTATCGCGGGCACGAGTACAAAACGAACCTGCTCCGCAAAGTGGAATTGGAAATCCTCGTCAACGACGACTTTCTCGACCGCACGATCGACACGATCCTCTCGGTTGCGCGGTCCGGCGCCGAGGGCACGATCGGCGACGGCAAAATCTTCGTGATGCCGGCCGATGCCGTGGTCCGCATGAGCGACCGCAAACGCGGGCCCGAAGGAGTCTGACGCGCCGGCGACGCCCGCTCCGACCATGTCTGCTCCGACCATGTCCGCCCTGCTGCTTACCGCCGATCTGGCCTGCTCCTCGAAAGCCGCCGGCGCCGCGGCCCGCGCCGACGTCGAACTGGCCACGGCCATGAGCGTCGCTGCCTTGTTCGAACGGCTGGCAAGCCGCCCGGCCGACCTCGTGCTGCTCGACCTGACCGCGCCGGGGCTGAATCCGGCCGAAGTCGTCGGCAAGCTCAAGGCCTTGCCGGCGCCCCCGCGCGCGGTGATTGCCTTCGGCCCCCACGTCCACGAAGCCAAGCTCGCCGCCGCCGCCGAGGCCGGCTGCGACCAGGTCCTGGCGCGCGGGGCGTTTTACGCGCAGCTCGAGCAACTGTTGAGGCAAAGTCGCCCGTAGGTCAGGCTTTCAGCCTGACAAACGTCGGGCTAAAAGTCCGACCGGCGAGCATTGCGACGAATGTCAGGCTGAGAAGCCTGACCTACGATGCCTGTCAGGCTGAGAAGCCTGACCTACAAGGCACTAGCCCGCCGCATCGGTATCCGCCGGATCATCGGCGCCGGCGGGCGGTTCTCCCGGCTCTTCTGCAGCGACCGTCGGCACGCCGGCTGCGTCGGTCTCCAGCGGCGGCAGACCGTAGGCCGGCGTCGGGCTGTCGAAGCGGATGTCGTCGATCTCCGTGCCGTCATCGTCGCGGCGCAGCAGCAAATAGATGGCCGTCGACGCCGTCCAGAAATAGCTATAGGCGAAGCCCAACGCCACGAGCCGCACGCAGCCTTCCCAAAAGCCGATCAGC
>DATKRK010000139.1:0-21689 GCA_035532215.1 Pirellulales bacterium | reverse complement strand
AGGCGGCCGAGAACAGCGCCAGCGGCCCGCGCGAACCGAAACGGTCGCCGACCCAGCCCGAGGGGATCTGCAACAGGGCGTAGCCCCAAAAAAACGAGCCCAGCACCCAGCCCATCTGCGGCTTCGACAATCCCAGATCGACGCGAATCGCCTCTTCCGCGACGGCAATCGAATTGCGGTGGATGTAGGAGATGGCCGCCGCGGCGCAAAGCCAAACCATGACCCAAGCGCGAACGGAAGTCGGGCGAGTCGACGGCGGCGTTGTCGTCGAAAGCTCCGGCGCCCGATTAGGATTCTCATCGCCGATCATCGCGGCTCGCTTCAACTCAGTAGGGCGGATATTCTTGTCTGCCCCGTTGGGTGATTTTGGTTGCGGCGGGCACGAATGTCCGCCCTATTTCGGCAGACAGGAATGTCTGCCCTATTCGCTCGGCAGACAGGAATGTCTGCCCTACTTAGGCCGGCGGCAAACCGAGCTTTCGCGCCAAGGCCACGACCTGCGAATTCAGCCGGTCGCCGTAGGCCAGCGTCGCTTCATCAGGCGTGAAGGTCGCGCGGCGCACGTGGCTGCTCGCCTGGGGAATGACGCCGCGCGAGACGAGCAGGCGCTTTTCGACCCAATTGAACAGCTCCGAGTTCTGCAAGGCGTACATCACCTGCGGCAGCACCGTCTGAAAGATCGTCACCGCTTCGCCGTCCTTGTGGCTGTGGGCGAGTTGCCAAACCTGCTGCAATAAATCGGACACGGCCAAGCCCGGCATCAAGCCGCAGATTCCGGCCGGAATCAAATCGAGCAGATACATGCCGCCCCAGCCTTCGAGCACGCCGATCCGCCCTTCGGTCGCATCGATGATGCCGCGGATCTTCGGGCCCATCAGCGACTCTTCGAGCTTCAAGTAGCGGAAGTTCGGGCATTCGTCGGCCAGCCGCCGGGCGAACTCGCCGCCGACCGTCGGCCCGCCCGGATTGAAGTCCTGAATCAGCACGGGCAGCTTCACGGCGCGGCAAATCGTGCGGGCGTATTCGAGCAGATCGCTCTCCTTGAGTGCGAAAATTCGCGGCAAGGCGAACGAGATCAGCGAGGCGCCCAGGCTTTCGTAGTCGCTGGCAATTTGCGCCGCGATGCGGGCCGAAGGATGGTTCGCCTGGGCCACGACGGCCAGCTTGTCGCCCGCCGCTTCGATCGCCGCCCGGACGACCTGGCGCCGTTCGGCGTCGCTCAACTTGTAAAACTCGCTGGCATAAGCTGGCAGGCAAACGGCGGCCAGGCGGCTGTTGGCGGCGAATCGCACGCACGAGGCCAGCGCTTCGAAGTCGATCTGTTCGTCGGCAGTGAAAGGCGTCGGGATGATCGGCACGACGCCGTCGAGGAGTGCGGTAGGCATGGTTAGCGATTCCTGGATGCAAGCGCGGAGCGGTCGAGCTTAGCCACGGATGAAACACGGATTGAACACGGATGAAAAAGAGAGTCGGGAAAAGATCCGTTCAAAAAGGATAGGTTCGGCACTCCGGCGCTGAAGTTCCACGCGGGTTGATCCGTGTTGCTTCCGTGTTTCATCCGTGGCTTTCCAAATCGTATTCGCTTCCCAGTTGACTGGCTGCCGCGGGCGGTGTCAACTTGGCGGCTGCTCTGTTGGGAACGCCCTCCGTGGCGTTCCGGGAACCTGGGAAAAGACAGTCAATTCGCACTTCCCGGAACGCCACGGAGGGCGTTCCCTACAGGAATTCTTTTTGGATGACCTGAAGCGGCATGACCACCGCAAAACAGGCCGGATAGATTTCACTGGAATCCGAAGCGATGAAAATTACCGCGATTGAAACCCACGTCTGCCATGCACGGATGCGGAATTGGATTTTCGTCAAAGTGCTCACCGACCAGCCTGGCTTATGGGGCTGGGGCGAGGCGACGCTGGAATGGCACACGCGCGCCGTCGTCGGCGCGGTCGAAGACGTAACTCAACTCGTCATCGGCGAGGATCCGACGCGGATCGAGTACTTGTGGCAGATGATGCACCGCCAACATTTCTGGCACGGCAACGGGGTCGTGCGGGCCACGGCGATTAGCGGCATCGACATCGCCTTGTGGGATATTTTGGGCAAGGTCCACGGCGTGCCGTGCCATAAGCTCTGGGGCGGTCCGGTTCGCGACTACGTGCGGACCTATTGCCATCTGGGCGGCGGCAAGATGGAAGATTTTTATGAAACCACGCCCGCCGACGCCGGCCGCTTCGGCGAACTGGCGGCCAAGGCGGTCGCCGACGGCTTTACGGCCTTCAAGTCGATGGCCGTGCCCGAGACGGCCCCCATCGAAGGTTTGCGGCCGATCAAGTACGCCGAGGCTTGCGTGCGGGCGATGCGCGACGCGGCGGGCGACACGATCGACATCATGGTCGATTGCCACGCACGGCCGTCGCCGCGAATGGGTCTGCGGTTCGCCCGGGCCTTGGAGCCCTACGGGCTATACTGGTTCGAAGAGCCTTGTTGGCCCGAAAGCGTCGCAGGGATCGCCGAGATTCAACGTGCGGTGGCGACGCCGATCGCCACCGGCGAGCGGCTCATCGGCCAACACGCCTTTCGCCCGTTTCTGGAACAACAGGCGTGCAGCATTTTGCAGCCCGACATCACCCATTGCGGCGGTCTGAGCGAGGCCCGGCGAATCGCCGCGATGTGCGAGGCGTATCGCGTGGCGATCGCGCCGCACAATCCGCAGGGTCCGGTGAGCACGGCGGCGTCGCTGGAGCTGGGCTTCGCCTCGCCGGCCTACATTATCTGCGAAGCGGTGCATCTCGACGTGCCTTGGCGCGGCGACGTGGTTCAAGAGGGGTTCGTCGTCGAGCCGCAAGGCCGCATCGTCCGGCCCGGCGACCGGCCGGGGCTGGGCATCGAGATCAACGAGGCCGAAGTGAAAAAGCATCCCTTCCAGCAGGAGGTTTTGCAGCGATCGTTCTACGCCGACGGGGCGGTGGGAGATTGGTGAAGCGGTGTTCAAGCGCGAAAGCATCGGCTAAACTTAAGTTATGGCGACCACGACCGAACTGTTGACGGCGGAGGAATTCCTCAAGCTTCCCGATTCCGGGCGGCCCATGGAATTGGTGCGAGGGGTGGCGGTCATGATGAACATGCCGGGCGTTCGTCACGGAGAAGTTTGTGGGCAGGTCGCCTATGTTTTGAAGGAGTTTCTCCAAAGCCGCGATCTGGGCCGGGTGATCACAAACGACTCGGGCATCGTCACCGAACGCCGTCCCGATACGGTTCGCGGCCCCGATATCGCTTATTACAGCTACGCCAGAATGCCTCGCGGCCCGGCCCCCGTCGGGTATCCTTCAATCGCCCCGGAAGTCGTCTTCGAGATCCGCTCGCCGAGCGACACGTGGTCGGAATTGTTCGCCAAAACGGCCGAATACCTGAAGGCCGGCGTGCTCGCCGTGGTCCTGTGCGACCCGGACGACGAGACGCTTCACGTCTGTCGCCCGAACTCGCCGCCGATTGCGCTAACGGCAAGCGACACGCTCGTGCTGGCCGAGATCCACGATGAGTTCCGCATCGTAGCGGCGCGTTTTTTCGAGTCGTCTTAATTCGCCGCCGAAGTTGGATGACGATGGACGAGCGCAATCCATACGCCGCACCAATCCTCGATTCGGAGACGCCCTCGCCGGATTCGCCATCGCTCAACGCCGCGCCCCAGCGACAGCTCACGCTGTTCGACTCGACGTCGATCATCGTCGGCATCATCATCGGTTCGGGCGTTTATAAAGCCGCGCCGGATATCGCCGGCTGCGTGCCCAGTTCGGTCGCGGTGATCGGCGTGTGGCTTGTCGGCGGCCTGTTCGCCTTAATTGGTTCGCTGTGCTATGCCGAGTTGGCCACGATGTTTCCGGCGGAAGGGGGCGATTACGTCTTCCTCTCGCGAGCCTACGGCCGGCCAATGGGTTTGCTGTTCGCCTGGTGCGAACTGTGGATCGTGCGGCCCGGTTCGATCGGCTCGCTGGCCTTCGTGTTCGCCGATTACGCGAACGAGATTTTGCCGCTGGGCCCGCACGCACTGGTGATTTACGCGGCGGGCGCCATCGCCGTGTTGACGGCGATCAACATTCTGGGCGTGGCCAGCGGCAAATGGACGCAAAATTTGCTGACTGCGGCCAAGCTTGCCGGCTTGCTCGCGGTGGTGGCGATCGGCTTTCTCTACTCGGCGCCGGAAGCCTCGTCGCCTGCCAAGCCCTCGTCGTCGGACTGGGGCCTGGCAATGATTCTGATTCTGTACGCTTACGGCGGCTGGAACGACATGGCCTACGTCAGCGCCGAGGTGCGCAATCCGGAGAAGAACATCTTTCGAGCCCTGATCTCGGGGACGCTGGCCGTGACGTTGATCTACGTGCTGGTCAACGCCGCGTTCTTGCACGCTTTGGGCTTCGAGGGCTTGCGGCAGGCGCCGGCCGTGGCGGCCGACGTGGCCCGCCTGGGCGCCGGCGATTGGGGCGCCAAGGCCGTCAGCGTGTTGGTCGCCGTCTCGGCCCTGGGCGCCGTCAACGGCATGATCTTCACCGGAGGGCGAATTTATTATGCGATGGGCAAAGAGCACGCGCTGTTCGCGCTGCTCGGCCGTTGGAGCCCTCGGCTCGGCACGCCGGCGTGGTCGCTGGCCGTGCAGGGGCTGATCGCAATCGGCGTGGTGTTGGGCTTTGGGCTGACCCTCGACAGTTCCGGCGACGGCGGATTCGAGCGGATGGTCACCTTCACGTTGCCGGTCTTCTGGCTATTCTTGTTATTGGTTTCGTTGTCGCTGATCGTGCTGCGGCTGCGCGATCCGAGCCGCCCGCGTCCGCATCGCGCGCCCTTCTACCCGCTGACGCCGCTGGCGTTCGCCGGTTGCTGCGCGTTCATGCTGCGAGCCAGCCTTTTGTACGCCGAGGAAAAAGGTTCGCCCGAACCGCGCTGGTCGTTCGGGCTGCTGGCGGCGGGGATCGTCGTCAGCGCGGTCGATTATTTCCTCTCGCGGCGTGATCGACGCCCCGGCTGAGATCGCGATCTCGACGCGCGCGGCCGCTCCGCGCGCTCTGCGCCGATCGAGCACATGCTTCGGACCGGCTAGCCTTGTTCCTTACGTTCCTTACGAAGCGGCGGCGCCTTCCCGCCGATACCGATCGTCAGGCCGGCTCTGCGGTTTGCGGCCGTCGTGGGACAACCTCTTCGCATTCCGGCTTCGCAAGCCGCCGAGCACTTCCATCGCCAGCGGGATCGTGGTCAGCGCGCCGAACACGAGCAGCGTCCAGCCCACGGCTTTGCGTTCGCGATCGCCCAAGCGGTCCGCCAGCAACAATCCGAGGCCCGCTCCGGCAGCCGCCCGGGTGCCCGCAATCAGGCCCAGTTCCGGCAGTGTAATATTGGTTTCTCTCATGGCAGTATCTCCTCTCGACCAGGCGCGATAATCGCGCCGCACGTTTTTTTGGGTTGCAACTCGCGCGCCAAACGCCTTTCCGAATGAAAGATTCCTTCTCGCTCCGCGCCTCCGCGCGAGCCCCAAAAACCTAGCCCTGATCCGCGGCGGAATCGCCGGGATTGTTCACGCGGAGACGCGGAGGGAGAAGGGGAGTAGTTGTTCACGATGCGATGCAAACCCTCCTTCAAGGTCGGGGCTCCGAAGTTGATCAAGAGACCGACGGGGAGTCTCAGCAATCGCAAGTAGGTGAGAACTTGCTTCGCGTGAACTGGGGCGAACTGCTCAACGCTTTTCAGCTCTACGACGACAAGAGATCCTACGAACAGGTCCAGACGCAACACGTCGTCAAATCACATTCCGTCAAACTCAAACGACACAAGTTTTTGTCGCTCGACTGTCAGTCCTCTACGCTGGAGTTCGCGTTCTAGCACTGCTTCATAGACCGACTCTAACAACCCTGGACCGAGACCGACATGTATCTTGTACGCCGCGTCTACGATGATTCCCGTAACCTCATCGATTTCTCTTGCCATGCCGTCCTCCCCTTTTCCTCTCCGCGCCTCCGCGTGAGCCCCTCAAAGCGGATTATCGCGCTTCGGCCGGCAGATCGATGAAGTAGGCGTTGCCGTCGGCGCACGAGACGAGCGCGCGGCCGCCGTCGGGGGCGTAGACCGCGTAGTTGGCCGACGAGGGAAGCTTGGTCGTGAAGAGTTGCTTGCCGCTGGCGACATCCCAGACAAAAACGTGGCCGGTGTAGCCGGTCGAGAGCAGCCTCGTGCCGGCCGGATTGAAGACGACGCGATAGATGTGGTCGCTATGGCCGGTGATGGAAGATTTCAATTGCCCGGAGCCGACGTCCCACAGGTAGATCGTCTTGCCCAGTCCGCCGGCGGCCAGCGTGGCGCCGTTGGGGCTGAAGGCGGCGCTATACAGCGGCGCGTCGGCGCCGGCGAATTGCTTCAGTTCGCTCCCGCTGTTGGCGTCCCACAGCCGGGCCGTCATGTCGGCGCCGAGCGAAACCAACACCTTGCCGTCGGGGCTGTAGTCGACGCAATACACCGA
This sequence comes from Pirellulales bacterium, assembly GCA_035532215.1. Taxonomy (GTDB): domain Bacteria; phylum Planctomycetota; class Planctomycetia; order Pirellulales; family JAICIG01; genus JAICIG01. The sequence continues at coordinate 15,190 of DATKRK010000139.1, read as the reverse complement.
GCCTTGATGGCCGTTGATCTGCCGGACCTGGCCGCCTGAGGCCGCGTTCCAGAGGCGAATCGTCTGGTCGGCGCTGGCCGAGGCGATCGTCTGCCCGTCGGCGCTGAAGGCGACCGAATAGATTTGCGCCGCATGGCCGCCGAGACTCTTCACAGGCGCCGCCGAGGCGTGCAACCAAAGCTTGGCCGTGTGATTGCCGCCGCCGCTGACGAGCGTCTGGCTGTCGGGCGAGAACGCAACCGAAGTGACCGGAGCCACCCCGACAAAATCCTCCAACGGCTTGCCATCGGCCGGATTGAACACGCGCAAGTGATTGTCGGCGCCGGCGGCGGCGAGCTGCTGATTGTCGGGGCTGAAAGCGACGGCCTGAATAGCCGCCGGCGTTTCGATCGCGCGGAGCAACTTGGCGTCGCCGAGCTGCCAGACGTACAGCTTTTGATCGGCGCCGCCGCCGGCGATTTGTTGCGAGTCGGCTCGAATGGCGACCGTAGCGAGCGCGCCCTGGGCGCCTTCGAACTGGCGCACCTGCTTGCCGTTGCCGTCCCACAGCTTGACGAGCTTGTCGTCGCCGGCCGTGGCGATCAGCGAACCGTTGGCCGTGTAAGCCAGGTCGCGCGCGGCGCCGGCGTGGGCGGCCACAACTCGCAGCGCCGAAGTTTGCCAAATGCGCAGCGTCTTGTCGACGCCGGCGGAAACAACCGTTTTGTTGTTGGCGGCGAAAGCTACGCCGGCGACCGGCGCCGCATGTCCGGCGAATTGTTCGAGCACGCCGTCGCCGGCCAGGTCCCAAACGCGAACGAGATGGTCGTCGCAGGCCGTGGCCAGTTTGAGATTGTCTGCGCTGACAGACAGGTTGCGCACAGGCTTGGGATGGGCCAGCACGATCGGCTCGGCTTCCTTCGTTCCCCCTTGGGCTGCGAGCGACCAGATTCGCACGGCGCCGTCGGCCGCCGCGGCGATCGCCCGCTGGCTGTCTTTAGTGAACGCCACGCTCGTGATCGCCGCGGCGTGGCCGGCGAACTCGCGGGCTTGCTGGCCGTCGGCCGCGTTGAACAGCCGCACGATCTTGTCGGCGCCGCCGCTGAGCAGTTGGGCGCCGTTGGGCGAAAACAAGACGCCCCCCGCCCCGCCCGCATGAGCCGAGATCGCCTGCGTTACGGCCAGTTGATGGACGCGGGCCTGGTTGTCTGCGCCGCCGGCGACGAGCGTTTTTTGATCGGGGGCGAAGGCGACCGAGCTGACCGCCGCGCCGGGCGTGGCGAACGATTGCAGGTTGCGACCCGCGAGATCCCAGACGCGCACCCAGCCGTCGGCCGATGCACTGGCCAGTCGTTGACCGTTAGCCGTGAACGCCAGGCCATTGACGGCGGCCGCGTGCCCTGCGATCGCCCCAATCGCGGCGCCGTCGGCCGCTTTCCAAGTTTTGACGCTATTGTCGGCCCCGGCCGAAGCGACCGTGGCGCCGTCAGGGCTGACGGCCAGCGCCGTCACCGGGGCGCCGTGATTGATCGTGGCGATCGCCGCGCCGTCAGCCAGGTTCCATAGCCGCACGCTGCCATCGGCCGAGGCCGAGACGATGCGGCCCGTTGGCGCCGCCACCGCGACGGCAACGACTGGCCCCGCGTGCCCCGTGAGCGTGCGAACCTCCTTACCGTCAGTGGCGGTCCATTGCTTCACGGCGTTGTCGGCGCCGGCGGTGACGATCTGGCTGCCGTCCGGCGTGAACGCCGCGCCGCGGACTTCGGCGGCGTGCCCTTCGCAGAGCGCGACTTGCTTGCCGTCGCCGGCCGTCCAAACGCGGGCCGTCTTGTCGACGCTGGCGGTGACCAGCCGGCCGCTATCGGCCGACCAGGCGACCGAGTTCACCGCGGCGCCGTGCCCTGCAAGCGTGGCGACCGTCTGGCCGTTGCCGAGATTCCAGACTCGCACCGTGTTATCGGCGCTGGCCGTGGCGGCCAGTTGCCCGTTGGGGCTGACGGCGACGGCGCGGATCGGCTGCCCGTGGCCGGCCAGCACGCGCGAGGCGACCAGCGGCAATTGCCAGATGCGCAGCATGCCGTCGGCGCCGGAGGAGGCCAATTGCCGCCCATTGGGGTGAAACGACAGGCCGCTGACGGCGCCGGCGTGGGCGAAGATCGAAAAACGGTCGGCGCCGTCGCCGGCGTTCCAAAGCTGGATCGTTCCGGTCGTGCTGCCGGCGGCCACGGTGGAATTGTCGGGGCTGAGGGCGACCGCGGCAACCGGGCCGGGCGCGGGCGCCAGCGTGCGAATCGGATTCGCTGCGGCGCCCCACAGTCCGACCGCGCCGTCGGCGGCGCCTGAGACGATTAGGTTGCCGTCATTCGAGACGGCGACGGCCGCGACCTCGGCGGGCTGCTGGACCATCAACCGGGCGGGCGGCGGCAACTGCCACCAGCGCAGCGTGCCGTCGGCGCTTGTCGCGGCGAGCGATTGATTGTTGGGGTTGAAGCTCAAGCCCGTGACGGCGCCACCCGGCGCGTTCAACTCGCCCTGCAAGACGCCATCGGCCGGGTTCCACAGCCGGATGGCGCCCGCCGCGTCGGCTGTGGCCAGTTGCTGGTTGTCGCGGCGATAAGTCACGCGCGTCAGCGGCGCCGCGTGGCCTTCGAGCGAGCGCACCGGCTTGCCGTCGGCCTTTTGCCAAAGCTTGGCCGTGCGATCGAGGCTGGCCGTGGCGATCAGGTTGCCGTCGGGGCTGAAGGCGACCGACGCGATCTCGTCGGCATGACCTGCCAGCGCCGCGATCGGCTCGGGCCGGATCATGTTCCAGAGCTTGATCGTATTGTCGCGGGAACCGGAGGCGATCGTTTGCCCGTCGCGGCTGAGCGCCAGGGCGAAGACCTGCTGTTGATGCCCGACGAGCGTTCGCAGTTCGCGACCGGTCGTCGCGTCCCACAGCTTAAGCGTGTTGTCGTAGCTGGCGGTGACGGCGATTTTACCGTTGGGCGTCAGGGCCGCCGCGCTGACGGCCTGCGTATGGCCGGTCAGCACGTTGGGCGAGGGCGGAGTCGCCGGCTGCTGGGCCCAGGCGGCCGCTGCGGCGGAGAACACGCCCATCGAGGACAGCCAAGTCCACAGCCTGCGGTCGCTGCCGCGAGTCGGAATGGGAGTTGGTTTCGGCAAGCAATCGCGTCGTCCGGCGGGCATGACAGTTTTCCTGGTGCGCAGCGTGTTGCCCCGCTCTGCACCAAGCTAGTCGAGGAGGGCCGCGAGAGCCAGTGTTTCAAGTCGGGCGGCTCGCCGGGGAGTGACGGACGGCTAATCAAAACAAGGTCGCCGACAGAGCACCGGCAGCTTCAAGGCTTTTTCGCCTCTTGCACCGCCAGACGCACCAGTTCGGTCGTCGTCAGGTTCTGGTTGTTGAAGCGGCTGACGGCCTGAATCGTCAACTCGTGCTCGCCGGGCGTTGCGCTGGCCGTCGCTTCGAGCACCAGCTTGGCTTCGGTCCCGTCCTTGGGAATCGTAACCGCCGCCGCTTTGAGCCCCGCGACGCCCTTGGGAAAAGTGACGCTGAGCTGAACCGGGTCGGCGTAGCCGTACAGGCGGTTGATCTGGATCGGCAATTCAAGTTTCGCTCCTTGGGCGAGCGGCGCACTGGGCGGCGGCGCCATGAGCGTCATGGGCGCCGGCGTGACCTTGAGCGTGATTGTCGTTGAAGGGAACCCGATATTGAGGCTCTTGGGTTTTGCCGCGCCCGCGGCCTGGACGGCTTCCTTTTCGGCGGCGGTTTTGGCTTTTTCGGCCGATTTGGCGTTCGCTTCGGCGGCGGCCAGCGTTTGTTCGGCGGCGGTTTGCGTCTGGGCGGCCGCTTTCGCCTCAAGCGAAGTTTCTTCGGCTGACTTTTCGGCCGCCGTTTTCGCTTCGGCCGCCTTCTCGGCTTCCGTTTCAGCTTCGTTCAAACGTTTTTCAGCCTCGGCCAATGCGGCCGCCAATTCCTTATCGTCTGGTTTGTCCTCCGCAGCCTGCTTGGCCGCCTCGACGTCGGCGCTCGCCGCTTTGATGTTCGACTCGGCCGTTTCCGCGGCCTCGGCGGCCTCGGCGAGGCGTTTGGCCGCCGCTTCCGCTTTCTGTTCGAGTTCCGCGGCTACTTTTTCAGCGTCTTGCTTGGCTTTCGCAGCGTCTTTCGCCGCCAGAGCCAACTCGGTCGCCCGTTTTGCGAGCTCGTCCTTGCGCTTGGTCGCAGCATCGGCCGCTTCGGGATTGCGACGGTAGTTGTGCTTGGCGGTGGCGCGCAGGTAAAAGCTGAAGCTGCCCAACGGCGAGTTGGCAGGGATATTCATTGTCAGTTCGAACGAATCCGCCTTGCTGGCGACCGTGAGATTGTTGACGCGCTGAAAGCCTCGCGGCAGCCCCGATACGCTCATCTGGATCGGGCCCGAGAAGCCATCGCGGCGAGTGACTTTCAAGGGGATCTCCAGCTTGCCGGCTCGCGACATTTCCAAATTGCCGCCGTCCTTGGCTTCGACCAGAAACGGCGCCTGCTCTGTGTCGCTGACGGCCAGCGTCAAGGAGCTGGTCAACCGCGCGTGCGCCGTGCTGCGGCGTTGTTGACCGGCCCAAACCAGCGAGCCCGCACGCGCTTCGCGGACCAGTTCGGCGTCCCCGACTTTCGACCGGCCGACCACGCGGAACGTCGCCACGCTCGCCGGCGCGTCGTCGGCGGCTTTGAGCACGAGCGTCGCCAGGTTGTCGGCGGGACCAATCGAGATTGGCTGGGCCGTCACGCCGGCCGGCAAGTCTTCGGCCGAAACGGCAATTTCCCCGTCGAAACCGTCACGGCGAAAAACGACCAATTCAATCGATTCGGTCCCGCCTTTGCGCAGCAGCGGGTTCCAGACAACCGATTGCTGCTGGTTGGGCTGCGAGCCGGAAAACTTCGGCATCGCGACCAGGCGGAAATCGGGCTGCTCGGGTCGAATGGCCAGCCGGTAGACGAACCGCGGATCGCCGCGCGAGCCGAAGTACAAATCGCGAACCAGCACGCGGTAGCTTCCGTCGGCCGGCGCCGTAAAACGGTAGATCGGATCGTCGTGGCGGGTGTTGAAATCGGGATCGGCCGCCGCCTCGCCGGCGTCGTCCTCGCTCTTCAATTCTTTGACCTGTTGCTGGCCTTGCTTGTCGGTCGTGAGTTGCTCGACCAGCAGAAACGGATCGGCGATCGAGCCTTGACGCTGCGAAATCACTTCGATGACATATTTGTCGCCTTGCTTGGCTCCGAACGAAAACCAATCCTGATCGCCCTGCGGACTGAACTGGCCGACACACTCGCAGGGCGCCGAAACCTGCTGGGCCTTTTGCGGGTCGTCGTTCGGCTCTTCCTCGGCGACGATCGGCGCCGAGGCGAAGCCGATCAAGAGCGGTTCGGTCGGACCGTGCGAGGTTTGCAGACGATACGCGGCGGCGTCGAGGGCCGCTTCATTGGGTTCGATCAACGTTTCCACGGGCAGCGCCGTGGTCGCGGGCCCGGCGGGCAATTCGATCGCTTCCGCCACGACTTCCAGCGGCTTGCCGTCGACGGTTACGCCCGGCGCCGGCTTGCCGCCCGGCAGATTGCGGCCGTACACGCGAAACAGCCATTTGCCGCCCGGAACTCCGGCGGGCGGAAACACGAAATCGATGTGCGGCTGCGTGCTGAGCGACAAGCGATAGACATACTCGTCGCCGCCGCCATAGATGAAATCGTGCAGCTTGACCGTGTAACTGCCGTCGGCCGGAACGGTGAAATCGATCAGCGTATCGCGCAAGCTGCCCTCGTACTTGCTCGCCAATTCGCGGCCGGCGGCATCGTAAACGGCCAGGGCCGCGTCGAGCCGCGAGTCGATCGCCCGCGCCCGGCATTCGATCAGCACTCGCTGACCGGCCTTGGCCGTGAAGCGGTAGAAATCCAGGTCGCTGCCTCGATTCGAGCGGCCGTTGACCACCGAGTCGAGCGGGACTTCCTGCGCCGTTTCAATCGTTTCGTTGGGCTCCGCCTCCAAGACTTCGGCCGCGACGCCAACGAAGAAAGCGCGCGGATTGGAAACTCCGTACTTGCCGAGCGCGCGGACTTCGTAGTAGCCCGGCGGCGTCTCTGCGCCGATCTGCACCGTGAACTGGTTGGGAATCGGCTGCGGCGAGTTTTCGAACTCGCCGGCTTCGCGGAGCTTGGGCTGGGCCGCAATGCCCGGATGCGAGAACAGCAACCGATCGACGGAGTCCAAGTCGCCGCCCGCGATGGCGATCTCGGCCGAGTCCCCTTGCCGGCCGCCCGCCGGGAAGACGCTCGACAACCGGGCCCCCGGCAGTTGAGCTGCCGCCGTGGCGCCGCAGACCAGCCACGCCAACACAGCCAACCTCCGCGATCCTCGGGTCAAGCAGCCGCCCGCGCGGCAAGGAAAAGTTCGCGCCTCGATAACTCGCATGGCAGATCCCCTCCGTTTGCAATTGGAATCCTGCTGGCTTGCGAAAGATTCAAGCCTCTCGTGCCGGAATGTGGCGCGACGGCCGCCTTCAACCCGAGCGATGCGACGGTCTACGGCCAGACGCGATCTTTCGGCCCGATTTTCGCACGCCAGGCGGATTCCTGCAAGTTTTTGCCGTGCGCGTCAGACGCTGAACTTGATGTTCAGCACGTCGCCGTCGCGGATCACGTAATCCTTTGGCTCCTGCCGCACGAGGCTGGCGGCTTTGACCTCGCGCTCGCTGCCCAGGCGGATCAAATCGTCGCAGTTCATCGTTTCGGCGCGGATGAAGCCGCGGGCCAGATCGGTGTGGATATTGCCGGCGGCTTCCAGGGCCGTGCCTCCTTTGCGCAACATCCAAGTGCGGACCTCTTTTTCGCCGGCCGTGAAATAGAGCATTTGGCCGGAAGCGTCGAGGATCGCCCCCAGCACTTCGTCGCGCCGCGATCCGGCAAGGCCCATCTCAGCTTCGAATTCGGCGCGATCGGCGTCGCTCATTCGCGACAATTCGCGTTCCAGGCCCACGCGAACCGCCAGCATCGGCGGCTGCTCCTCCGAGGCCGGCCGGGACAGGCTTTCCAAATCCTCGGCGTCGTCGGCGGCATTGATGATGATCAGCATCGGCTTCTCGGTGAGCAGCCGGAAGCTGCGCGTGGCTTTCAATTCGTCTTCGCTCATATTGGCCGAAGACAAAGGTTTGCCCGCTTCGATGGCGGCCAAGACTCGCTCCAGCGCAGTCAGTTCCGCCAGTTCTTGATCGCGATTGGGTCGGGGCTTTTTGACGCTCTCACGCAGCCGCTCGATGCGGCCGGAGACGATTTCCATGTCGGCCAGCAGCAAATCCTCGCGAAAGCTGGCCAGGTCGGCCAGCGGATCGGCGCCGCCGAAACCGGCCACGACCAACACGAAACAGCCGGCCTCGCGGATCAGCCCCAGCCGCGCGGCGTTGCCCTCATGGCTGCGGCTGAGGCCGGGAGAGTCGACCAGTTCCAAGGCGGCGAGCGTGATCTTCTTGGGATGATACACTTCGCACAAACCGGCGACGCGCGGCTCGGGCACGGGCGCCATCGCGCTCTGCCCCAGGTGCGCTTGCGCCGGGTCGTGATCCACGCCCGTCAACCACTCGAACAACGTGCTCTTGCCCGACCCCTGATATCCCACCAACCCGATTTTCATGCGCTCGCGTCCGTCTTGCTCTCGGCCGCCTTCAAGGCTTCGGCCAACTCGGAAATCGCCTGTTCTACCGCTTGCGATTCCAAGTTGTCCAGGCGTTGGCCGCCGAATCGGACGCGATAAAACGTCTCGACGATCCGCCGCGGCAACACGGCCGCCTGTTTGGTGGCGGGCGATTCGGCGAATTGCCCCCCGACCGACAGGGCGAACTCGCGAGGCGTCTGACTCGCGCCGCGCACCCAATGGCGCCGCGCCAGCAGCGCCTCGAACCGTTCGTAGAATTCCACCCGGGCGCCGCTGTGTCCTCGCGCGCGTCGCCAGCGATTGCGAACCCAGCCGCGGACCGGCTTGATCGCCCGTTTCGAGCCGCGATATCCGCCGGCGACGATCAACAGCCCGGTGGCCGCCACCAGCAGGCCCTGCCAGCTCAGCCAACCGGCCGACAGGCCGAACTGTTGGCCGCCGAGTTTCTCGCCGAGCCGATCCCAGAGCGCTTGCCGATATTCCTCGTCGGCCAATTGCTTGAGTTGCTCCTCGATCCGTGCGATCAGCGGTTGATAAATCGACTCTTGCTGGCGTTGCGAATCCATGCCCAAAACGTAGTTGGACCAGAGGAACTGCGACAAATCCAAGAATTGCTTCCAACTATAAAGGCCCAGCACCTCGTAGCGATCGAGGTCGCTGCCGATCGGCGTCGGATCGAGAATCAGCCAGGCCCCATTTTTCTGGGCCAGCTTCGAATTCCGCACGGCGGGGGGCAGATTCTCGGGACCGATCCAGGCTTCGACCCAGGTGTGCGCGTGCAGCTCGCGCACCTGGTAATACTTGCCCGCGTCGTTCCACTCGCCCCCCTTGAAGCCGATCGCCAGTCGGGCCGGAATCCTCACGCTGCGCAGCATGAGCGTCAAGGCGCTGGCGAAATACTCGCAGTGGCCCACCGGGTGCTTGGTGAGAAAATCTTCCACCGGGTCGAGATTCGGGTCGCGCTCCACGCCTGTGAGCGAATAGCGAAATTTCGTCACATCGCGAAGATACAATTCCAGCGTTCGAGCTCGGCGTTCGCGATCGGCCGGCGGAATGTCGCTCACGAGCTGCTCCGCCAAGGATCTCAAACCAGGGAGCATATCGTTGCCGTCGCCGTCGAGCGGCATCTGCAGCAACTCGTGATCATCACCCCGCAGGTTCGGATACCGCGTCGCGGGAATGAACATTGAGTACAAATGGTCGCGGAAGCCTGACGTATACAATTCGTAAGTGAACGGCTCCGCTTGTTTGCGCGCAGGGCGATAAAGCTGCTCGTTTTCCTGGGAATAGAGGACTTCCGAGGTCGTGTCGCGCTGGATCACCGGGAACACGCTGAACAGGGTCTGATCTTCGCGCGGCTGCAACACGATCTTCTGTTTGACCAACGGCGTTTCGGTCGGCAGTTGGCTCTCGGGGGTTATCTGCAAACGCAGCCGGTCGAATTCGAATCGTTCCGAGCGGCGATGCCATTGGCCGTTGTGATAGGTGAACAATAGCGCGCCGCGAAACAAGGGCACGTCTCCCGCGACCCGATAGGGCTCGTCCGTGCCGTCTTCCTTGAACCACACCTGCATCAAGGCGTTGTCGTTCTGGTAGGCTTCGCCCAATTCGCCTAAGGTGACGCTCTCCGAGAAGCCGACCGTCCGCAGCACGCGGGTCTGGCCCGCTCGCCAGCGGCTGGCCTTGCCCACTCGCGGCAGCCCGAAGAACATCAAGCACGACAAGATCACCGTCAGCACGCCGAGCTTGAGGATTTGCCCGACCCAACCCCAGGTCAATCCCGCATCGGCCTGGCCTTCGGGCGGCAAGCCCGCGAAGACCGCGGCTTGCGCCGCCAAGGGCCAGCGGGGACTCTCCGAAGTCGCTCTTGCAGCGTCGGCGCTTTCGCTCGCTCGCCAAGGCTTCCACAGCTCCTCGGCCCGGAAATGCTCTCGATAGATCGAAAACAGCGCCAGCGTAATCAGCCCGATGAACATATAGATCAACAGCAACACGCCGAAGAAGATGCTCATGTTCAAGGCCGAGGCCACGGCCACTTGCAACAAGCTCAGCAGAATCAAGAGCCAATAGTTCCGCTGGTTCTTTTTGCGGTACAGCAGCACGAACTGCAGGTAGATCAATAAATTCGCCATCGAGAGCAATTGGCTTTCGCCGGCGTAATAGTCCCAGTCGTGGTAGGTGGCGGCCAGCGCCACCAGACCCGCGATGTTGGTCACGGTGGTATTGAGTTGCAGCCAGCCCTTGATATCGGTGAGATACAACGAACTGACCGACACGATGATGGCGACCGCGGGCAAGGTCAGATTACGCTCGCCCATGCCCAAGAGCAGCGTTGACAGCGAAACCAGCACGGCGATGCTGATTTGCAGAAGTCGTTCCAGACGCATCGCTATGAACCTCGAGCTTCCCGACGCCAATGTGCCATGGTATCGCGTATCGCCGCGCCGGCATTCTATTCGCCGCGGCATTCTATTCGGCAGTGAAGTATTCGGCGAGTTCTTCGCCGCCGGCGTCGAATGTTTCAATCCTGTTCAGCCAGGCGCGGCGCCGCTGGTCATTCCAGAGACAGGAGAACCTCGCCGTGTCGCTCAAATCCACCGCTCGCGTTCCGATCACGATGACTCTCGTGCCCGGATGCACCTGATCCAGCAGCGCGGCGAGCGCTTCGGGCAAATGGTCGTCCGGCCCGGCCTCGGTCTCGGCCAAATGGCGCATGGTTTGGTGCAGCAGCGCGGTGGAGGTCGGACCGCTTTCCATCCAAGGCTCGGGCCCGCTGGTCGAAATCGAAAGCCATTTGCCTCCGCGTCGGCAGAGATCGGCCAGAATCGTGCCCGCAAAGCTGACTGCCAACTCCACCGTTTCGAGATCCTTGGCTTCCGGACGCTCCGGCTGCCAGAGTTCGAGCACGATCGCCAGATCTTCGTTTCGTTGCTGCTCGAATTGCCGCACGACGGGCGTTTGCCGTCGCGCGCTGGTGCGCCAGTGCAGCCAGCGCCGGCTGTCTCCGCTGCGCCAATCTCGCAGGCCGTAGAATTCTCCTTCGACGAAGCCTTGTTGCCGCGCGGCAACGCCCAATCCCAGATCCGAGGAGCGCTGTACCCGAGACCAACCGGGCGCCAGCCTTCCCAAGCGAGGATAGACGACGAGCGACTCAGGCTGATCGATCGTCATGCGATACCGCAGCAATCCCAAAGGAAACTGGGTGTACAGCCGCAAGGGACCGAATGCGTAACGGCCCCGGCGCGGCAAACGCCCGCGGTAGCTGGCCGTATAGGGCTCGCCCGGCTTCAAATACGGAATCAGAACCCGGGCCAGAATCGGGGCCTCCTTGACCGCGTCCGCTTGGCGCCGTAGCGAGTCTTCGACCCTGACCGACCAACTTCCCAACCGCCAACGGCGATTGACGACCGCCAATTCCACGATCAACAAGTCGCCGGCGCAAACCGATTGAGGCAACTTTCGACGGATCTCGACCTTTCGCAACGTACTCTTAACCAATCGCCAACTGATGACCAGCGGCCCTGCCAACATGCCGAACAGCAGCATCAATAGATTGATCTGGCGAGTCAGGGCCCCCGCCAAGATGAAACACGAGACGCCCAGATAGAGCCAGCCTTCGAGCGTGATCGCAATGTTCTGATGGGAGCGGCGCATCGCGCTTAACCTGGAACGGGAACGTCGTCCACGAATCGCTGAATCAGGGCCTCGATGGCGCCGCGCTGGCTGCCGTGGAGATACCCCTTGGTGATCACGCGATGGGCGAGCACGGGCACGGCCAGACGCTTGACGTCGTCGGGCACGACGTATTCGCGGCCCTCGATCAGCGCCAGCGATTGGCTGGCGCGGTACAGGCACAAGGCTCCGCGGGTGCTGACGCCGACGTGCAACTCGGGGCTGTTTCTTGTCGCTTCCACGATGTCGAGCAGGTATTCGTAAATCGACTCGTCAACCGCCACCTGACGCACGGCGTGCTGCAAGGCCAATACCTGCGAGCATTCGATCACCGGCGAGAGATTCTCCAACGGCTCGCCGCCGCGGTGAATCGCCAGCACCTGCAATTCGTCCTCGCGGCTGGGATATCCCACGCTGATCCGCAGCAAAAACCGGTCGAGTTGGCTCTCGGGCAAGGGGTACGTGCCCTCGAATTCGAATGGGTTTTGGGTCGCGATGACCATGAAGGGGCGAGGCAGAGGGTGCGTCTGCCCGTCGATCGACACCTGGGCGTCGCTCATCGCCTCCAGCAAGGCGCTTTGGGTCCGGGGCGTGGTGCGATTGATTTCGTCGGCCAAGACGATATTGGCGAAAATCGGTCCCGGGCTGAAAAAAAACTCGCTCGTCTTGGCGTTGAACACGCTGCTGCCCACGATATCGCTGGGCAGCAAGTCGGGCGTAAACTGCACCCGGCAGAACTTGGCCGCGATGCTTTTCGCTAAAGCTTTGCCTACCAATGTTTTGCCGACGCCGGGCACGTCCTCCAACAGCACGTGTTCGCCCGCCAGCAAGGCCACCATGCAGAGCCGAACGACATCAGATTTACCCAGCACTACTTTGGCAATATTGGCTTCCAGTTCGCCAACCAGGCTCTGGAGCTCTGACGCCATACGGTAACTCCGCTCGAGTTCATGGTAAGTTGGATCCCGGCCTCCAAACCGGCTCTTCCCTTGTGCGGGGGGCGAGTTGCCGGCCATCAAGGCTTTTGAGGTGATGCCTATAGCCTAACGATCACAGGACGGTTATGCCACCGTTGCCGGATGAGAACTGGCGAGAAGCTCAGGGGCTTCCGATCGCAGCAACAAATCAGAGAAACGAACGCCCGCATAGGGGCGTCGTTGTTGCCCGCCGGCGACTCGGCTCGATAAGATGGAAACTCCGCTTCCACGGTGGCTTACATGTCTCTGGCAGATGACAAATCGAGCTTGCAGGCGACGTACGCCCCGCCTTCGGCGACCGGGCCGGGCGGCGCCGTGCCTGCCACAGCGTCGTCTGACAGGGAGCATCGCACTGTCGCCGCCGTTCGCCCCAGCCGGGTCCGGACCCGGCTGGAGCGTTCCGGCGGGTGGGAATCGCTGGCAGCCTCGTTCACGGAGCTAATCCGTGAAGCGCCGAGCATTCTGACGAGCGCCGTCGTACACATGGTGCTGGTAATCGTGCTGGGCGCCTGGATCATCGACGGCGAGAGCGAGCCCGAACCGCTGGTCCTGGCGGCGAGGATCGGGCCGGCCAGCGAGGAGGACGCGCCGCAGTTGACCGCTCTCGAGGAACCGGTGGAATTGGCCCCATCGCTGGCCAACGACCTTGTCGAGTCCGTGGCAACGCCCGAGTTCGAAGCCGCGTCGAGCGTTTTCTCGCCGCAGATCGAGCAGGCGCCCGACGATTTGTTCACGCCTGCGGCGGCGCCGTCGCTGCCTTCGGCCGTGGGTAATCCTGGCGCCGTGCTGGCCGGCCGCGATCCGCGGCTGCGCGGCCAGTTGCTCGCGCTCGAGGGAGGCACGACCGAGACCGAAGCGGCCGTGGCCCAAGGACTGGCGTGGATCGCCGCGCATCAGAATTCCGACGGCAGTTGGAGCCTGCACGACTTTCACCATGCCGGGGAGTGCAACGGAAGGTGCGGAGACCGCGGCATGATCAGCGACACCGCCGGCACCGCGCTTGCCTTGCTGCCGTTTCTCGGCTCGGGCCAGACGCATTTGCGCGGCGAATACAACCTGACGGTGGCTCGCGGCTTGCGTTGGCTGATGGATCACCAGAAAAGCGACGGCGACTTGCGCGGCGCAGGGGGCGGAACGATGTACGCGCACGGTCAGGCGACGATCGCCCTGTGCGAAGCTTTTGCACTGACGCAGGCCGAGCTTCTGCACGATCCGGCCCAGAGAGCCGTCAATTTCATCGTCGCGGCCCAGCACGGACAAGGCGGCTGGCGTTACCGCCCGGGCCAGCGGGGCGACTTGAGCGTGGTGGGCTGGCAGATGATGGCCTTGCGCAGCGCGCAGATGGCCTATTTGCAGGTCCCTGAAGAAACGTTCGTCAAGGCCAACCGTTTTCTGAATGCGGTACAAGTTTCGCCCCGAGTCGGCCAGTATTGCTATGTGCCCGGCGGCCATCCTACGCCGATCATGACGGCCGAGGGCTTGCTCTGCCGCCAGTACTCCGGCTGGAAACACAATCATCCGGTGTTGAACAACGGCGTCGAGGGGCTGCTGAAGCACCTGCCTCGCGACAACAACGTATCCATGTACTACTGGTACTACGGCACTCAAGTCATGCACCACATGGGCGGGCGGCCTTGGCAAGAGTGGAACGCCGCCCTGCGCGATTTGCTGGTCTCGCTGCAATCGACGAGCGGTCACGAGGCCGGCAGTTGGGCCCCCGGCGGAGGCCACGATCAGCAAGGCGGGCGCCTCTACATGACCGCCTTGGCCGTATGTACGTTGGAAGTCTATTACCGCCACATGCCGCTGTACAAGCATTCGGCCGCGGCCGGCGAAGAACCGGCAAAGAACAAGTGATCCTGAACCGCCGGCCGATGGGGCTGATGGTTTTTCCGAGTCGATGCCCAAGCTCTTGCACATCGTGCGCAACGCGGGCCAGGCCGAGGAACGACCGTCGCCATCGTGGCAAGCCGTTAAAATCGGCAAATCGAGCAGCAGACTTGTCGCTCGTTTCGGTGCAATCGGCGCCCCCCCGGCTTTTTCGCCCTTGTGGAGGGCCCGTGCTAGGCTTGTGTTAGGGATCGAGCCCGAAGATGCGGAAATGCCCTCGAGCGGCGAGCGGGGATCCTCCCGATTCATGAAAGGTCACTGTGTCTGGAATGCGGCTGACGAGGCGGCTGGCGACATCCTTGCCGCTCGTCTCGTTGTGGAACTGGCTCATCCCGCTTTCGTTGCGCCAAGAGCCCGAAACGCTCCGACGCGCGAACCGCGTGCTCGCGTTTTGCGCCGCGATGATGGTTTGGGTGCCGGTTTTCAGCGGCATTTATTCCGCGATTGGCGCGCCTGTCTCCGCGACGATCATCGCCGTGGCGGGAGTGCTGCTCGTTTGCGTGCCGATCTTGCAGCGAGCCGCTCGCTCTCCGACGCTGGCGGGCAACACGCTGGCGCTGGTGGCTTTCTCAGTTTACACGGGGCTCGTTTGCTTTACCGGGGGACACAATGCGCCGGCCGCCACCTGGTATGTCACCGTGCCCGTGATCGCCGTATTGTTGACGAGCATCGGTTGGGGAGTGTTCTGGGCGTTGGTCTGCGCAGGGGCGGTGACGGCGTTTTTCGCAGCGCATCAGCGGGGTTATCAATTTCCGCAAGAAGTGAGCCGCGTGGATTTCGCCTATCTCCAATTCAGCGGACTGGCAGGGCTGATCTTTTGCATTCTCTTGCTGACGCTGGTCTTCAAAACGATCGTAAGCGTTCACGGGTTTTGAACTGATCTTGGTAGTTTTGCGGCGATTGATTAGGGTTTTGCCGTCATGGTGGAGCCCGAGAAGAAACACGAATGCGCGAACTGCGAACGGCTGGACCGCCGCACGAAGGAACTCGAAG
>DATKRK010000138.1:0-7238 GCA_035532215.1 Pirellulales bacterium | reverse complement strand
TCGCCCAGCGTCTCGCGGCGCAGATGGCCGTCGATCAACTGCAAGCGTCCGTCGGGCAGCTCGCAGGCCACGAGCGTGCCGACGAAACCCACCTCTTCCAGCAAACTCTCCAGCGCCCGCCGCTGCCCCGGCGGATGCGTGCGCCAGTTCCGCGGATGCGGCGCCAGCGACGACGCCTTGACCCGCCGCACCGCCAGATTGCGATTTCGCGTTTTCATGTCCGGCGATTCTACGAGCGATGCGGCTTGTGCCGTAGGGTGCGGGCGCAGCCCCACGCGCTTCGAAGGTAACCGTGCAATCACGGGCGCCTGCGGCCACACGCGCGCGATGCGCGTGGGGCTACCGCCCCACCCTACGAAACTCCCAATCGATCGCGGCGCGCACGGCCTGGGCCTGGGCGCGGTAGCCGGTCAGCCGCATCAGCGTCTCGATGTTTTCGAAGTCGCTGCGAAACAGCAGATAGCCTTTCTGCTTCCAGCGCTTGCGGTCGCCAAAAGCCTCCCAGGGCTGTTCGGCCGGTTCGGCGAGGCGTTTCCGACGGGCGGTTTGGCCGAGCCAATCGGCGTACGACTTGATCGCCCAGCGGACGACCCACGACTCGCTGGCATTGAGATAATGCCGCCGCAATTCTCGCAGCTTGGCCAGGTCCTCTTCGACCAGCGCCAGCCGCAGCATTTCGCGGGCCTCTTTCGCCCGCGGCCGTTTGCTCGCCCGTTTCTTTCGCGAAGGCATGCGGGGATTATGGACCGCTGGAGTGGCAGTCGCTCGCGGGCTAGGGATGCGGCGTTATGGCGACGATCGTGATCTCTTTCGGATCTGGGCCATAACACCAGAAGAGGCGATAAGCTCTAGGGGTTTTGTTCTGCACGTAGGCCTCGAAGACCTTCTGCTTGGCGTCATACGGGTTTTCGATACTGTCGTATTCGTGCGTGCTCAGGCTGGGGTGTTTTGGATTCTCGCTGAGTAGGGCGGCGGTTTTGTGAACCTGCTTGAAAAGCCCTTCAACTTTGGTTGATTTGCCTTTGCCCTTCGCGGTGCGATTCTGCAAGCTCGTAGCGGCCTTGTCGCGAAGCTCATTGTAGGTCTCCGTGGCTGCCGGGCGCCACACAAGCTCGAACATGCCTCACCTGGCTTCCCAAATGAAAAAGCCGCGGTATTCTTTACCGCGGCCACTCGCGAATTTCAACGACTCGCACGTCAGAGTGCTAATCTTCGAGCATGTCCGCCAATGCGGAGTCCGCAACGATGTTTGGCGGATTCTCGCTGACGATTCCAGCCCTGGATTCGGCCAATCCGCGACGAACAAACCCCAGGGCCGTCTGGTTCTCGTAGAGCCATGCTTCGTGGGCTGGAACGAGCTTCATCGGCTTCACTACGATTTGCCGGGGATCCGAATCGTCGATGATTACGGTGCAGCCCGCAAACTCGCGACCGAGAGTCAGCCTGCCGCGTTCGTCGATGGTCTTGGTGGTCATTTTTCAGCTTAGGTGAGCAGGCGGTAGGATTGGTTGAAATCTCTTTGACCACGCGAAAGAGTACGCACTGCGCCTCGTTCAACCAATCCTACCGCCTGCTCGCCCTCGGGGCAAGTGGGCGATTCCCATTTTCCCATTTATCGGCGGGAATGGCGAAAGCCTTGAATTGTCGGATGGTTCATCGTTATCTTGTTGTTTTTCAAATACTTACGTTGGGTCGTAACCGATCGGGTGCGGGCACAGCCCTGCTTGCATTCGCGTTGCAAGCCGCAGAGCGTCGGCTTACGAGGAGATCGCGAAAACACGAAATGACGAAAGCACGAAAAAGAATAGCGAAGATCGCGTAGGCGAACGATCGCCAAACGGAAGCCGCTTTCGCGTTTTCGTGATTTGCTGACTCAACGCGGAGAGCGCGTGGGGCTGCGCCCGCACCCTACGGGCTTGATGTCTCCCCTACGCCTGCGCCTCGCCCAGCCCGCCGATATCGCGCCGCAGGACCGGCCGCCGGGCCATCTTCTGGGCGGCGCGCTGGCGGAACTCGGGGAACTCTTCGCCGAACACCTCCAGCCAGCATTGCAGGGCGAATAGCGTGCGGGCGATGTCGCCCAGGATCAAGATCACCTTCGCGCCCCAGGTCGTCACCGCGCCCAACGCCCCGATCACCGCAACCCACTCCGCCGGTCCCCACGCGCCAAGATTCACGGGCGTTGCTCCTTGATGTTGAGGCGTCAGGTATTTTCGAGGCGACAGGCGACAGGCGAGCCGGAGGCGTAAGCCTCCGGGTTACAGCACTGCCAAGGCGCCTTCCACGCCACGCGCGAACGACGAGAGCGAGGTTTACCGCTCGTGTTCGAGAGATGCACTGATCAGGCGCGAGCCGGAGCCGTTAGCCACCGCGTGCGCGCCGGCCAGACCCGGAGGCTGACGCCTCCGGCTCGCCAAATTTGATTCGTCCCCGCTCCCAAAGGGAGAGGGAGGCGCCTGCGTCACGCTTTCACGGGCTCGGCGGGCGGCGCGGCGACGGGCGTAGCGGCCGCGGCGGGGCTCGGCTTCAAGCCGACGAGCGAGGCTTGCGAGATCACGCCGTCCAAAAACGCTTGCCGCGTTTTCGCGTCGGCCAACTCGGCCTTCACCAGCCCCTCGAGCAACTGAGCCAGTTCGGCCCGCCGCTTGACCGGGTCTTTCAGGGTGTTGACCGCGTGCCGGAAATCGTTGCGCAACTGCACGAGGTCCAAGAACGCCAGGTCGCGCAAGATCGGCGGCAAGAGATGGAAGCCGTGCTTGGCCAGTTCGTCGGCCAGCTCGTTGGCCTCGCGCTGCAGTTCCTTCAGGTGGCGATCGTCCTTGTACAGCAGCTTGCCCGCACACACGCCCGCGACGGCCCAGCCGACCAACGCGAACAAACCGACCGGAGTGATTTCGAACAGCTCGAACGCGAAAAGAGGATGCATGGCGGCGCCTGGAGGGTTGAGGTGAGAGAGTAGGGTGGGGCGTAGCCCCACGCGCTAACGGGAAATGAGGCGATTTTTGATTTTTGATTTTTGATTTTTGATTGAATCGAGAAACTCCCTCTCCCACTGGGAGAGGGACGGGGGTGAGGGCCGCGTCACGTTTGGTTTGCCCTCTCCCTAACCCGCTGCCAAAGGGAGAGGGGACGCGCGAATCGTTGTTGGAACGAAGGCGTGATGGTGATTTTGGATTTTCGATTTTGGATTTTCGATTCAATCCAAAATCCGCCATCCAAAATCCAAAATGGCTACAACAGCCTGCGATCGTCGCGCCGGGCGGCCGCCATGAAGCCGGCGCCGAGGGCCAGCAGAAACACGGCGATGGTGACCGGCACGGTGTCGTCGCGACCGTCGGGCGGCGTGTTTTGGTTCGGGCCGACGACGTCGGGAATCAACACCGGCGGGCCGGGCGTGACGTCGGGCGCCGGTTCAGGCGGCGGCGACGGCTGCGGCTTCGGCCGCGGGCAGTGCGGACAGTGGGCCCGAATGCACTCGATCACGCCCTTGACCAGCGGCCACGGCGCATTCGGCGTCGCCGCGCCGCTGGCTTTGTAGATCACCTGTCCGCTGGCGTCTTGCAACACGATCGCCGGCAAGCCCGCCGCCGTTACGTTCTCGAACCGCGAGTAGACGCTCGACTGCGGCGTGTAATGGTGAAAGTGCGTCTGCTGTTTCAGCCGGGCCAACTGCGGATCGCTGGCGAACCAGCCGAGCATGCGCTGCTCTTCGGCCGTCGGCGCCTCGTGCGTGAACACGCTGGTGTGCCAGGCGGCGCCGTCTTCCGGCAGGTCGATCACGCGGTCGCCGAACTCGGCGATCGCCTTGGCTGCGGCCGCTTCGGCCCGAGCTTGGCGTACGGCCGTTTGCCAGCCAGCCGCGCTGGCCGCCAGCCGCCGCGCCGTCGCGGCCGACATGGCGCCGTAGGAAGAGAGGGCCATGAGAAACGCCAGCGCTACGGCCGGCAGAATACGTTTTGCACGATCCATAGAAAGCTCCTTCGAGGTCGGAACTCGGAAATCCAACAACCACGGATGACACGGATGGCACGGATAAGAAAAAATCAGTGACATCCGTGCAATCCGTGGTTCAAGCGTCTATTTCCACGCCAACGGCGCGGCGGGCGAATAGACGGGCGTGGTGGCCCAGCCGCCGTAGCCGCGCCAGCGACGCAGGAATTCGTCGCGCGGCAAGGCGAGGTATTGGCCGATGCGGTTGTTGTCGAGCAGGATCGCCCGCTCGGCGTCCAGGTGTACCAGGCAGATGAAATGGTTGGCGAAGAACGTCACGCCGGCGCCGCGCCGCGTGCGGCAGGCCCAGTCGAGAAACGCCGCATCGCCCGAGGTGGTGTACGCATAGCGCACGCCGCGGGCTTCGAGCTTGGCGTGCAGGCTCGACGCGCTTTGCCCGCCGCTATACGCGCGGCGAAACAAGTCGGCCAGGTCGTCGCGTCCTTGCCAGCGGAACAGCGACACGGTCGAGGCGATCACGCACGATCCGCCGGCATAATTGCGGCAGCGCGCGTGAAGCGGCAGATTCACGACCGGCGTTTCGGACAGGCGGAACACAGGCGAGCCGGAGGCGTCGTTGTTTGGCGAGCCGGAGGCGTCAGCCTCCGGGTGCGCGCCGGTCTGACACGGAGGCTGACGCCTCCGGCTCGCCAGGACGGAACGGCTCGCCTCCGCTGGGCAACTACCATCCGGACATTTCCGCGGCGGCAGTTTCACTCGGCAGCCGCCGGCCAAGGCCGCGGCGGCCACGACAATCAATAACTTCCGTCGATCAAGCATCGCAACAGCTCCCAACATTCACGAATCGCCTCCGCTTCCAGCCCCGCCAACCACACAATCGCCTCGGCCACTCGCGCCCGCTCGACCCAGCGTTCGATCGCCGCCCGTTGCACGCGCCGCGCGATGCGTTGTTGGAGCCAATGCATGCGGCGATTTTGGATTGGTGATTTTGGCTTTTGGATTGAATCGAAAATCGAAAATCCAAAATAGGTCCGACGCGCGTGGGGCTACCGCCCCACCCTACAACTTCCCGCTCGCGCTGCCTGGCTCGGCGAGCGGCTGATACGTGCCCCAATACATCAAGTCGCGCGCGGCTCGGGCCGGGCTGTAGGCTCGCGGGTTGAGATCCTTGTCGACCTTGCCGACGTCTTTCAGCGCGGCGAGCACGTAGAACGAGCAGAACAGCTTGTCGAGCGTCGGATAGAGCCGCCGGCAGAGCCGCAGCCGCCAGGCGCCCGAAATCATCGCCCCTTCGTAGTCGTAAGGCTTGCCGATCTCGCTCAGCACGAAGTCCGAGAGCCGCAGGCTTTCGGACTCGCTCAGCGCCTGCCGCTCGGCCAATCGCAATCGCCACGCGGCGCCGTCGTAGCGGGCCAACCGCTGGCGCGGCAGATGAGCTTGCGTGCCGTGGATCTTCCGCCCGGTGATTTCGCACGGCAGATCGCACAGCGTCGTCGATTCCCAGAGCAGCACGCGGCCGTGCGGGTCGCGGGCGCAGATGCCGATATGGCTGAACCACTGGCCGGCGAGCAACTGCCACGGCGAGCACGTCACCGCCGCGATCCAGCGGCTTTCGAGACCTCGGCCCGCAAACAGCAGCAGATCGCCCGGCTGAAACTCGCTGTCATTCGTTCGCATGCCCCGCAAGCTAACGGACGCGCGGCTTGGCTCGGGAGCCCAGGCGAGCGGGGGGCGTCAGCCCCCTGGTCAGCCCACTGGTCAGCTCGAGCCCGGCAACACGAACGCCATGCTGAACGAACCACGGATGGCACGGAGCGGCGAAGCCGCAACCAACGTCGCTTTTCGCTCCGCTAAAAAGGCGCCTTTTTCGCGGAGCGAAAAGCGACTTTCTGGAGCCTGAGTTTGAATTTCCTGCCGCGAAACCCGGCTTGACCCTCATGACGAAATCTTCGCGGCCCACGAAGAAACAGAACGTTTGTATTACGGATGGAAGTGAATGCCATCCGTGAAATCCGTGTCATCCGTAGTTCATTTTACTTGTCGCTAAGGTGCTGGGAGCGGGGCGTTTTAGACTTGCTATGCTAAGAAAGCCCTCGACGAAGGCTGCAAACATCGGAGATCCGCGACAGGTGACGGAACAACGCGCGCCACTGCTTCAGTTCACTAGACGGCGGCTGACCGTAGCGGCCGTTGCGATATTGCTCGTGCTGGCCTGGACCCGGCCCAGCGATCAATACGCCTGCGCAACGGCCTTGATGTTGGGCGGCGGGCTGACAGGGTTGGCGTTTACCGCGCGCCGAGAGCTGTCCCAACGCCTGTATCTCGAAGGCATATGCGCGACCGCTTACGCTTATTGGGGCCTGAATTCGCCGTTTTACCCCAGTCTTGGCCGCGATGATGCAACCACCTGGGTCAGATCGCAGCTCTTTAGCGCCATTCTCGCGGCGGGGCTGGGTTGGTTAATCGGTTGCTTGATCTTTCGTTTCGCGGATTGGGCGGCGCGAATGCGTCCTGTCGGCCGCTATTCGAGAAACCTGGTCCCTCGACAATTCAACTTGCGGAGCATCTTCGGCGCGATGGCGGCGGTTTGTGTGCTCGGAGCAGCCTTCGGTCCCGAAGATTCGGCGGTCTCAGGCGCGCTTATGCTGTTGCTCGCGCTGGGGGCGCCTCTCGCCTTGGCGCTCGTTGGGCAATTCTTTCCAGGCGCCTGGCGAGCCTTCGCTTCGGGCGCCATGATTCCGGCCTTGCTCGGTGCGGCGTGGTTCGCCCTGACATATCTGGAGCAAGCGATCGATGAGAGGGCTATCCAGGCGGCTTTGCGAGACGTTTGTGACAGCAGGATAGTGCTGACAGGAGTCTGGTTCTTTGCCGCCCTTTGCGGCGGCATGGTCTACGTCATCTGGCGGCTGACCTTGAAGCCGCCCGATCAGAAATGACCAAGCATAGCGGCGATACCACGGTCGGCGGCGAATACCATCCGTGATATCCGTGTCATCCGTGGTTCCCTCTCATCCGCGGTTCATTCGACCACGCAGCCGCCTAACGCGCCCAGATACTCGACCGCCTGGTCCCACGATGACGATCGCGGTTCGATGCCGAGGTGCTCGGCGATCTCGCCGGCCGAGTGGCCGGCGGCGAGCATCTGCTTGAGCCGCTGGTTGACGCGCCAGGCGGCCCAGTGGGCGCCGGCGGCGTAGCCGAGCACGCGGTTCACCTTCCGCTGGCTCACGCCGCTGGCCAACAGCTTGACGATCGTCCGCGTGCGAGTTTCGCTCAAGCCCGCGACG
>DATKRK010000137.1:0-5045 GCA_035532215.1 Pirellulales bacterium | reverse complement strand
TGGCCGAAGTCTGTCGGGAAAATGCAAGTAAAAAGATGTGTAGAACAACGAGGGCTGCGCCCTGGGCTATCGAATGACGCACCTTCGGTGCTACGGCGGCCTTCGGCCTTATCCATCTTTCCAGAAAGCAGGACGATCTCTTAAGCTGGTGGCAGACAAAGCGATAAGTTTTTCTTGACACCAGTTCGAATGGTATCACTACCCGAATCGCCGAAAGTTTGCGGCAGTTCGCATCCGCTTGCTATACTGGCGAACTACGGGCGACTTCGGCCGGCCGCCCGGCGAGGCCGACAAGGCGCAGGATTTCGCACGGGCAGCAGACGGGGGACAGTGATTCCATGCCTCGACTCTTTCGGCGACGATTTCACGGGCTTGCACTGTTGATGGTCGTGGGGGCCGCCCTTTGCGCTCAAGCGCGGCCCCTGCTGGCCCAATCCAAGCGAGAGAAAGCCAAGCCGGCCGCGGGGCCGGCCGAGTTTCGTTCGCAGAATTTCTACGTCCACACCGACCTGTCGAAGGAAGAAGCTGATGAGCTGCTCGAGCGCCTGGAGACGATGCTGGCGATCATCTCGAGTTACTGGGCCCGCCCCAACTCCGGCGTGATCGAGTGCTACGTCGTCAAAGATCTCGACAACTGGCCGCAAGGCGCGCTGCCCGAAGAGGGGCTGGGGCATATTCAAGCCGGCGCCGGCGTGACGATCACCAGCACGCTTTCCAGCGGCGGGGTGGGCGTGGCCAAGTCGGTGGTCTATGCGGTGGCCGATCGCGGCACGCCGCAACACGAGGCCGTTCACGCCTACTGCGGCCAGACCTTCGGCACGACGGGGCCGGTCTGGTACAGCGAAGGCATGGCCGAGATGGGCCAATATTGGCACAAGGACGAGTGGAGCAAGAAAGGGGCGGTCTTCCAGAGCGTTCACATCCACGACGTCGTGCTCGAATATCTCCGCGAGAGCGAGCCCAAGAGCCTCAACGAAATCGTCAACGGCAAGGAGTTCACCGGCGAC
Organism: Pirellulales bacterium; assembly: GCA_035532215.1. Lineage (GTDB taxonomy): Bacteria > Planctomycetota > Planctomycetia > Pirellulales > JAICIG01 > JAICIG01. The sequence continues at coordinate 4,038 of DATKRK010000137.1, read as the reverse complement.
TCGTGGCAAAACTACGCCTGGCGCTGGGCCCTCTGCCATCTGCTGGCCAACAATCCGAACTACGCCGCCAAGTTCCGCCCGCTCGGCCTGGCCTTGCTCAAGAAGGAGCTCACCAGCTTCGAAGCCGTCTATGGCGACATGGCCAAAGAGATCATGTTCGAGTATCGCTTTTTCCTCAAGCATCTCGAACAAGGTTATCGAGCCGATCTGTGCAGTTGGGATTGGAATCGCAAGTTTCGCGCGCCCAAGGGCAGCGCCACCGTTGCCGCCAAGATCAAGGCCGAGCGGGGCTGGCAGCCTTCGGGCGTAATCGTGACCGAGGGCGTGAATTACCAATACAAAGCGGCTGGAACCTGGCAAACCGCCCAAGACGGCCCTGCGCTCTCGGCCGACGGCGCCGAATCCGACGGCGCCGGGCGGCTGCTGGGGGTGGTCATGAACGTCGAAAAGTTCGAGTTGGGCGAACCGTTCGAACTGGGCGCCCGCGGCAGCTTTCAGGCGCCCGCCGACGGGCAACTCTATCTCCGCTGCCGCGACAAGTGGGGCGAGTTGGCCGACAACAACGGCACGCTGACCATCAAGCTGAAAGCCGCCGCCAAGAAGCAATGAGCGGACGCGATTGCTAAACTGACCGCTTGAGCATGAAACGTCCGTTAATCGTGGGGCGGCCTTCCTCACCCGTCGGCGGTTGACGTTAATCGTGGGGCGGCCTTCCAGGCCGTCGGCGGTTGACGTTAATCGTGGGGCGGCCTTCCAGGCCGTCGGCGGTTGACGTTTATCGTGGGGCGGCCTTCCAGGCCGTCGGCGGTTGACGGCCTGGAAGGCCGCGCCACACGCAAAGCAAGCTTCGCCCGCGTTTGTCACTCCGCCTGGAACCGGTCGCCCGCGCGCACTGGATAACCGCGCAGAAATTCCTCGGCGCCCAGCAGGCGTTTGCCGGCTGGCTGCAATTCGAGGATCGCCAACGCGCCCGAGCCGGTGGCGATCGCCAGTTCGCCGCGCTCTGCGGCAATCACCGTGCCGGGCTCGACCGCCGAGTTTGCAGCGGAAAGAACCAGGCAGCGTCCCAAGATCAGCCGCAGCGCGTCGCCCCCCTGCCGGCGCCAAAACGTATAGGTCTTGGGCCAAGGCTCCAGCGCTCGAATCTGGTTCTTGATCTGCTGCGCAGTGCGCGACCAATCGATCTGGCCGTCGGTCTTTCGCAGCCGGCGTGCGGGGCTGGCGAGACTTCGATCTTGCGGCAGCGGCCGAGCGTGGCCGGCCGCCAAATCGTCGATCGTGCGGCAGACCAACGGTGCGCCCAGCGCCGCCAGACGCCGTTCGAGTTCCACGGCGTTCTCGTGCGTGTCGATGGCCGTGCGGGACTGAGCCAGGCAAGGGCCGGCGTCTACGCGCGGCGTCATGTGGATCACGGTCACGCCGGTCTCGGCGTCGCCGTTGTACAAGGCCCAATTGATCGGCGCGGCGCCGCGGTACTTCGGCAGCAGCGACCCGTGCAGATTGATGCCGCCGCGCGGCGCGACTGCCATCGTCTCGCTGGCCAGGATCTGGCCGTAATCGGCGACGACGAACAGTTCCGGTTCGAACCGCGCCAGTTCGGCGCGGACTTCGTCGGTATTGATATTTTCAGGATCGAGGATCGGCGTGCCGTACTGCTCGGCCGCCAGGCGCATAGGATTCTTCGGCGGCTCTCGCCCCCCGCGCTGCGCACGCTCGGGCTGCGTCACCAGCGCCAGCACTTCGTGCGGCGAGTCATACAGTGCGCGAAACGTTGGAACCGCGAACGGCCCCGTGCCCATGATGACGAGCTTCATCCCTCATCCTTCCTACGTCCTGGCTTGCTCGAGCTCCGCGAGCCGTGAAAGGATGAATTCGTCGCCAGGGATTTCGCCCCGCTGCCGCTGGCCGGCGAACAGTTCCTCGAATTCATCGAGCGCTTCTTGCACGGCGAGCCGGGCCGTGGAACTGAGCCGATCGATGAACAGCACGCCGTCGAGATGGTCGGTTTCGTGCTGCACGACGCGGGCAAACAAGTCGTCCAATTCGTAGGTCACTTCCAGTCCGGCCAAGTTGTAGGCGTTGATCTTGATCCTCTCCGGTCGCCGCACCTGAGCGTACAGCCCCGGCAGGCTGAGACAGCCTTCCTCGGCCTCCGCCGTGCCTTTGGGCTGGCTGAGCAGGGGGTTGATGAACACGTGCTCCTGATCCTTCAGCGCGGGGTCGGCCGTAAGATTGACGACGAACAGCCGGTACGGCAAATCGACCTGGTTCGCGGCCAGCCCGATGCCGCGATGCTCGTCGGCGTACATCAAATCGAACATCTCGCGAACCAGCTTGTGCAGTTCCGCATCGACGCGTTTGAGCAGCTTGGAGGTTCTCCGCAAGGTAGGGTGAGGGTAATTGATGATCCGCAACGCTTATTCTCCCGCCGTCGCACCGCAGAATCGGGCGCCGTCGGCCTGTGCAAGGGGTGGAGTATCGGACGGGAACAAAAACCAGGATTATAGCCGCAACTCTCTGGGGAATTCTATGCATGGCGGCGAGCGATAGTGATTCCATTTGGACCGTAGTATCACTACTAGGCGAGCCGGAGGCGTCCTCGACGGCGAGCCGGAGGCGTCAGCCTCCGGGTGCGCGCGTGATGGCCAGCGTGCGCGCCGGCGTCACCGGGGGGCTAACGCCCCCCGCTCGCCAGGACGTTTCGTGCGATCTAAGTTCTTGAATTGCATAAGCTTACTACACGTTGCGCAGGCGTGGCTTGGGCGCCGCTCACGTTGACTCGCCTGCCAAAGCAGCCTAAAATTAGCGAACACTTCGCGTTCGCAATCCTTTTGCCGGATTCAACTTGTGATGGCTTCGCCAATGCCGTTCACTGTGCCGCCATTCACTGTGCCGCCCGAGAGCCCGCTGGGGCAAGAGCAGCCGCTCAGTTGGCGATGGCTGGCGCCCTCGTGGTTGATTTCAGCGGTCGTACACGCCTTGCTGATTCTGGCGCTGGGTTATGTGGCCGGCCAGGAAATCCACGGCACGAACGGGCCGCCGTTTGGCGAATTGCTGGCCAGCGCCAGCACCGCGCCGGACGAAAACGAGTTGTTCGACGACGAAGGCTCGGTCACGCTGGAAGCGGCCAGCGAGCCGGCTCTGCCCGACGCGTCGGATGGCATCGAGACCTCCGGCGGCGCCATGAGCGACGTGATCGCTGACGAGCCGCCCGTCGATACGAGTTCGGCTTTGCCCGCCGCACGCGAGTTGGCGGGGCTGGGCACGGGCGAAGAGGGGCCGGCGACCGGCGCCGGCGAACTGACCGGCGGCCCGCGCCGCACGGCGAAGGTCAGCGGCGGTCGTGCTCGAACCAGCGTTTACGGCATCGAAGGAGAAGGCAACCGGTTCGTCTACGTCTTCGACCGCTCGGCCAGCATGGGCAGCGGTTCGGGCAGCCCCTTGGCATCGGCCCAGCGCGAACTGTTGGCGAGCCTGGCCGAGCTAAGCGAGACGAACCAGTTTCAGATCATCTTTTACAACGAAGAGCCTGCGGCGATGAACCTGGGCCGGCAATATGGCGGTTTGCTGTTCGCCGACCGCCAGAGCCAGGAGTTGGCCCAGAAATACGTCCGCGGGATCATGGCCGCTGGCGGCACTCGCCACGGCGAGGCGATCGAAGCCGCCTTGTCGCTGGCCCCCGACGTGATTTTCTTCCTCACCGACGCCGACCAGCCCGAGTTATCCGCCGGCCGGTTGGCCAGAATCAAGCGCATGAACGGCGGCCGAGCCTCGATCCACACGATCGAGTTCGGCTTGGGCGCGAAGTCTGGCCGCGACAACTTTTTAGCCCGGATCGCGCGGCAGAACGGCGGCAAGTACGTCTACATCGATATCTCTGCGCAGGGCGCGCTGAAGCTGCGGGCCGCGCGAGATTAGGGTTTTGTCAGCCATGAGTGGATGTATGCCAAAAGTGGTTTTTATGTAGCCCAGGCGTTTACGCCTGGGAATTCGCGAGGCACACACGACCCTCCCCACGATCGGCGTCTCGCGGGGCGC
>DATKRK010000136.1:0-6161 GCA_035532215.1 Pirellulales bacterium | reverse complement strand
GGCGCTGGCGCCCGTGCCGCAGGCCAACGTCTCGCCCGAACCGCGCTCCCAAACGCGCATCCGCACTTCGGTCGGCGAAAGCACCTCGACAAACTCGGCGTTCACGCGCCGCGGGAAATGTTCGTTGCGCTCGATCTGCGGACCGATCCCGAGCACCCAATCGTCGGAGAGTTTATCGACGTACGTTACGCAATGCGGGTTGCCCATCGAGACGCAGGTCACGTCCAGCGTGCGGTCGGCCAGCGGCAGCTTTTGGCCAACCACCGGCTCGCCCGCGAGCGTCGTCGGGATTTCGGCCGCCTTCAAGATCGGCGGGCCCATGTCGACCCGCGCCCGCTCGACGCGGCCGTCGACCACTTCCAGACCCAACAGCAGCACGCCGCGGCCGGTCTCGATGGCCAGCGAAGTCTTCTTCGAGAGGCCGCGGTCGTAGACGTATTTGGCGACGCAGCGGACGGCGTTGCCGCACATTTCGGCTTCCGAACCGTCGGCGTTGAACATCCGCATCCGGGCGTCGGCTGTTTTCGACGGCGAGATCAGCACCAGCCCGTCGCCGCCGACGCCGAAGTGGCGGTCGGAAATCTTGCGGGCCAGTTCGGCCGGGTCGGCCGGCAGCGGCTCGGCGAAGCAATTGACATACACATAGTCATTGCCCGCCCCCTGCATTTTCGTGAAGCGCATCGTCGAATCGTTCCGCTGGCCAAAGGGGAATCTAGGAAGCAGGCAATTTTAGGCGTTTCGGCGGGCCAGGGCAACGCGGATGGCCGAACGCAGTCAACCACGGATTTCCCATCGCGGCGAAGCCGCAACCAAAGTCGCTTTTCGCTCCGCGAAAAAGGCGCCTTTTTCGCGGAGCGAAAAGCGACTTTCTGGAGCCTGAGTTTGAATTTCCTGCCGCGAAACCCGGCTTGACCCTCATGACGAAATCTTCGCGCCTCGCGAAAATTCATGTTGCGCTTTTGGCGGAGGCGAGCCGCGGATGAAACACGGATCGGACATGGTGTTTTCCAATTCGGCTCCTCACCGGCGTCTCACTGACCAACGCCACGTTTATTTGCCCGGAAATGCCTTGGAAAACGCAACCCCAACCATGCTAACCAGCGATAAAACCACCCATGGATCCTGCGGAAGAGCCCCATTCTGCATTTCATCCGTGTTTTATCCGTGTTCCATCCGTGGCTCGATTGGTTGCGGCCGAAGGCCGCGCTGGGCCATCCGTGGTTAATCTTATCCGTTGTTCCTCCGTGCGAGACTCCGAAGTTGCTTCGGCGTCAGCGGAGCGTTCAGGTTTGTAGCCAGCATGGGAATTACGTCTATTGCTGCACGTTGAAAGCACGGGGCGCCTGGCGGCTGAGCGAAGCCCCAGTCGCTGGGGCATCGCTTCGCTCTGCCGCTCGCCACACGGATCGAACGGCGCTCAGCCGACGATGATCGACCCGCCCCAGGGCGGCTCTCCGCCGGCGGCGGGCGGCGCGGGTCGGTTTCGCAAAACGACGGCGAGGTTCGATTGGGCGGTTGGGTTGTTCGGCTGCCGGGCCAGGACTCAGATGGAACAGCACGAGCGGATCGTCGGGCCGCTGGCCGCGTTGCAACTCCAGCAGCCGCAAATCGCGCAGCAGTTTTTGCCGCCGCCCGGCGGCGTCGCCGTAGCCGAAATGCGTTGGATTCCCAATCCTCGGTTCGCGGCACGCCACCGAGGGCGCGCCCTACACGATTCTTATCGCCGCGGCTTGAGCACCACCACCGCCAACGGCGGCAGCGTCAACAGCAGCGAATTCGGGCGACCGTGACTCGGCGCGTCCTCGGCCATCAGCCCCGGCCCGTTGCCCAGGTTGCTGCCGCTGTAGTAGGTCGAGTCGCTATTGGCGATCTCCTCGAACCAGCAGCGTTCAGGTACGCCGAGTCGGTAATTTTGGCGGGGCGCCGGCGTGAAGTTGCAGGCAACAATCAGGTAATCCTTGGGATCCTTCGCCTTGCGAATGTAGCTCAGCACGCTGTCGTCGGCGTTGTGGCAATCGATCCATTCGAAGCCGCCGCCTTCGAAATCCAATTCGTGCAAGGCGGGCTCGCGGCGATAGAGACCGTTCATGTCGCTGACGAACTTTTGCAGCCCCTGGTGCGACTCCCATTGCAACAAATCCCACTGCAGGCTGGTGTCGTAGTTCCACTCGTTCCACTGCCCGAATTCGCCGCCCATGAACAACAGCTTCTTGCCAGGGTGCGTCCACATGTAGCCGAACAGCGTGCGCAGATTGGCGAACCGCTGCCACAAGTCGCCGGGCATCTGGTCCAACAGCGAGCCTTTGCCGTGGACCACTTCGTCGTGCGACAGCGGCAGCACGAAGTTTTCGTGGAAGGCGTAAATCAAGCTGAAGGTCAGTTCGTCATGGTGGTACTTGCGATGGATCGGGTCGTGCCGCATGTAGCGGATCGTGTCGTTCATCCAGCCCATGTTCCACTTCAGGCTGAAGCCGAGTCCGCCCAGGTAAGTCGGCCGCGAAACGCCGGCCCAGGCCGTTGATTCTTCAGCGATCGTCAGCACGCCCGGATACTGCAAGTGCGACTGGATATTGAGTTCCTTGAGGAACGAAATCGCCTCCAGGTTCTCGCGGCCGCCGAACTCGTTGGGAATCCACTCGCCCTCTTCGCGGCTGTAATCGAGGTAGATCATCGAGGCCACCGCGTCGACCCGCAGCCCGTCGATGTGGTACTTGTCGAACCAGAACAAGGCGTTGGAAAGCAGGAAGTTGCGCACTTCGTGCCGCCCGTAATTGAAGATCAGCGTGCCCCAATCGCGATGCTCGCCCTTGCGCGGGTCGGCGTGCTCGTAAAGGGCCGTGCCGTCGAACATCCGCAGGCCGTGCCCGTCGCGGGGAAAGTGGGCCGGCACCCAATCGAGAATCACGCCCAAGCCGTTCTGGTGGCAGTGATCGACGAAGTACATGAAGTCTTGCGGCGTGCCGTAGCGGCTGGTCGGCGCGTAATAGCCGACGGTTTGGTAGCCCCAACTGCCCGAGAACGGGTGCTCGCTGACCGGCAGCAGCTCCAAGTGCGTGAAGCCCATTTCCTTGGCGTAATCGACCAACTCGTGCGCCAGTTCGCGGTAGGTGAGCCAGCGGGTATGATCGTCGCCCGGCCGCTTCCAACTGCCCAGGTGGACTTCGTAAATCGAAATCGGCGCGTTCAGGCCGTTGGTTTCCTGGCGGTGGCTCAGCCACTTTTCGTCGTGCCAGCGATAGCGTTCCAGGTTGGCCACCTTCGAGGCCGTGCGCGGCGGCAGTTCTGCGGCGAACCCATAAGGATCGGATTTTTCCAGCACGTGGTCGCCGTGCTTGATGCTGTATTTGTAGATCGTGCCTTCGCTGAGGCCAGGCACGAAGAGTTCCCAGAAGCCGCCGGGGATGTGTTTGCGCATCGGGTGGCGGCGGGCATCCCACTGGTTGAAATCGCCGATCACGCTCACGGCCGAGGCATTGGGCGCCCAGACGGCGAAGTTCACGCCCTCGACCCCTTCGATCGTGCGCAACTGCGCGCCGAGCTTATGGTAGCTGTGCCAATGCGTTCCTTCGTTGAGCAGGTGCAGATCATAGTCGGTCAGCAATTGCGGAAATGCGTAGGGGTCGTGCATGGTCTCTCGATTGCCGCTTGGATCGGCGGTTTGCAACAGGAAGCGATTGAAAGCGGCCGGCTCGGCCAGCGGGCAAATGGCCTCGAACAATCCGGCCGGATGGATGCGGCGCATCGGCCGCGTTTCGGCGTGCGTCTGGTCCACCACCCAGGCCTGGGCCGTGTGCGGCAGAAACGCCCGGACCGCCGTCGCGCGGCGCCCCGAATCGATGACCTCGTGCGGGCCGAGCAGTTCGAAGGGGTTTTCATTGCGACCTTCTACGAGGCGACTGATCTGATCCAAAGGAACTGCCGTCCGCATCCATGTCTCCTTGCCGGGGTATCCGCGATTGTGGGTTGTCGAAGTGGTTTAGTCTAGGACTTAAGGGGGTTCTGAGTAGTTTGCATTGACTTTGCGGACCTTGCCGCGGATGGCTGGCGGCAGAGCCTTGGCGATGCCCCAGCCGCCCTGTTCAGCCAATCCAAGGCTTGGGTAAAAAGCAGGTGCCGAGCTGGGCCAGGCGCAGCTTCCAACGTTCAAGTCGATCTTGTACGGTTTCTGCCAGCCTTCGCCAGCCTCGCCGGAAGCGGCCGACGGGTTCGGGTTCCGCCGTCCCGGCTTGCGCGGCGGGCGGCGGTCCCGCGGCGGCGGGGCCGAATTCGCCCAAGTGCGGACCGTCAAAGCGGTAACCGCGGAACTCGATGCGGTGAAAGGACAAAGCGCGGTCGAGCCGCTGCCACAAGTCGCAGTTTTTCACCGGGACCATTTCGCCGAACGATTCCCAGGTCCAGTCGTTGCCGCGCCATTCGTCGAGACCGTAGGCGATCCCGCGATTGACGTATCGACTGGGCGTAAAAAGCGTTACGCGGCTCGGTTGATCGAGCGCTTCCAAGCCGCGGACGACGGCCAACAGCTCGAGCCGTTCGCCGCCCACCTCGGGCTCGAAATCATTTGCTTCCAGGGTTGCCGATCCATCGGCCGCTTGCAGGACAAACCTCCACTGGCCCTGCCGTTGTTTCCCCCTGGACTCGGAGAACAGGAGGAAATGCGGTGCTGGGATGTTCATCGGGTTTTTAGATTTGCATTGGGGGCCTGCGACGAGCGAACAGGAACGGCAACCATTCTGCCACGGTAGACTTCCTTATCGGCAAGAACGACCTATATTCGTCACTTGAGTTTGCGCGTTTTGTCCAGAATCCCCATTCTTGCAAGACGCCTTGCCGGGCAAACTCCGCCTTACGATTATGGACCACGCTTTCGCCGCAGCGGCAAAATTTAGTGCCTCATCAGGTCTGAGTTGACGGCGGGGTGGCTGGCGGCAGAGCGAAGCGATGCCCCAGCGAACTGGGGCTTCGCCAAGGCTCAGCCGCCAGCCACCCAACTGTCGAAATGGCTTCGAAGAGGCGCTAGAATTCGCGCCCAACCGAGTCTGGCCCGTCTCGCGGGACGGTTGCTAAGATGCCCAGACAACAACCCGTCCTGCAAATCGCGGAGTCTCGAAGATGGCCAAACAGCGAATTCTGATGCTCGTCGGCGACTACGTCGAAGATTACGAGGCGATGGTCCCGTTCCAGATGCTGCTCATGGTCGGCCACCAGGTCGATGCGGTCTGCCCCGGCAAGAAAGCCGGCCAGAGCGTGGCCACCGCGATCCACGATTTCGAAGGCGACCAGACCTACAGCGAGAAACGCGGGCATAACTTCCGTTTGACCGCCACGTTCGACGAAATCAAGGCCGACGATTACGATGCCCTCGTGATCCCCGGCGGCCGAGCGCCGGAGTATCTACGTCTCGATCCGAAGGTGCTCGAGATCGTGCGGCACTTCGCCGAGCGCAAGAAGCCGCTGGCGGCGATTTGTCACGGCGCCCAAATCCTGACGGCGGCGGGCATCGTCGAGGGGCGCGCTTGCACGGCTTATCCGGCCGTGCGGCCCGAATTAACCGCCGCAGGGGCGAAATGGATCGAGCCGAGCGGCGGTTTCGACAACGCCCACGTCGACGGCAACCTGGTCACCGCGCCGGCCTGGCCTGCGCATCCGGCTTGGATTCGGGCGTTTCTGGAAGTGCTCGGCACGCCGGTGGCGGTGTAACGACGTCGTAGGTCAGGCTTTCCAGCCTGACGCGCATCAGGCAAGTGCCTGTTCAAGTCTGAATTGACGGGGGAGGGTGGCTGGCGGCAGAGCGAAGCGATGCGAGAGCGAACTGGGGCTTCGCCCAGGCTCTGCCGCCAGCCACCCCACTGGCAAAATGGCTTCGAAGAGGCGCTCGAAAGCCTGACCTATGCGACGCCAGCCGCCCAATGGCGGCCGGCTTGCGAAGTTATCGATGCGCGATGCGTCAAGCCGCCAACCGCATCTGGCCGGTCTGGGCTTTCAAGCCGTCGACGAACTCTTCGAAAATCCGCATGTCGAGAGCGCTGGCCGATTCGCTTTCGGGATGGAACTGCGTGCCGAGAGCGAACCAATCGGGCTGCGTGCTTTCGATGGCTTCGACGATGCCGTCCGGGCAGCGAGCCGTGACCATGAAGCCCGGCGCCACTTCGTCGACCGCCATG
>DATKRK010000135.1:0-18713 GCA_035532215.1 Pirellulales bacterium | reverse complement strand
GGCGCCGAATCGTCCGCCGCGGCGTCGCCCTTGGCCCCCAAGCCGCCGCACTTCGCCCCCAAGGCCAAGTCGTGCATCTTCCTGTTCATGTACGGCGGCCCGAGCCACGTCGACCTATTCGATCCGAAGCCGGCGTTGGTCGAACATCACGGCCAGCCGATTCCCAATCTCGATCAAGATCCGCTGTTCAAGGTCCGCAATCCGGGCACGCTATTGGCCAGCACGCGAAAGTTCCCCAAGTGCGGCCAGTCGGGCCTGGAAATCTCCGATCTGTTTCCGCACCTCTCGCGTGCGGCCGACGACCTGGCGGTCATCCGCTCGTGCCATGCCGACAGCTTCGCCCACGGCTCGGGCTTGTTGCAGATGAACACCGGCTTCGTCCGCCAAGGCTTTCCCAGCCTCGGCTCGTGGGTGACCTACGGCCTGGGCAGCGTGAACCAGGACTTGCCGGCCTACGTGGTGTTCTTGGACCATCGCGGCGGGCCGATCGGCGGAGCGCCCAACTGGAGCGCGGGGTTCATGCCGGCGACCTATCAAGGCACGCAGTTCCGCACGCAAGGCGATCCGCTGATCGACTTGAAGCCGCCCGCTCGCATCACGCGGGCCCAGCAACGCGGGCAACTCGACTTGCTGCGGCAGTTGAGCGAACTGCAGCCCGACGCCCTGCCCGAGCAATCGGAGCTGCAAGCCCGGCTGGATACCTACGAGTTGGCCTTCCGCATGCAGTCCGAGGCACCCGAGGCCGTCGATCTAGAGCGGGAGACGACCGCCACGCGCACGCTGTACGGCCTCGACGATCCACAGACCGAACGCTTCGGCACGCGCTGCCTGATGGCCCGGCGGCTGGTGGAACGGGGCGTGCGGTTCGTGCAAGTCTACTCGGGCGGCGGCCATGGCGACGAGAACTGGGACGCCCACGGCAACGTGAACAAGAACCACGAACTGCACTGCAAGGAAACCGATCAGCCGATCGCGGCGCTGTTGACCGATTTGAAACAACGCGGCCTGTTGGACGAAACGCTGGTGGTTTGGGGCGGCGAGTTCGGCCGCACGCCGACCGGGCAGAACGGCAAGGGGCGCGACCACAGCCCGCGCGGCTTTTCGATGTGGATGGCCGGCGGCGGCGTCCGCGGCGGCCAGGCCTACGGCGCCACCGACGAGTTCGGCTTCGCGGCCGTCGAGCATCCGGTTCACGTCCACGACATCCACGCCACCATCCTGCACCTGATGGGCATGGATCACGAGCAGCTCACCTACTTCCACAACAGCCGCGCGATGCGAATCACCGACGTGGAAGGGCGGGTGATCGAGGGGCTGTTGGCCTGAGCCGACGCTCCGCGTTTGGCGAAGGTTTCATGTTTCGCCCGGCGCCGCGGGGCTCAGCGAGGGCCGTTCGCCTTGTTGAACACGGGCATGCGCCAGACACGGACCGCGTAATCGTCGCCAGGAACCCACTTCCCCTGCGAGCCATCGGCTGGGTGCGAAACATCGCCGCCGCCCGCCGAGGCCAACCACTTGCCATCCGACGAAAAGGCCACGGTCAGCACATAATCCTTGTGCGACTCGAGTTTTTGAAGTTCAACGCCTGTTTCCAAGTCCCAAAGTCGCACCGTGTGATCTTCGCTGGCGGAAGCCGCAAGCGTGCCGTCGGGCAAAAAGGCTACGGCTCGCACCGGAGCGGAGTGCCCCGCAAGCCGGCGGCTTTCGCGACCGGTGGAATAATTCCACTGCCGGAGTACGTTGTCGAATCCGCCCGAGAGAATGGTTCGTCCATCGGGCGAGGCCTGCGCGGCGAGCACTTCTTTTTCGTGACCGACGCAGGCGCGCACCAGAAAGCCCTGTTCGACGTCGCAGATGCGCACCAATTTGTTGTTGCCGGCGATGAGGATCCGTCGCCCGTCGGGAGAAAAGCAGACGCCGTGTGCGGCGCCGTCATGCGCTTCGAATCGCCGCAGCTCGCGGCCCGTTTTCACTTCCCAAACTACTGACGTGCCGTCATGGCTGGCCGAAGCGAGCAGATCGCCCTGCGGCGAAAAAGCCAATCCGGCGATGCGCCGGCTGTGCGCCTGCTCGAAACGGCGAAAGTCTTTCGTGGGACCGGCTGCATCGGACAGGTCCAGCAAGGCCACGGCGCCGTCCGCGGTGCTGACCGCCAGCGACTTGCCGTTGGGCGATAAGGCCAACATGTCGCTACCGCCTTCCACCCACGACTCGCGCAGGCACGCGCCGGCGTCCAGATCCCAAATGCGGATATGCGAGTCGTTCGACATGGACAACAGGCGTTTGCCGTCGGGCAAGAACGCAACCGCCGGCACGAGAGCGCGGTGGCCGACAAGCATCTTCGACAAACTTGCCGGCTGCGCGATCGTTCGCAGTTCGCGAACGCGCACCGAGCCGAACTCGCTTTGAGATCCGCCTTCGACGGCGCTCGACTTGGCGTCTGCGGCGGCCGGTTCGGCGCCCGCCGCCATATCACCGGCCGCCAAGCTCGTTAGCGCCGCCAAAATCGCCCAAATCGAATTCCTAGCCAACATGCGTTTCTCCCCGAGTAAGTAGCAAAGGCGGCCGATATGTTGCATTCCCCTGGCCGCCCCGCCGGCTGGCGCCGTTTAAAGTCACGCTACACGAACGCTCCGCCAGCGTCAAACCAAATGGGCGCTCGCGGCACGGCGTCTCGAACGCGACGAAAGTTGGCGCCGCGCAGATTGAAAAATGGTTGGCTGAATTTGCAGACGCGAACGTCTATCGCTGCGCGTCGGCAAATGCCGCTTGCAGCCGCTTGAGGGCCTCGGGGCCGGAGGCGCCGTCGACGACGACGTTCACGCGGACTTCGCTGGTGCTGATCATGTCGAGATTGATCTCGGCCTCGGCCAAGGCCCGGAACATGCGGATCGCTACGCCCGTGTGGCTGCGCATGCCGATCCCCGAGACCGAAAGCTTGGCCACTCGCGGGCAGCTTGTGACCGGGCCGCAGCCGAGGTTGGCGGCCAGCTCCTTGCTCAACTTCACGGCCTTATCGAGGGCCGTCTGCGGCACGGTGAAGCTCAGATTCGCCCGGCCGTCGCGGCCAAAGCTTTGCACGATCATGTCGACCAGGATGCCGCCGGCGGCGACCTGCTCGAAGACTTGCGCTGCGAGACCCGGCGCGTCGGGCACGCCCGCGATCGTCACGCGGGCCTGCGTGTCGTCGAGCGAGATGTCGCTGATCGCCAGATCTTCCATGCCTTGCAGCCGGGCGACGATGGCCGTGGCGTCGCCGGCGCCCGCGTGCTCCGGCGGCGGCGATAGTCGGCTTTCGCTCGGCGAAAGTACGTTCTTTCGCGGAGCGAAAGACGACATACCGGCAGGTTCCTTTTCGAGTTCGAACACCCGATGCACCGTGCGCAAGGCGGGCGCCCCTTGATCGCGCGAGACCAGCACCGAGATTTTGATCTCGCTGGTCGTGATCATCAAAATATTGACGTTGTTCTCGGCCAACGCCCGGAACATCTTCTGGGCGACGCCGGTCTGAGTGGCCATGCCCAGCCCGACGACCGAGACCTTTGAAACGTTTTCGTCCTGCGTAAATCCTTCGGCGCCGAGTTCCTGCGAGGCTTCGGCCACGGCTTCGAGCGTGGCGGGCAGGTCGTCGCGAATCACGGTAAACGAAATGTCGGCCCTCGAATCCGTACCGATGTTTTGCACGATCATGTCGACCGAGATGTTCTTGGCCGCGATCTTCGAGAAGATCGCCAGGGTCGTCCCCGGCCGGTCGGGCACGCCGAGAATCGTCACGCGAGCTTCGTTCTTCACCAACGTCGCCCCGCTGACGGCCCGGTCGGGCGCCTCGGGTTCGGCCACGATCATCGTGCCGGGGACGTTGGCGAAGCTGTTGCGGACGTGGATCGGCGCCGAGAACTTCTTGGCGAACTCGATCGAGCGGCTGTGCATCACGCCGGCGCCGAGGCTGGCCAGTTCGAGCATTTCGTCGTAGCTGACCTGCCTGACCATCCGGGCCTCGGGCAGAATCCGCGGGTCGGTCGTGTAGACGCCGTCGACGTCGGTGTAAATCTCGCAGGCGTCGGCGCCCAGCACCGCGGCCAGGGCCACCGCCGTCGTATCGCTGCCGCCGCGGCCCAGCGTGGTGATGTTGTGGTGCTCGTCGATTCCCTGAAAGCCGGCGGCGATCACGATCTTCCCCTCGTCGAGCGCCTTACGCATCCGCTCGGTCGAGATCGAATGGATCCGGGCCTTCGTATGCGTGCTGTCGGTCTTGATGCCGATCTGGGCGCCCGTCATGCTGATCGCCTTGTAGCCCAGCGAGTCGATGGCCATCGCCATCAACGCCACGCTCACCTGCTCGCCGGTGGAAAGCAGCATGTCCATCTCGCGCGCCGGCGGGCGATCGGTGATCTCGCGGGCCAGTTCGACCAGCATATCGGTGTTGTGGCCCATGGCGCTGACGACCATCACCACCTGGTTGCCGTTTTGCTGCGCGCGAATCGCTTTCCGCGCCGCCGCCAGGATTTTGAAACTGTCGGCCAAGCTGGTGCCGCCGAATTTTTGGACGATGAGAGGCATTTCGGTAGATCGTAGGTGGTAGGCAGGGAAAGGCGTCAGGTTTCAGGCGTCAGGCTCATCGAACCACGGATGGCACGGATAACACGGATTTCGAACTTTGATAATTCGTGCTATCCGTGGTTGCTTTGACTAGGTAACGGAGTCGCGCAATCACCGGCCAGAGAAGTTGTTGAATCCTCCGTCCTAGCCCAAGAAATATCGCATCAGCTTCCAGCCTTCGCTGAACGACAGCGAGGAAGCGGCGGCCGTCGGTTCGTCGTAGGTTTTGGAACCATTCGGCGAAATGCCGCTGCCGGCGAGGGCGAACGGCACGAAACCGTGGCTGTGCGTCTTGGTGCGCAAGGGCGTCGGGTGATCGGGCGTGACCAGGATGCGATAGTCGCCTTGGGCCTTGAGCGCCGCGTGCAACGGCCCGACGATGTGCCGGTCGATCTCTTCGAGCGCCTCGATCTTGGCGTCGCCGCGGCCTTCGTGCGAGGCTTCGTCGGTGGCCTCGATGTGGACGCAGATGATGTCGGTATCCTTCAACGCGTCGATCGCGTAGCGTCCCTTGGCGGCGTAGTCGGTGTCGAGATAGCCGGTGGCGCCCGGCGCCTCGATCCGCTTCCAGCCGACCAGCGCGGCCAGCCCGCGGAGCAGGTCGACGGCCGTGATCATCGCCCCGCTGCGGCCATAGACTTTCTCGAACGGTTCGAGCGCCGGCGCCTTGCCTTGGCCCCACAGCCAAACGTTCGTGGCGGGCAACTTGCCGGCCTTGCGGCGGGCGACGTTGACCGGATGCTCGGCGAACAGCGGCACGCTGTCGCTCATCCATTGGTTCAATAGATCGCTGCCGGGGCCGCGAGGGTAATCGTCGAGCACCGATTTGTCGGTCAGATCGTGCGGCGGCGTGGTCCGCGTGTCTTGCGTAAATGGCGCTTCGCCGCGCTGCGGACGATAGATCAGCAGGTTTCGGTAGCTCACGCCGGCGATGAATTGCAGCTCGGCGGCGCCCGCCTGCCCGGCGAGTTGCTGCTGCGCCGCCGCCAACAGTTCGCGGGCTTCTTCGGTCGAAATGTGGCCGGCGGTAAAGTCGCGCATCGTCTGGTCTTCGATCGTGACCAGGTTGCAGCGCACGGCCCAATCGTTTTCGCCCAGCGGAATGCCCTGGGCCGCGGCTTCCAGCGGCGCCCGGCCGGTGAAATGCTCAAGCGGGTTGTAGCCCAGCAAGCTTAAGTTCGCCACGTCGGAACCGGGCGGCAGCGAGGCCGGCACGTGGTTCGCCCGGCCGACGACTCCCGAGGCCGCCACGGCGTCCATGTTGGGCACGTTAGCGGCTTGTAATGGCGTGCGCCCGCCGAGCGAAGCTTGTGGTTCGTCGGCGCAACCGTCGGGAATGATGATCGCGTATTTCATGCGTTAATCTCTGATTCTCATCCGCACGATGCCGGCGCGATTCGCGCCGTTCTCGTAGGACGGACCTCTGGTCCGTCTTCCGGGCCGCTTTTCACTTTCGCCCGCGATCGTGGCATCCGCCGTTGACGGACTGGAAGTCCGCCCTACGGAGCGCACCGCAGGGAGCCGCTCGATCTCGGCGATGGCAGCCTCGGTGTCTCCCTCGGTCGTGCGATGGGTAATGATCACCAGCGGCACCATGGTCGCGTCCTCGGCCGACGGCTCGTGCTGAATCACCGAGGCGATGGAAATTCCCCTGCGGCCGAGCACGCCGGTGATCTCGGCCATCACGCCCGGCCGGTCTTCGACGTTCAGCCGCAGATAATAGCGGCCCGAAATCTTGGCCGGATCGCGCGGCTTGACCAATGCCTCGCGCTGCGACCACAGTTCCAGCGTGCGGAACGTGATCGCCGTGCGACCGACCACCGTGTCGATCATATCGGCCACCACGGCCGACGCGGTGGGCATTTGGCCGGCGCCGAGGCCGTGAAAGAACACCGGGCCGACGGCGTCGCCGACCACGCTGATCGCGTTGAAGGCGCCGCGAACCTCGGCCAGCGGCGTGCCGATCTTGACCAACGTCGGCGAAACGTGCAGCTCCAGCCCGTCGGGTTCCAGTTCGGCCACCGCCAACAATTTGATCCGATAGCCCAGCTCCTTGGCGTAGTACATGTCGGCGACGTCGAGCGTGTCGATGCCGCGGCGGGGAATGTCGCGCCAATGCACGCGGGCGCCGAACGCCAGGTGCGAAAGAATCGCCAGCTTCTGCGCCGTGTCGGTCCCGTCGACGTCCATCGTCGGGTCGGCCTCGGCGTAGCCCAGCCGCTGCGCCTCTTTCAAGGCCTCGGCGTAGGTCCACTCCTGCTCTTCCATCTGCGACAGGATGAAATTGCTGGTGCCGTTGAGAATCGCCGTCAGCGACTCGATCTGATTGGCCGAGAGGCACTGGCTGATGTTGGCGATGATCGGAATGCCGCCCGCCACCGAGGCCTCGAACGCGATCGAGCGGCCCAGCTCGCGGGCCAGATCGAACAGTTCCGGGCCGTGCTCGGCCAACAGCGCCTTGTTGGCCGTCACCACGTGCTTGCCGCTTTCCAGCAGCTTGATCATGATCGTCCGCGCCGGCTCCAGCCCGCCGACGAGCTGAGCGACCGTGGTGATTTCCGGGTTTTCGGTGATTTTCGTCAGGTCGTCGCTGAGCACGCCCTTGGGCAGTTCGCAATCGCGGGGTTTATTGACGTCGCGGACGACGACCTGTTCGAGCCACAGCGTGCGGCCGGCATGGCGCGCGGTGCGATCGCCGAAATCGAGCAGCAGCTTGGCCACGCCCGATCCAACCGTCCCCAGCCCGACGATGCCGACTTTGGTTTTTTCCATAGAGTTCCGACCGATCATTCCCGCTCTCTTTGGGAGAGGCAGAGTCGCTTTTCGCTCCGCAAAAAGCGACCTTGGCGAATCCCTCATCGTAAAAGCGGTTGCCCGCAGCCGTCAAGGCAGGCGCTCTCGCTGTCTGGACACCGATCAGCGGGCCTTGATATAATCGAACCTGTTCCTGCCTGCTGCGCGCACGGATCGCGAGTTTCCTGCCTGCCGGTCCGGCCGGCGCCAGCCGTTCGACTAGCCCGATGAGCTGTTTGATGCGCGTTTTCCCGTTGGCATTCACTACCTTCTCGCTGGCTCTACTGGCATGGGCGCCTTTCGCTGCCGCCGAAAGCGGCCAGCGGCCCGATCCGGCTTTGGCCGAGGCGTTTGCGGGCCAGGTGCAGCCGTTTCTCAAAAAATACTGCACGCAGTGCCACAGCGGCGAGAAACCCAAGGCCGATCTGAACCTCGATCAATACGCCGATCTGGCGGCGGCGGCCAAAGACCGCAAGGTTTGGGAAAACGTGCTCGAAAACGTCCGCGACGGCATCATGCCGCCCGATCCCGAGACCAAGCCCGGCCAGGCCGAACGCGACGCGGTGACCGGCTGGATCGGAAAACAGTTCACCGAGATCGATTGCGGGCTGGCCAAAGACCCCGGCCGCGTCACCATCCGCCGGCTCAATCGCAACGAGTACAACAACACGATTCGAGATTTGTGCCTCGTCGATTTCCGCCCGGCCGACGACTTTCCGGCCGACGACGTGGGCTACGGCTTCGACCATATCGGCGACGTGCTCTCGATGCCGCCCATTCTGTTGGAAAAGTACCTGAACGCCGCCGAGCAGATTGTCGAAAAAGCGATCTACGTCCACGGCCCGGAAAAAACGCCGCTGCACCGCTTCGATGCGGCCGATGCCGGCCACGAAGGGGGCATCGCCCACGGCCACGGCTGGGCGTTTCCTTCGACGGGCGCCGTGTTCGTCGAATTCGATTTCCCTGCCCCAGGGCTGTACGCCCTGCGCGGCAAGGCGTTCGGCCAGCAGGCGGGTCCGGACCCCGCGCGGATGGCCTTCCGCCTGGACGACAAGCAGATTCACGTGGCCGACGTGACGGCCGTCGATGGCGATCCGATGATGTATGAAACGCAAGTCCGCATCGGGCCGGGCAAGCAGCGCTTCGCATTGGCCTTCATCAACGATTATTACAATCCCGACGCGCCCGACCCCAAGCAACGCGACCGCAATCTGTTCATCGACGCGCTGGAAATCCAGGGCCCGCTCGACGGCCCGCCGCCGGCGCCGCCCGAATCGCACAAGCACATTATTTTCGTCCAGCCCGAGAAAGACAATCATCGCGAGTGCGCGGAGAAGATCATCAAGGTCTTCGCCAGCCGCGCCTATCGCCGCCGCGCTACGAAGGACGAAATCGCCCGGTTGGTCAAATTCGTCGAAGACGCGGAAAAACGAGGCGAGAGCTTCGAGCGCGGCATTCAAGTGGCGATGGAAGCGGTGCTGGTTTCGCCCTACTTCCTGTTCCGCGTCGAACTCGACCGCGAGCCGAACAACCCGAAGGCGATCCATCCGATCGACGAATTCGAGTTGGCCACGCGGCTGTCGTATTTCCTCTGGAGCAGCATGCCCGACGATGAGCTGTTCCGCCTGGCCGCTCAAGGCGAGCTGCGGCACGCCGACACGCTCGAGCAGCAAGTGCGGCGGATGCTGAAAGACCCCAAGGCACGCGCCCTGGTCGACAACTTCGCCGGCCAATGGCTCGAGATCCGCCGGCTGAAGACGATGACGCCCGATGCGAAGCGGTTCCCCGCGTTCGACGAAGAACTGCGCGAGGCGATGCTCAAGGAGACTGAGTTGTTTTTCGCCTCGGTGATGGAAGAGGACCGCAGCGTGCTCGACTTCATCGACGCGGATTATACGTTTCTCAACGAGCGGCTGGCCAAGCACTACGGCATCGACGGCGTGAGCGGACCGGAGTTCCGCCGCGTCAAGCTCGACAATCCCGACCGCGGCGGGCTGGTCACTCAGGCCAGCGTGTTGACGGTCACTTCGAACCCCACGCGAACTTCGCCCGTCAAGCGCGGCAAGTGGATTCTGGAGGAGTTGTTCAATTCGCCCCCGCCTCCCCCGCCCCCCGACGCACCCGATTTGAAGGAAGACGAAAAAGTCGCCTTGAGCGGCTCCTTGCGGCAGCGGATGGAGCAGCACCGCGCCAACCCGAGTTGCGCCGCCTGCCATGCGCGGATGGATCCGCTCGGCTTCGGGCTGGAGAATTTCGACGCCATCGGCGCCTGGCGCGACCGCGACGGCGAGTTCGCGATCGACGCCTCCGGCGAGTTGCCCGACGGCTCGAAGTTCAAGCGCCCCGCCGAACTGAAGGCGATCTTGAAGGCCAAGCAGGACGATTTCGCCCGCTGCCTGACCGAAAAGATGCTGACCTATGCCTTGGGCCGCGGGCTGGAATATTACGACAAGTGTGCGATCGACGAGATCGCCAGCAAATTGGCCAAAAGCGGCTATAAGTTTTCGACCTTGATCCTGGAGATTGTCGCCAGCGATCCTTTCCAATTGCGAAGAGGCAAAGGAACCGAGTGATGCACAAGCCTTGGCAGATTTCTCGACGAGCGGCTTTGAAGGGACTCGGCACGGCGGTGGCGCTGCCGCTGTTGGACGCAATGCTTCCGGCGACGGCCTTCACCCATTTCGGCCGCGCGTTGCAAGCAGCCGAGACGGCCAAGAAAACGCCGAACCGCATGGCGTTTCTCTACGTGCCCAACGGCGTACACATGCCCGACTGGACGCCGACCAAGCTCGGCGCCGATTTCGATTTGCCGCCCATCCTCCAACAATTGGAAAAGTTCAAGCAAGACTTCATGATCCTCTCCGGATTGGCCCAGGACGGCGCACGAGCTCACGGCGACGGCGGCGGCGACCACGCCCGGGCGATGGCCAGCTTCCTGACCGGCTGCCACCCGCGCAAGACGCACGGCGCCGACATCAAGGCGGGCGTTTCTGCCGACCAGGTGGCGGCCCAAAAGATCGGCCAGCTCACGCGGTTCGCCTCGCTCGAACTGGGCTGCGAGGCAGGGTCCCAAAACGGCAATTGCGACTCGGGCTATAGTTGCGCCTATTCGGCCAACAGCGCTTGGAAGACCGAATCGACGCCCGTGGCCAAGGAGGTCAATCCGCGGCTGGTCTTCGAGCGGCTGTTTTCCGACGGCCAAGAGGGCGAATCGCCGCAAGCCCGGGCCAAGCGGATCGAGGCCCGCAAGAGCGTGCTCGATTTCGTGCTCGAAGACGCCACGCAGTTGAAGGGCCGGCTGGGAGCAACCGACCAGCGCAAACTCGATGAATACCTGACGACCGTTCGCGAACTGGAACAGCGGATCAATCGCGTCGAACAGGCCTCGGGTCAAGGGCTGCCGAATTTCGCCAAGCCCGCCGGCGTGCCCGGCGATTACGGCGAGCACATACGGCTGATGGCCGACCTGATGGCGCTGGCCTTCCAGAACGACCTGACCCGGATCAGCACGTTCGTGCTGGCCAACGAAGGCAGCAACAAGAGCTACGCTTTCATCGGCGTTTCCGAAGGGCACCACGACCTGTCGCACCACGGCAACGACAAGGAAAAGCAGGCCAAGATCAGCAAGATCAACCAATTCCACGTTGCGCAACTGGCCTACTTCCTCGACAAGCTCAAAGCGACCCGCGAAGGGGACGGCACGCTGTTGGATCACGCCATGATCGCCTACGGCAGCGCCATCGGCGACGGCAACGCGCACAACCACGACAACCTGCCGATCCTGCTGGCCGGCCGCGGCCGCGGCACGCTCTCGCCCGGCCGCCACGTTCGCTACGAGAAAGAAACGCCGCTCAACAACCTTTGGCTCTCGCTGTTGGACCGCATGGACTCGTCGATCGACAAGCTCGGCGACAGCAACGGGCGGTTGAAAGATCTGTCGGCTTAGCCGGGGCGTCATCCGCTCGCGGTTTTAGGGCTCGGCGCACGACCCCGAAGCGTCAGCGAGGCAAAGCGTCGGCGTTTCTGTTAGACGTCGGGATTCCTATTCCGGCCGGCCAACTTCTTCCGGCCGGCCATGTACCTGCGGTCGCGGCTCAGCAGCAATCTCGCGGCGGACGGATGCCGTTGCGGCCCTGGTAGCACAGTCGGCGGACGCCGATGGCGACAAGACCGCCAAACGCCAACACTCCGTAAAACGAGACGAAAAGTATTTTGGCGGTGACGGGCTCCTCGCTCAGGTTCATTTCGCCGTTGACCGAGGCGTAAAACACGATCGGCGTGATCCACAGCGTCCAACCGCCCGAAGCCAGGCAGCCGATGGCGAAGGCTCGCTTGGCGCCGCGGCCGTAGATAATGCCCGCGATCAAGGCGCCGGGCGTGACCATCGCCACGGCGGCCAGGATGAAAACGGATACTTTGTCGGGCAGGGCGAACAACACCATGCACGCCAACGCCACCAGAAACGTAAGCAGAAACAACGACTTCAAGCGGAATCGCACGCCTTGGCTCCTTCCGTTGTCGTGAAGCGAAACGCAGGCTTCGCCGAGGTCAGCCCTCGTGGTACTACGCACGTCGCATGTCGCAAGTTTTCGGCGGCGCCGCGCCTTCGTGCGCTGCTCGACAGCTAGCAGCAATCAAAGTGGAATTCCGGCCCGCGCCCGTGTCAATCGATATCGCGCAAGATCGCGCCTCCATCCGCTCAGCCCGGCGCCGGCCGCCCGCCGACTTTGGCGTAGCGCGCGGCGAGCCCGAACAGAATCAGCACGCCGCCAACGATCGTCCAACAGGCGGTTTTCTCGCCGTAAAACACGTAGACCAACAGCGGCGACATCACCGGCTCCAACAGCCCGATCCCGGCGGCCTCCTGGCTGGTGATCGAGCGCACGCCGCGGGCGTAGAGCAGGTAGGGCACGCCGGTCTGGAACAGGCCGAAGCCGAGCAGGGCCAGCCACTGCTGGCCGACGGGCCAGGTTCCCGAGGCCAGGCAAAACGGCGCCAGAGCCGCCGCCGCCGCGACGTGCATCACCGCGACCAGCCAGGCGCCGCCGAGAGAGCGCAATTGCCGCAGGCACACGATTACGCCGGCGTAGACCACACCCGAGACGACGCCGAGCAACACGCCGATTTGCTGCGCGCCGAGATCGGCGCCGCGCAGCTCGTAGTACAAGATGATGCCGACTCCCAAGCCGCCGCAGACCAGCGGCGCCAGGTCGCGGCGTTCGAAGCCGTCGGGCCAGACCAGCACGCCGCACAGGCAAACCCACAACGGCGCCGTGTTCTCCAGCCAGATCGCGTTGGCGGCCGTGGTGTAGGTCATCGACTGCAGCACGCAGACGCTCATCGTGGTGAACGAGAACGCCAGCGCCAGCAGCTTCCAATCCCACTGTGGCCGGCGCACGGCCGGCAGCAACAACAGCCCGGCGAACGCCGCTCGCCAGAAGGCGAACAGCATGCCGCGCTGGTGTTCGGGCCAGTCGCTGAACAGCCCGGCTTTCACGAACAGCCCGCTCGTGCTCCACAGCAGCGCAGCCAGCAGCACGCACGCCCGGCCAGTGGCGACGTGGCGTGAAGCGTGAGAAGAATGGGCTGCCGGATCGGACATCGGAGCTGCATTATCTCGAATATGATCAGTCCCGTAGGGACGGCAGATTGTAGCCAGGGGCGCGAGCCCCTGGAGGCGATCGGACGCGAATCCGGCCAGCCCCGTCAGGGGCGACAGTTAGCACGCGACCGCTACCGGCGGTGGCGCGGAGTCAAATGGAACGAACGATCTGGCATCGCACGGCCGATAGCCGCGATTTGGCGCCGTTACGGCTTTTCTTCCTCGCCGCCGTCGGCCGCGGCCGGCTTTGTCTTGGCGTCGCCTTCGGCTTCCGCCGGCGCGGTTTCGGAGGTCTCGGCCTGTTTCGCTTCAGCGGCGGGAGGCGACGCATCATCGGGCGCCGCGTACGTCGGCTTGGGCGGCGAGCGCAAGGCCAGGTACAGGATCATGCCCACAATGCCGACCACGACCACCACGGCCGCGATGATCGACCATTTCAAGGCGGCCTGGTTCAGTTGCTCGGCCTTCAGCCGCCGCAGTTCGGCTTGGTCCTCCTTGAACTCCACGCTGTCTTCGTACCGCAGGTGGAACTGCGTGTTGCAGATCGGACACAGCACGTCCTGGTTGACCATCTCCATCGGCGTCTGCAATTCGTGCCCTTGAGGGCAAGGAATGCGAACGATCCGCGGCTCTTTCTTTTCGGGCTCGGCCGGTTTCGTTGCTTCGGTCGGAGGCGCTTCGCCCGCGCCGCTTGGCGCTTGCGGCGAGGATTGTTGCGGGGCCGTTGCTTGGGTCGAGACAGGGGCGCCGGGGCCGCCCGTGTTGATGCCCGGAAACTCGTTGCCCGTAGCCACGCCCGGAAAGCCGGGTTCGGCCGGCGGCTGAGCATAGCCGGGCGCCCAGCCGGGCTGCTGCCCCGGCGGCGCCATTCCCGGATAGCCCGGTCCCTGCGGCGCCTGCCCCGGATAGCCGACGCCCGCGGGTGGCTGACCATAGCCTGGCGGCTGTCCGTAGCCGGGCTGACCGTAACCCGGCTGCCCATAGCCCGGCTGCCCATAGCCCGGCTGCCCATAACCCGGCTGCCCATAACCCGGCTGCCCATAACCCGGTTGGCCGTAGCCAGGCTGACCATACCCTTGTGGCGGCGCATAACCCGGCGGCCATCCGCCCGGCGCCGCCTGCCCGGCCTGCACGACCGGGATCATGAACACGACGCCGCACATCGGACACTGACTCTGCTGTCCCATCTGGGACTCGTGTCCCTCGAGCAAGTGCCCGTTCGGGCAGTAGAACTGAAATGCCATTTGAGTAGCTTATCCCAAGGCCGCATCGGCACAAGCGCGCCGATAGCAGTAGTCGAACAACAACTCCCACTCGCGTTGCTGAATTCTGCGGCAGAGCAGTTCGGCCGCCGAACGTCCGGCGGTCGCAGCCTGGCACAAGTCGACAAAGCGGAAATGATCCCACTCGGCTTGCGTGTTCAGGAATTCCGCCGACCGGTCGGCCGGCGCCGCCTCGGCAAGGGCTCGGGCCGCGGCGGCCAATTCCGGCCCGATCGGATGCGATCCGACCCGGCGGAACCAGTACTTGGCGTTCGTGTAATCGGGCTCGCGGCGGTGCAAAATGCCGTGCCAGTAGCTGCCTTCGATCGTATCCAGTTCCTGGCTGATCGCGTGCGATTCGTCCAGAAAATCGTGATACAGCCACAACGCGCTTTGGCAGGCGGCGGCCATCCGCCGATCGACGACGGCGTGCGGCGCCGCCAGGCTTTCGGCCGAAAGCGATGCCAACGGCTCGCCAGCGACGCGGTTGGGCGTGCCCGGCCCTAACTCGTTGAGCCGCTCGGGCGCCAGCAGCGCCGCCACCGCCGGCCCATACCCCTGGGAGGAAAACCTGGACATGGCTCGCACCTTCTCCACCGCACCCCTCGTTTCGCTCGCCCGCCGTACCGCGAGGTCCGCCCTCTATTTCGCCCCGCAGCATGGTATCTTACACGATGAGGCCCAACTTTGGGGCAGAGCCGGCCAATCGGTAATCGGCTATTGTTGTGTTGCCGGCCTGCGCGCCCTCCAACAGCCACGGTCATCCGAGGCAATGAAGCCCCGCCGGTTTTTGCGTGACCTGCGTCACGCCAGCGGGTTGGCCTGCTGCCCAAACTTTGGCGCGGCAACATGGCTTTTGATTGGTTGCGTGATGTCGTTAGGCAGACCTATTCAGCCGGCCCTTTTTCGATATCCAATCGTTGCGCTATGGAGATAATAGTCTCGAGGTATCGCGGCTGGACGATGCCGCCGAAGTACTTCTCGGGCACGGCAGCAAGCGTTTCCTTGGAAACGACGATTACCCAGCTACAAATGGCAACCGTCGGCTTTCTGAGCTTGGTCTTGCATGCACCCGCAGGATGGTGCGGCAATGGCACATAGTGGGCTGGGCACGGATTCAAAAGGGAGGCAGTATGCGAGCAAACGATTCCCGCCAGCTCGCTTACACTCGGTATTTCAGAGTCCGCCGTCACTATTATCACAGGTCGCCGTTTTAGCTCTCCTCCGCGGCCAATGACGCTAAGCCACACTAGGCGTCCTTGGCAAAGAGAAGACACGACAACAAACCGTCCCGCCCTTCTCTTACCAAGGGCATTCTTCGTCGGTGTCTTCGTCGGTTTCGGGAGGGATCTCGGCGCGCTTTGCCCACTGCAGCATTGTGGCGTTGCTTGGCGTGGTTTCTTTTAGCCGCAATGCCGCTTCTACATCCTGGGGGTCGACGAGAACCAGCAACATGTTGACGAGGCCAGTGAGCCTCAGTATCTCGCGTTCGTAAATCTTGTTGCGAAGATTCTGGACCGGATCGCCGGGCGATCGCCGCGAGCATTCCAGAGTGCGATCCTCGCAAAGATCGCTTGCCGGCCACTCGTCATTCAGCTTTTTTCGCCAGTGTTCGCGTCGGATCTTCACATTATGTGGCATTTGACGCCTCGGAGACGATTCTCTCGAAGATGAAGCAATTCGCACCAAGCTTAAGAATTTCGTCGGCCTTGGAGAGGAAATCCAAGCCGAACCTGTCTTCGGTTTGGAAGTCGATCTCGATATTTACGGCATCTTTTTTTGCCGTTTGCCTGAAGTAAATCCGCGTAAAAAGGTCGTTGTCTACGTCCAGAAAGCCGCCGGTCAGCGAAATAGGGACTCCGCAAGCCATATCTGAGGTTCGCAAGAGCCTAGCAATTAACCCGCGCTCAGGCAAATCGGCGTTTTGGACGGTCATTCGCCCTTTTGTTTTGATGCATAGCGGCCTCTCGGAGGCGAGGGCGATAAACTCTGTGATTTTTTTCACAACTACCTGGAAATCGCAAAGCGTCGACCACTCGTTGGACTGATTGCTTCTATATCGTTCAATGTGGAAATGAATCGTCTGCTCGTCCCACAAGTCAATGGCGACTTCCACCCAGATTGGCGGAGGGCCATGCGAGTCATCCAGGCCGACAACTGAGCACTCATTCGCGCGCGCCCATTCTAGGATGGTCGCGTCAGTGGTCTTCAAGACCATGCACGAGCCACATTCCCTTAAAAAGGCGGAAAGCCTGAAAGCGCTTGCTGGCAATGACATTGAACCCTCGGAGCGAACAACTATTGCATCGTATTCGCCGCTGCGAGCCCATTCAAGGATAGGGCGGAGATTATAGAGCGGCAATGGCTTGGATCAAGAGCGGCGGAGACGGCGAACTTCTGAATTTATCGTCGGTCCTTAAGGCATTGAAATGCCACAAATCCGCCTACTTCTTTAGCGCCACCCCCCCACAGGCACCCCATTCCGAAAGGGGGCGAGTGGTGCTCGCCTTGGCGGCGCATCCGCCTTATAGGCCGTCGCTTGGCAGCGCAATGACTTTGTGCAATCTTTCGCAAAGTTGAAAATGGCAGTGCCGCAACGTCGCCCCGCAGGGCGCGGCTTTTTCAGGCTCCTGGGCAAGCAACCGTCGAATAGCCCACTACCCCCGCTCAATTCACTACCACCCGTCGCGTCCAGTTGATAAACTATTGGGTTTCGGCCCGGCGAAAGCGCGGCCGCAGCCTTCTTCCATCATGTTTTTAAGCCAATCCTATCTGAGCCATTTCTGATGAGCAGCGACCGTTCATCTTCGCCCGAACAAGCCCCCGCGTCTTCCCCTTCCGAAGCGACGCCCCCGGCCCCGCCTGTCGAAAGCGCTACGGCGCCCGAAAATCGCGCCGCCGCCCCCGCCGAAACGCCGGCTGCCGCGTCGGCTAATCCCGCTGGCCCGGAATCGCCTCGACCCATTCCGCCGCCCGGTCCGCCTCGCGTGCGGATCGGCTCGCAGCGTCCCAACAGCCCGAAGGTGAAAGCCAAGCCGCAGCATGGCCGGGTTGAGGCGCCGCAGGCGCCCAAAACGGCGGTACCCAACATCCGGCACAAGTTGCCGCTGGAGTTGGAACTGGAAGTCGAAATGGCGCTGGGGGGCATGTCGGTCGACGAAGTGCTCGATCCGGCGGCTGACGCCTCGCTGGCCGATCTGGAGCCTGAAACCAAACTGCAAGGCCGCGTGGACTCGGTCCACCGCGACCACGTGTTCGTCGATCTCGGCCGCCGCAACCAAGGAGTGCTCTCCTTGCGACAATTCGCCGAGCGGCCCGAGCCGGGCACGCTGGTCGAGGTGGTGGTCCATCGCTTCGATCCGGACGAAGGGCTGTATCAACTCATCATGCCTGGCGGCGCGGTTGAAGTCGCCGACTGGTCGCAATTGACGCAAGGCGTGTTGGTGCAGGCCCGCATCACCGGGCACAACAAAGGCGGGTTGGAGTGCGAGGTGAACCACATCCGCGGCTTCATTCCCGCCGGGCAGCTTTCGCTGTACCGCATCGAAGACTTCGCCCCGCTGGTCGGCGAGACGATGATCTGCCTGGTCACCGAGGCCAACCCCGAGCGCCGCAACCTGGTGCTCAGCCGCCGGGCCGTGCTGGAACGCGAAAAGGAAGAAGCCAAAACCAAGCTGATGGCGGAACTAGCCGAAGGCCAGGTTCGCGAAGGGACGGTTCGCAGCCTGCAAGACTATGGGGCCTTCGTCGACCTGGGCGGCGTCGACGGGTTGCTGCACGTCAGCCAGCTTTCATGGCAGCGGATCAAGCATCCCAGCGAGGTGCTCACCGTCGGTCAGGCGATCAAAGTCAAGATCAAGAAGATCGATCCCGAGACGGGCAAGCTGAGCCTGGCCTTCCGCGACCTGACCGAAAACCCGTGGACGACGGCGGCGCAAAAGTATCCGGTCACCAGCACGCACGAAGGCCAGGTGACGAAGATCATGGACTTCGGCGCCTTCGTCGAACTGGAGCCCGGCATCGAAGGGCTGGTGCATATTTCCGAGCTGTCGCACGGCCGCGTCTGGCGGGCCAGCGACATCGTGTCGGTCGGTCAAGAAGTCGAGGTCAAGGTGCTTTCGGTCGACGCCGAGCAGCAGCGAATCAGCCTCTCGATGAAAGCCCTGATGGCCAAACCCGAGCCGGCCAAAAAGGCCGAACCCGGAGCGCCCGAGCCCGAAGAACCGGCAGCGCCTTTGCCGCAGTTCAAAGGCGCGCTCAAAGGCGGTTCCGGCCGTTCCTCCGGCGGCGAACAGTTCGGGCTGAAGTGGTGAGTCTGCCCAAAAGCCGCTGCGGGGGGCAGCTAACCACAGAGGCACAGAGACACAGAGACACAGAGAAGACAATTTGAGATTTGTTGAGCGCAATCAAAATCCAAATTGCTGAAACAATACCGTCTGAATTCTTAGCTACCTCTT
>DATKRK010000134.1:0-37742 GCA_035532215.1 Pirellulales bacterium | reverse complement strand
GGTCCGATCGATGACGCTCAGCGCCGCAAAATCGGCTGTTGCTCGCTCTCGACCGTTGCGGCAGGCAGTTCGAGCTTCGGCAAACCGGCCGCAGCGGTAGTCGTGCAGTGCCTTCGAAAACAGGGCCCACTGATACAGCTCGTGCTTCTCGTCTAGCGAGAGGGCGGTCTGGACCAGGGGCGCGAGCCGTTCAGGGTCCGGCACGCCGCCGGCGCGGTCTTTGTGGGCGAACCAACTGTGATGGTAGTCGTGCGATTTCAGCCGGGTCTGATCGGCCACGAGGTGCATTTCGACGCCGTACAATCGACCCAGCCGGCCCGCCGCGACCAACCGCCTAGCCTCCTGCACCGGGGCGTGCAGCCGATTGGCGAAGGCCAGCATCAGTTGCAAGTGCTTGCTCTGGGCTAATCCTCGCCCGAGCCAGAAACCAGCAACTAGCCGGGGCATCGGTTGCGACGGTAGACTAAAATTGAGTCGGCTTTCCGCCGCGCGGCGGAGCCCATCCGAAGCAACGGCCCCACTCTAGCGCCTCTTCGAAGCCATGCCAGCAGCCGGCGCCATGAATCGCGGAGAATCAGGGTTTTGACGAAGCCTCGCCGCCGACTCCCAACGGCCGCCAGGGCCGCGCGTTCGCGAGGTTCCGCGGAGGAGCCCTGCTGGGCTCGCTTGCGCGACGAGCAACTGCTCGATTTGCGGATGTGCGATCTCGGTTTGAAAATCGAAGGCACGGCGCTCGAATCGCGCATCGAACAGCTTTACTCCGAGTTGGAACGGCGCCATCTGCGCATGCGGCCGCACTGTTGGCTGAGCGAAGAATGGTTCTCGCCCGACGGCGTGCCAGGCATCGCCATTCCCTTCTATCTGGCTCATCCGCGGTTGATGAAGCTGGAGAACCGCAAGATGTTGGAGGTCGAAGGCGGCACGCGCGATTGGTGCATGCGCATCTTGCGGCACGAAGCCGGGCATACGATCGACACCGCGTTTCGCCTGCACCGGCGCAAGCCCTGGCAGGACGTGTTCGGCAAATCGAGCCAGCCGTATCCCGATTTTTACAATCCCAAGCCGTACAGCAAGAGCTACGTGCTGCACCTCGATTCCTGGTACGCGCAAAGTCATCCGGCCGAGGATTTCGCCGAGACGTTCGCCGTTTGGCTCAGGCCCGACTCCGACTGGCGCCGGCGTTACGCCGGTTGGCCAGCGCTGAAGAAACTGGAATTCGTCGACCAACTGATGGACGAACTGGCCGACCAGGCGCCGGCGGTGCGATCGCGAGAGCGGATCGAGCCGCTCTCGCACTTGAAGATCACGCTGCGCGAGCACTACGAGGCCAAGCAAGCCCGCTACGCGGCGGAGTACCCCGACTTCTACGATCGCGATCTGCGGCGATTGTTTTCCGGCTCCTGCGCCGACGGCCAACAGGAACTGGCGGCCAGCTTTTTGCGCCGCATCCGCCCGGAGATTCGCCGCACGGTGGCTTACTGGACCGGCGAGTATCAGTACACGATCGATCAGGTGTTGCAGGAAATGATTTCCCGCTGCCGGCAGCTCAAGCTCCGTCTCGATCGGCCCGAGGAAAGCGCCAAGCAAGAGGCGACGATCCTGCTGACCGTTCAGACGATGAACTATCTGCACGGCGGCCACCACAGGGTTGCTCTATGAACAAGCGGCGCCGCGGCCTGGCCAAGAAGCGCGTGCTGGTGTTGATGCACGAAGCGTTGGTCCCGCCCGAATCGCTCGAAGGCCACTCGGAAAAGGAGGTCGCCGAGTGGAAGACCGAGTTCGACGTCGTCGCCGGGTTGAACAATCTCGGGCACGAGGTTCGACCGCTGGGCGTCGCTAGCGAGCTCGGTCCGATCCGCGAAGCGATCGAGCAGTGGAAGCCGCACGCGGCCTTCAATCTGCTGGAAGAATTCCACGGCGTCACGCTCTACGACCAACACGTGGTGAGCTTCCTGGAGCTGATGCAGCAACCGTACACGGGCTGCAACCCGCGCGGGTTGATGCTCGCGCACGACAAGGCGCTGTGCAAAAAAATCCTTTCGTATCACCGTGTTTCGGCGCCCGACTTCGCCGTGTTTCCCAAAGGCAAGAAAATCAAGCGGTCGAAGCGGCTGAAGTTTCCGCTCTTGGTCAAAAGTGCGACCGAAGAGGCTTCGCTGGGGATTTCGCAGGCCTCGATCGTTTCCAGCGACGAGAAGCTGGCCGACCGCGTGGCGTTCATCCACGAGCACCTCGGCAGCGACGCGCTGGTCGAAGAGTACATCGAGGGCCGCGAGTTGTACGTCGGCGTGATGGGCAACGCCCGGCTGACCACCTTTCCGATCTGGGAGATGATCTTCGCCAACATGCCCGAAGGCGCGGCCCACATCGCCACGGCCAAGGTCAAGTGGGATACGAAATACCAGAAAAAGCACGGCATCGCCACGTCCGCCGCCGAAAACCTGCCCGACGGGGTCGCAGAGTTGCTGCCGCGGCTCTGCAAGCGGGTGTATCGCATCCTCGGCCTGAGCGGTTACGCCCGGCTCGATTTCCGCTTGAACGAAGAAGGCAAGCCTTACCTGTTGGAAGTCAACCCGAACCCCAACCTGGCCTACGGCGAAGATTTCTCCGAGAGTGCCGAACGCGCGGGCATTTCTTACGAGGAACTGTTGCAGCGGATCTTGAATCTCGCGCTGAGTTACAAGGCCCACTGGATGATGAGCTATTGAGGGTAGAGTCAGGAGCGAGATGCGAGTTGATCGTGGGGCGGCCTTCTAGGCCGCCGGCAAATGACGGCCTGGAAGGCCGCCCCACAGGCCGACCAGGAGGCTGACGCCTCCGGCTTGCCAAACTGCTCACTCCTTGCTCGCGTCGATCCGCTCTTCGATCCGAATCGCTTTGCGGCCTTTGAAGGCGCCGGGCCGGGCCGTGAACTTGGCGACGCCCTCGAGTTCCAAGACGAGCGGGCTGCGAATGTCTTTTTCCGTGGTGATGATGTCGCCGACGCGCAGGCCGACGAGCTCCTTCGTCGAGATGCGCGTGTCGGCAAGCTGCACCACCAGCCCAAGCAGCGAGCCTTGCAAGTTGCCGCTGATCTGCCGAATGCTCTCGGGCGTCGCTTGCCGGCGGCCGTAGGTGACCCAGCTATTCGACGAGAGCTTGCCGCTGATCCGCTCGATCGAGTTGAACGGCACGCAGAGGTTCATCATCCCGCGGACGTCGCCCACGGTCAGCTCGAAGCTGATCAGCACCACGACTTCGTTGGGCGGCACGATCTGCACGAGTTGCGGATTGCTCTCGACCCGCACCACGGACAGCTCGAGATCGAGCACGTTTTCCCAGGCGCGGTGCAGTTCTTCCAGGAACAAGTCGGTGATCCGCCGCACCAACCGCAGTTCGATTTCCGTCAGCGGGCGGCGAGACAGCGAGCTCGTCTCGCGCCCGCCGCCCAGCAGGCGGTCGATGATCGGGTAAAGGATCGAAGGGTTGATGTCGAGAATCAAATTGCCTTCGAGCGGCTCGGCCTTGAGCAGGTTGAAGCAGGTGGGGTTTTCCAGGCTGAACACGAATTCGCTGTAGGTCAACTGGTCGACGCTGGTCAGCTTCATCTCGACGATCGACCGCAACAGCGCCGACAAGGCGGCGCCGAAATTCCGCCCGAAGCCTTCGTGCAGCGTTTGCAAGGCGCGCATCTGGTCTTTGCCGACGCGCTCGGGGCGCTTGAAGTCGTAAGGCGTGACCTTGTCGCGCGAGCGGGGGGCCGAAGGAGGCGGCCCGGCGGGCAGCGCCGAGCGCGAGGCGCCGCCGCCCGTTTTGGCGTTGGCGTCGACGACGTTGAGCAGACTTTCGACTTCCGCTTGGCTGAGGACGTCACCAGGCATACGCGCTTCCTTGCATCGTTTCCGGCGCTACTGGCGAACTTGGCCGTTGCCGTAGACCACGTACTTGTAACTCGTCAGTTCCTTGACCCCGCACGGGCCGCGGGCGTGGAGCTTGTCGGTGCTGATGCCGATCTCCGCGCCCAGGCCGAACTGGCCGCCGTCGTTGAATCGCGTGCTCGCGTTGACCATCACCGCCGAACTGTCGATGCGCGCCGCAAACTCGCGGGCGGCGAACAGATCGCGCGTGACGATCGCCTCGGTGTGCTGCGAGCTGCAGCGATTGATGTGCCGGATCGCCTCGTCCAGCGAATCGACGACCTTGACCGAGATGATCGGCCCCAGGTATTCGGTCGTGAAATCGGCCTCGGTCGCTTCGCGGGCGCCGGGCATCAGCCTTCGGGCGGCGGCGTCGGCCCGGACTTCGATGCCGCGGTCGGCCAAGGCGGCGGCGATTCGAGGCAAGAATTCGGCGGCGACCGCGGCATGGACGACGAGCGACTCGGCCGCGTTGCAAACGCCGAGGCGCTGGCACTTGGCGTTGATCGTAATCCGCTCGGCCATTTCCAAATCGGCGGCGGCATCGACGTAGACGTGGCAGTTGCCGGCGAAGTGTTTGATGACCGGCATTTTCGCTTCGGCGGCGACGCGGCGGATCAGGCCTTCGCCGCCCCGCGGAATGACGACGGAGATGTACCGATCGAGTTGGAGCAAATGGCCGACGGCCGCTCGATCCGCA
This sequence comes from Pirellulales bacterium, assembly GCA_035532215.1. Taxonomy (GTDB): domain Bacteria; phylum Planctomycetota; class Planctomycetia; order Pirellulales; family JAICIG01; genus JAICIG01. Next base: position 33,146 of record DATKRK010000134.1, on the reverse strand, counting down.
GTGTCCACCAACTGCACGGCGTCGGCCGGCAGGCCGGCGGCTTCGGCGGCCTCGGCCAGAACGTCGGCGATGGCCCGGTTGGAATGGGCGGCCTCTTTGCCGCCCCGCAGAATGACGGCGTTGCCGCTCTTGATGCAAATCGCGGCGGCGTCGGCGGTGACGTTAGGTCGCGATTCGTAGATGAAGAACACCACGCCTAGCGGTACGCGGACCTTCGTCACCTCCAGGCCGTTCGGGCGAATCGACGATTCGATGATCTCGCCGATCGGTTCCGGCTGGGCGGCGACTTCTTCCAGGCCGACGGCCATCGCCTCGATCGTTTTCGGCGAAAGCCGCAGCCGGTCGATCTGAGCCTCCGTCAGCCCGAACTGCGGAGCGGCCGCCAAATCGGCCCCATTGGCTTCGATCAGCCGTGGAGCCCGCTGGCGCAACAAACGAGCCGCGCCGTGCAAAAACGCTTGCTTTTTTGCGCCCGAGATGGCTGCAAGTTCGGCCGCTGCCTGTTGCGCTCGCTGTCCCAGATCGAGGCAATAGGCCTCTAGGTCGCGTTCGTCGGCGACGGCCATCTGTAACCCAAATTGCTTGCAGTAAAAGAGTTAAAGCGAATCTCAACAGCGGCGACGCCGAGACTGATTCGCCTGCCAAAGTATCCTTCAATGGGCGCTCAGAGTCAATCAGAGAAAGAACATACGGCTCGAATGAGGGCGGCAAGCGAGGGTTTGTGCCGAACTGCCGGGGGCGGCGGCACGTAACAACGAAAGCGGCCCGCTTCAATTCGAGGAGGTGCTGCGCAATCAACTCGTCTCAGGCGTTCGGAAATCGGGTTCGCTCGCGGCGTTTTGGCAGCGATCATCGACGGCGCCAGCATTGCTGGCGCCAGCATGTGAACCATGAATTTCCGGTAATCTGCGAACAGGGACGCTTTTCGCCGTAAGATCTCGCGTTACAATACAGCCATGCTCTGCGAAGTAAGTCCGCCCTTCGAAGAGTCGAAACTGAACCATCTTCTTTGGTTCAAGAAGGGCGGCTGAAACGGGGGTCATGTCTCCAGGATTCGTGGGTACGACGCCAAACAGGTCATCGAGAAGCCACGCTGCTTTTGACTCGCTGTGTAGCGAGACGAACAGGCGGCGGGGAATATTTCATAACGCTCGGGCGGCTGCGCTGGTTCGTCGAATGGACGATTGGGACGGAAGGAGTCGTGTCGAGATGCGGCTGGGGCGAGGAACGGTTCCGTATCGGGAAAGGGCCAGGAGGGCGAGCCTTTCTTGCAAGACTCTCACAAAGGAGGAGAACAGGAGAAACATGATTAGCAAATATAATGGGGAAGCCGCGTGTGTCGCCGTCTTGCCCGAGGTCCCTGAAACGATCGTCAAGGACATGGTCAAGGTCTTCAAGTTGCTCTCCGACGAAACTCGGCTGCGCATTTTGCTGTACCTGACTCGGACCAGCGAATTGCACGTTCGCGCCTTGTGCGACATTTTGAAGCAAAGCCAGCCGGCGGTCAGTCATCACTTGGCGCTGTTGCGAGTGGCTGAATTGATTGAATCGCGGCGTGAAGGCAAGCACAACTATTACCGGCTGTTGCCGCACCGTTTCCAAGAACTGCTCGATCTGGTATTTGCCGCAGTTCCCAAAGACGAGCGGCGAATTCGCTTCGAGGACTACGTTCTCAGCTACGCTCCGGAAGAAGAGCTCGTTTAGGCGCTCTGAATTGCGACGGGCGTCCGTAGGCGGCGGCGCCCGTCGCCTTGGATTTGGTGAACGACCTTCCGGGCCATCTTTTCTTTGTTCTGCATGGCCGGCTTCTCGCACGAACGCCACAAGCCGCTGGCGCCGCTCGATCGCCCCCGCGAATTGATCGTGGCTTGCGCGCCGCTGCGCAGCAACGTGAATCTCTCGCGCATCGTGCGCACGGCCGGTTGTTGCGGCGTGCGGCAAATCATCTGCTGCGGAACGGCCAAAATCATCGACAAGATCGCGCGCGACAGCGTCGACGACGACAAAAACGAGTCGGCCGTCGAGGTTCGCGTGCATCGCACGCTCGCCCCCCAGTTGCGCGAGTTGAAACGCGAGGGATACCGCCTCGTCGGGCTCGAGCAAACGACCGGCTCGCAGTCGCTGTACAGCTTTTCCTTCGAGCGCAAAAGCGTGCTCGTCGTGGGCAACGAGCGGCAAGGGCTCGATGACGAAATCCTGGCCCTGCTCGATCAGGTCGTCGAAATCCCCGTCTACGGCTTGCCCTACAGCTACAACGTCGCCGCCGCCGCTTCAATGGCCCTCTACGAATACTGCCGGCAGTATCCGCGGGGGTGAGCGGCTGACCGGTGGTGATACCATTTGAACGGGAGTCAAGGATAAACGCACCATATCAGGGAACGCCCTCCGTGGCGTTCCGTGAACCCGGCGTTCACCGTCTATCGCGCCTCATGGAACGCCACGGAGGGCGCTGCCTACAGAGAATCTCCTTTACATTCGGTCAAATGGTATCACTACCGACCCGCCCTGCGGCCCTTGACCGCTATTCCAGGCGCCTTAGACTGGTGAGTTTGGGCGTGCTTGCCGCGAAGACGAGGTTCCCTCTCCCTCCGGGAGAGGATTAGGGCGCGTTGCTGCCGGCGTCGAAGTTGTGTTCGACGTTTTGCCGCTCCCCCTCACCCCGGCCCTCTCCCAGAGGGAGAGGGAGCGAAAGGAGTTCCGTTCGCCGCGTTCGCCGAAAGCGTGAAAGGGTTGTGACGTGCCTGGAACCTGCGTGATTGGTCTGCAATGGGGCGACGAAGCCAAAGGCAAAATCGTCGACTTGCTGACCGACCGCCACGACGTCGTCGTCCGCTATCAAGGGGGGGCGAATGCCGGTCATACGGTGGTCACCGGCGGCCAAACCTACAAGCTTTCGCTGATCCCCAGCGGCATTCTCCGCCCTAACGTGCAGTGCGTGGTGACCGGCGGCGTGGTGCTCAACCCGCCGAGCTTTCTGGCCGAAATCGACGGCCTGGTCTCGCGCGGCGTCGAGGTCAGCCGCAATCTGATGATCAGCGACCGGGCCCATTTGATCTTTCCCTGGCACTTGGTCGAAGACCGCCTGGCCGACGGCGAGGTGGCCAGCGGCGAGGCGATCGGCACCACGATGCGCGGCATCGGGCCCTGTTATCGCGACAAGGTGGGCCGCAGCGATGCCATTCGGCTGGGCGATCTCTACCGGGAAAACCTGCGCGATCGCATTGAACGCGTCGTGGCCCACAAAAACAAGCTGCTCGCCGCCTTGGCGGGGCCCGGCTGTTTCGAACCGATCGAGCCGGGCAAAGTGCTCGGCGAATATCAAGGCTACGCCGAGCGCTTGCGGCCGTTCGTCGCCGACACCACGGCTTACCTGCTCGATGCCCTGGAAAGCGGCCGCCGCGTATTGTTCGAGGGGGCGCAAGGCGCGTTGCTCGACGTGGATCACGGCACCTATCCTTATGTCACCAGCAGCAACAGCTCGGGACTGGGCATCTCCTCAGGTTCCGGCGTGCCGGGTCGATATCTGCAAAAGATCATCGGGGTGGTGAAAGCCTACGGCACCCGCGTCGGCGGCGGTCCGTTTCCGACCGAGCAAGACAACGCCACCGGTCAGCACTTGCGCGATCGCGGCAACGAGTATGGCACGGTCACGCGTCGGCCGCGGCGGTGCGGCTGGTTCGACGCCGTCGCGGCCCGCTACACGGCGCGGCTCAGCGGCGTCGACTCGCTGGCGGTGATGTTGCTCGATGTGTTGAGCGAACTGGCAGAAATCAAGATCTGCACGGCCTACGAAATCGACGGTCGCAAGGTGAACGTGTTCCCCAGCCACGTCGACGACTTGCGGCGGGCCAAGCCCGTCTACGAAACGTTGCCCGGCTGGCGATCGGAGATCAGCGACGTCCGCTCGATCGCCGACTTGCCCCCGAATGCCCGGCGATATCTCGATCGTTTGAGCGAAGTCGTCGGCCGCGAGGTGGAGATCGTCTCGGTCGGCCCGGACCGAGACCAAACCATGTTCGCCGAACGGAGTTCGACAGGCGCCCATGACCGCTTGCAGCCCCAGCGCTAACCCGATCGACGTGCCGCTGGAAAAACGGCCGCGGCACGTTGCCATCATCATGGACGGCAACGGCCGTTGGGCCCAGCGCCGCGGCCTGCCGCGCATCGAAGGGCACCGTCGCGGCGTGGCCAGCGTCCGCTGCTCCACCGAAGAGGCCGCCCGGCTGGGCATCGGCCAGCTCACGCTGTATTGCCTGTCGAGCGAGAATTGGAAGCGTCCGCAGCGCGAACTCGATCTGCTGATGCACCTGCTGGAGCAGTACCTGATCGAAGAGCGGACCACGCTGGTCAACGAGAATATCCGGCTGACCGTGATCGGCCGTCGAGAAGGACTGCCCGAGAGCGTTTTGCGGGAAATGGATAAAACGATCGAACTGAGCAGCGGCCACACCGGCTTGCAGCTTTGCCTGGCGATCAACTATGGCGGCCGCGGCGAAGTGGCCGATGCCGTACGGGCCATCGCCCGCGAGGTCCGCGACGGCCGGCTCGCCCCGGAACAGATTACGGAAAGCACGATCGGCGAGCATCTCTACACCGCCGGCATGTCCGATCCCGACTTGTTGATTCGCACGGCCGGCGAGATGCGAATCAGCAATTTCCTGCTCTGGCAGATCAGCTATGCGGAACTTTGGGTCACCGAGCACTGCTGGCCCGAGTTTCGCGAAGCCGACCTGCAGGCCGCGATTCGCGATTTCGCCGCCCGCGACCGGCGGTTTGGAGGACTGAACGCGTAGTCGTTGGGCTTAGGCTTCGTGCAGCGGAAGCCGTTCGCATCTCAGGCGAGCGGGGGGCGTCAGCCGCCCGGTGGCGCCAAGCCACGACGTGACCCTTGCGCGGCGATTGCTGCGAGGTGATGGTTCGATAAGCAGGCCGTGTTGCCGGTTCAACCCGGAGGCTGACGCCTCCGGCTCGCCGGCGGCCAGCGCATTCCGCGTTGCGCTTGCGAGGATTCGGCGCCCAAGTTACCGTGTGGCCTGCTTTTCTCTAGCGTGCAGGGCGAGCTGGCCCGAACTTCACTCGAACGACCGAAATGCTCAGTTGGCGACTACTGCTGGGAGTCCTCTTCGCCGCGGGTCTGGCGGGTTTGTGCTGGGCCGATTTTCACGCGCAGACGCCCGGCATCTGGCTCTTGCCCTTGGGGTTGGCGCTCAGTGCATTGGCCAGCGGCGAAATGCTGCGACTGTTCGCTTCGCGAAATCTCCACCCGCTGACCTGGCCCATCTATCTGGGCAACGCTTTCATCTTCGCCGCCAATTATGCGCCAAAGGTGAAGGGCGTCGGCGAAGATCTGGGACCATTCGGCTGGCCGATGGCAGCGCTGGCCTTAACCGCGATCGCGGGTTTTGCCGGCGAGTTGCAGCGTTATTCAGGACCCGGACGAGTCACGGAGCAGTTGGCGGCGACCATGCTCTCGTTGGTCTACGTCGGCATCTTTTTGAGCTTCACCATCCAGTTGCGATTCCTGGATGGGGGCGTGTGGGGCATTCCGGCGCTCGTCTCGCTAGTGATCGTGGTCAAGATGTGCGACACGGGCGCCTACACCGTGGGCCGGCTGATCGGACGGCACAAAATGACGCCCTTGCTCAGCCCCGGCAAGACGTTCGAGGGGCTGGCCGGCGGTTTGGCCTTCGCTTGTTTCGGCTCGTGGCTGGCGTTCGAAAAACTGATTCCGCTGATGATTCCCAACGCCTCGCGCGGAGCGCCGGCTTGGGGCTGGCTGGGCTTTGGAGTGCTGGTAGGCCTGGCGGGCGTGGTTGGCGATCTGGCAGAATCGCTGCTAAAACGAGATCTTGGGCAAAAGGATTCCAGCGGTTGGATGCCCGGCTTCGGCGGCGTGCTCGACGTGCTCGACTCGGTGCTGCTCGCCGCGCCAGTGGCCTATCTCTGCTGGGCCTTGAAATTGGTCTAGGCCGGATTATTCATCAGCCCACACTAACCCGAAGCGCAAGCGAGGTGGAGCAACGCACTTACCTCGCTGGCGCGTCGGGTTGGTATCGAGCGCTTTGTCAAGTAATAGCCGGGCTGTGAATAATCCGGGTTAGGGCTTTCGCGGGAAGACAGACATGCAAAAGATCAAAATCTTCAAAGGGGTTGAAAACGATCTGGCTTCGCTGGAAGCCGAGATCAACGCCTGGCTGGCCGCATCGAAGGCGACCGTCAAGCAGATCGTCGGCAACATCGCGCCGCAAAGCCCCGCCAATGTCCAGGGCGGCCACGGTCTGACGAAAAGCGAGTTTCCGCCGTCCGACGTGCTGCTGGTCGTGCTTTACGAATCCCAGGCGTCTTGAACCGCGCCCGTCTGAGGATGCGATCGGCTGGTCGTGGGGCGGCCTTCCTCACCCGTCGGCGATTGACGGCCTGGAAGGCCGCCCCACAAGGTCTCGTCCGCTTGCGGGCAGACTAAGACGTCGCCGGACAAGGGCTAACGCTAAGCCGCGCGGCCTTCGCGTTTTCAGCCGTCGACAGGCGAATTTCGGCCGCAAACCGCCGACTTGCCGGCGGCCCCGGCCAAGCCTAAGATATTCAAGGGCAGTCCTTTACGCGATCTTATGACGGATTGTTCTAGTTTTGCGTATTCTGTTTAAGGTATAAATACCAGATAGTGGTGGCAGATTCCTTGCAGGAAACGTGGCGCCGGTTGGATCGGACCGCCGACGTTCAGCTTGATGCCTGAAGCAAACATCGCGGTCGTCGACTCCAAGGCGCTGCTATCGCTCTTCGGAACGCGGGATCAGCATCTCAAGCAAATTCGCGAGGCGCTGGGGGTGAAAATCTCGGCGCGCGACGAGCGGATTCATGTCGAAGGGGCCGAAGAGGCCGTGGCGCGAGCCACCGACGTGTTGGAACAGTTGCAGGCCATCGTACAGCGGCAAGGCAGTCTGGCGGCGGACGAAGTCGCCCGCGTCTTGGGTCGCGCCACGGGCAAACGCACGGGCCTCGAAGCGCAAACCATCGAAGTCCTCAACGCCGGGCGCAAGATCCAGCCGCGCACCGCCGGGCAAAGCGACTATATCCAGGCCATCCAGGATTACGATCTGGTGCTTTGCGCCGGTCCGGCCGGCACCGGAAAGACCTATCTTGCGGTGGCGATGGCCGTCGCGGCGCTCAAGCAAGAGCGAATTCGCAAGATCGTGCTGGTTCGCCCGGCGGTCGAGGCCGGCGAAAGCTTGGGCTACCTGCCCGGCGATTTGCAAGCCAAGATCAACCCCTATCTGCGGCCGTTGCTCGACGCCTTGCGCGAGATGATGGACTACGATCAGATCAAGCGCTTCACCGAACAGGACTTGATCGAAGTCATCCCTTTGGCGTATATGCGCGGCCGCACGCTCAACGAAGCCTTCATCATTCTCGACGAGGCCCAGAACACGACGGTTTCCCAGATGAAGATGTTCTTGACCCGCATGGGGCGCGGCTCGAAAATCGTGGTCTCGGGCGATACGACGCAAGTCGATTTGCCGAACCACACGCCCAGCGGCCTGACCGACGCCATGCGCCGCTTGCGAGGCATTCAAGGCTTGACGCAAGTCCGGCTGACCGCGGCCGACATCGTGCGTCATCGACTGGTCCAAGACATTGTCCGGGCTTACGACGAAGAGCCGGGCAAGAGGCGTTCCGAGGGATGAGTTCCAACGTCTCCCGCAAGCGCCCGCGTTCGGCCGGCGCCTCGACTTTCCCGATCTCGCCCAGCCTGGCGGCCCGGCTGTGGAATCAGTTGCGCCGCAAGGAAGTGCTGGTGCGGCTCGGGCTTTGCCTGGCGGCGGTGACGGCCATCTGGGCCGCGAGCGAAGCCTGGTGGCCGCCGTTCCCCTATCACGTGGGCTACGTTCCCCCGCGAAACATCACCGCCCGCGTCGGCTTCAACATCGACGATCCGAACGCGATCGGCATGCAGACCGAGAAGTTCATCCGCTTCGAGCCAGGCGAGGCGATCGGCAAGGCCGACCAGCCGTTGTCGCCCGAGACGCTGGACGTGCTGCGACAGGAACAACAGGCGTTCATCGACGAATTGCAGACCACCCCCCGTCGGCTCGTCGAGCGCTCGTCGGCGGTCTTCGCCATGATCCTGGGCGTGTTCGCGCTGTGCGGATATTACGTTTACGGGCACGACCGGCGGATCATCGCCGACCTGCGCCGCTATGCGACGCTGTTGGTCGTCACGGTGATGATTATCGTGGTGGCCCGAGCCGTCTCGGTCGATCCTTGGCGGGCTGAACTGATCCCGCTGTTGCTGTACGCCATGACGATCGGCATCGCCTACGGGCGCGCGGTGGCGATGGTCTTGTCGCTGGCCGCCGCGCTGATTCTGACCGTTGCCAGCGGCGGCGGACTGGCCGATCTGTTGCTGCTGTTGGGCGTGATCGCCTCGACCGTCGTGCAATTGGGCCGCATTCGCGGGCGGCGGAAACTGATCAAAGTCGGCTTCTATTCCAGCCTCGTCGCGCCGGCGCTGACCATCGGCATCGGCATGCTCAACAATCAGCCGCTGGCCAAACCGCTCTTGGAGGAGGCCGCCCACCAGGCGCTCTGGGCCTTTCTGGCCGGCTTTCTGACGACCGGGCTGCTGCCGTTCATCGAAAGCTTCTTCGGCGCCCTGACCGAGATCAGCCTGCTGGAACTGGGCGACATCGCCCATCCTCTGTTGCAGGAGTTGGTGCGGCGGGCGCCGGGCACCTACAATCACTCGATCAACGTGGCCTCGATCGCCGAAGCGGCGGCCGAGAGCGTTGGCGCCCGCGGCCTGTTGGTGCGCGTAGGCGCCTATTTCCACGACATTGGCAAGATGCTCAAGCCGCACTATTTCGTGGAAAACCAGGGAACCGAGGCCAGCCGCCACGATTCGCTCGTGCCGGCCATGAGCACGCTGATCATCATCGCCCACATCAAGGACGGCGCCGACCTGGGGCGCCAGCACCACCTGCCCGAGCCGATCATCGACATGATCGAGCAGCACCACGGCACGACGCTGGTCGAATACTTCTATCGCCGCGCCAGCGAGCAGAGCGAGGCCAATCCCGATCTGGGGCTGGTGCAAGAAAGCTCGTTTCGCTATCCCGGCCCCAAGCCGCAGACGATCGAAGCCGCGGTGTTGATGCTCGCCGACGCGGTCGAAAGCGCCAGCCGCGTGCTGGTCGAGCCGACGCCGGCTCGGATCGAAAGCCTGGTCGAAGATATCGCCATGAAAAAGCTGCTCGACGGCCAGTTCGACGACTGCAATCTGACGCTCAAGCAATTGCGCACCATCGAAGACAGCCTGATCAAATCGCTGACCGCCGTCTACCACGGCCGGGTGAAATACCCCGACCAGCGCACCGCTTAGCCGGCCGCGGATGATCCACATCGACTTCCGCAACGAGCAACCAACGCTGCCGATCGATGAAGCGCGGCTGCGCCAGGCCGTTGAACTGGTCCTGAGCCGCGCAAGCGTCGAGCAAGCCGAGATCAGCCTGGCCGTCGTCGACGATCCGGCGATCCACGAATTGAACCGGCGATATCTGAACCACGACGAGCCGACCGACGTGTTGAGCTTCGTCTTGGAAGCGGGAGCAGGCTGGCTCGAGGGCGAAATCATCGTCAGCGCCGACACCGCCGCCGCGTCGGCGCCCCGTTTTGGCTGGACGCCCGAAAACGAGTTGCTGCTGTATGTGATCCACGGCGCGTTGCACCTCGTCGGCTATGATGACTTGAACCCTATGGCCCGTTCCGAGATGCGCCGGCAGGAGCGCGCCTGCCTGGCCCATTTCGGTCTCACGCCGCAGTACGCCGAAGACGCCTGAACGAGCGCGACGCACCCGGAGGCTGACGCCTCCGGCTCGCCTGACGCCCGATGCCTGAAGCCTGATAACCGATGCCTGAAGCCTGATAACCGAGCGACGCACCCGGAGGCTGACGCCTCCGGCTCGCCTGACCCCCCGCCGCCTGTCTGTCCGCATGTCCGCCGAAAAAGCCACAGCCTTGGTGCTTCGCGTCGTTGAGTTCAGCGAGACAAGCTGCGTCGTGACGCTATTTACGCGAGAGTTCGGCAAGGTGCGGGGCTTGGCCAAAGGGGCCCGGCGTTTGAAGGGGCCGTTCGAGTCTGCCCTTGACCTGCTGTCCCTCTGTCGGATAGTCTTCCTCCGCAAATCATCCGAAGCGCTCGACCTGCTGACCGAAGCCAAGCTCCAACGGCGATTTCGCGCGGCGGCACGCGACCTGACAAGTCTCTACGCGGGCTACTACGTCGCCGAATTGTTGAACGAATTGACGGACGACGCCGATCCCCATCCCGAGTTGTTCGACGCGGCCTGCGAAACCCTGCTCGGCCTGTCGAGGGGCGACTCGACGGTGGCGGGGCTGGTGTTGCGTTTCGAGTTGATGGCGCTCAGAGCGCTAGGGCACCTGCCGTCGCTCGACGCCTGCGTCGAGTGCGGCGCCGCGGCGCCGGCGACGCCGCGGGTGGCGTTCGGGCTGCTGGCGGGCGGCGTACTGTGCGCGCGGTGCCGGCCGGGAAAGAAACAAGTCGTATCGTTGCGAGTCGAAAGCTTGCGGATCTTGCAGCAATTCTCCGATCCGCGCTCGGAAACCTGGCGGCAGGCGCCAATCGATCGCGCCTTGCGAGGCGAGGTTCGCGGCATGCTCAATCAATATTTGTGCAATCTGTTGGGCCGTCGCCCGAGAATGCACGGCTATCTGGGAATCTTGGCAAGCTGACGGCGTTCGTAGAAGAGGTGGCATGCACGAAAGCGTGGCGAAGCTCTGCGTCGTGTTGGCGCTGGTTGCGGCCGGCTGCCGCTCGCAGGCGCGCGCGCCGAGTGATCCTTTCGCGGCGCGGCTGCCGAATCCCGCCGCCACGGCGCAAAACGGCGCGCCTGCAGGAAACTCGCCCGTGAAGCCCGCCAGCTACGAGCAGCCGCAGTTCGTGCCTCCGCCGGGCAAATCGATCATCGGCCTGATCCCCGAAGAAGAGAAAGAGGCGTCGGTCGACGAGAAATCGGCTTGGGAAAAAACGCTCGATACGATCAAGCCGTCGAACGTCAACAAGCGCATCAAACGCGCGCTCGGCCGCGGGCCCGACGAGGCGGTCGCCAAGGCGGCGTTCGACAAGGGCGAAGAGCTGTTCGAACAGCGCAAATTCGACGAAGCCGCCAAGCCCTTCAAGGAGGCTGCCGCGCGCTGGCCCGATTCGGGCCTGGAAGAAGACGCGATGTTCTATCTGGGCGAGTGTTATTTTTTCACCGATCGCTACTACGCCGCCAGCGACAAATACGTCGAGCTGCTGAAAAAATACGAAAACTCGCGGTATCTCAACGACGTCGTGAAGCGGCAGTTCGCCATCGCCCGCTATTGGGAGCAGACGGCCAAGGACCACAAGTGGTACGCGCTGAATCTGACCGACAAGACCCGGCCGTATCTCGATCCGGAGGGCAACGCAAAGGCTGTCTACAGCCACATCCACCTGGCCGATTCGCAAGGCGACCTGACGGACGACGCCGTGATGGCGATGGCCAGCTACTGCTTTCGGCACAACCGCTTCGAAGAAGCCGCGTCTTATTACGACGAGTTGATCAAAAACTTCGTCAACAGCGAACACTTGCTCACGGCGCACTTGCTGTCCATTCGCGCCAAATTGCGCGCCTATCAGGGGCCGCAATACGAGGCCTCGCCCTTGAACGACGCCGAGGCGCAGATCGAAAAAACGCTGAACACGTTCCCCCCCGAACAATTGAAGGATGAGCGCCAGCGGCTGCTGCAGGCCCGCGAGGCAATCCGCTTCGAGCGCGGCCAGCGCGTGTTTCAGGCGGGCGAATACTACTACAAGATCAAATATTACCGGTCGGCCAGGCACTATTACGAGAACGTGCTGCGAGATTTTCCCGACACGGCGTTCGACCAAATGGCCAAGGACCGGCTGGAGGAGACCAAGGACTTGCCGGCCGTTCCGCACGATTATTTCAAATGGCTCACCGAATTACTGCCTGCCGCCGAACATGGAGTTCGCTGATCATGGGGACGCCCGTCGCCGAACTTGCTCGCCTGGCCAGCGAGAACGCCGCCAGCCAACTCAGCCGACGCTACTTCACGCTGTTGGCGATCGGTTCGCCGCTGGCCGCCATGCTCGGCTGCGCCGGCTATCGCTGGGGGAGAAAATCGCTCTACCCCGCCGACATCGCCACGGTCTACGTTCCGCTGATCGAGTCGAGCAGCTATCGCCGCGGCCTTGGCGAATGGCTGACCGAGGCGGTGATCAAGGAAATCGACAACGTAACGACGTTCAAAGTCGTCAATACCGACCAGGCCGACAGCGTGTTGAATTGCCGCATCGTGAGCGACGTCAAGCAGATCTCCATGTTGTCGCCGACGAACGAAGGCCGCGAGCTGCAGGAAACATTTCACGTCAGCGTCGATTGGCGCGATCGCAAGGGAGAACTGGTTCAGCCGTCGCAGTCGATCCCCGGCCCCGCCGCGCTGAACCAGATTCAAAACACGGCCAACATGTTCCCCGAAATCGGCCAATCGATCACCAGCGCTCAGCAAACCGTGATTCAAGAGCTGGCGCGGCAGATCGTATCGATGATGGAAGCTCCCTGGTAAACTCGCTGGCGACGCATGAACCCCGAGTACCGCCCGCCCTTGGACTTTGATCTGCCCGCCCGGGCGACGAGTTGGCTGTTGCGTACGCGGCGGTTGGAGTTTACGCGCCGGCCGGCGATCATGGGCGTCGTCAACGTCACGCCCGACAGTTTCTCCGACGGGGGCCGATTTTATTCCACGCAGGCGGCGATCGAACACGCTTTGCGCTTGGCCGCCCAAGGCGCCGACATTCTCGACGTTGGCGGCGAGAGTACTCGACCCTATGCCGAGCCGGTCTCGGCCGACGAAGAGCTGCGCCGCGTGATTCCGGTCGTCGAAGCGTTGTCGAAGCAGACCGAGGCCATCGTTTCCATCGATACCTCGAAGGCGGTCGTGGCCCGGGCGGCCGTGGCCGCCGGCGCCGAAATCATCAACGACGTAACGGCGCTGGCCGGCGACCCGGAAATGCCGGCCGCGGCCCTCGAAACGGCGGCCGGCGTTTGCGCCATGCACATGCAAGGCACGCCCCAAACGATGCAGGACGCTCCGGCCTATGCGGACGTCGTGGCTGAAGTGCTGGCCTATCTTGCCGCCCGGCAAAGGGCCCTCGTCGCCGCGGGCATCGCTACCCAGCGAATCGCCCTCGATCCGGGCATCGGCTTCGGCAAGACCCACCAGCACAATCTCACGCTGTTGGCGAACTGTTATCGCTTCCACGAGTTGGGCGCCCCGCTCGTGCTCGGTCCGTCGCGCAAGGGGTTCATCGCCAAGGTGCTCTGCGACAAGCAAGCCGACCGCACGGCCGGCGTCATCGGCGTGGCGCTCGCTCTGGCCAGCCAAGGCGTGCAAGTCCTTCGCGTTCACGACGTCGAGCCCGTCCGCCAGGCGCTGTTGCTGTTCGAAGCGGTCGGCAAAATGCGCGAAGACTAAATCACCGTCCACCGGGCTTCTGTATAGGAGAGTTGTTTATTCCTCGGTGCGTAGCAGGGGCCGGCAAACGGATACGACGGCCGCGAGCGGATTTGCACCGGCAACGCTTGGCGCCAGCTTTAGAGATCGTCCCGCTTTTTGGCAGGCGAGGCAAGACGTCAAGCTGGTGCAGTTACGGGTTCCTCTTCTCTGTTTCGGCTGTGGCACACGCTGATGCCGGCAAGTAGAGCTTCGTGGAGAACGATAACATTCGACCAAAACTCGCAACTGAGAACCACCTGGAACAGAGAAGAGGAACCCGTAATCGAATGAGGCGGCTTGGACAGAGAGAGCCGGCTAAGCGCCCGGCAGCTTCACGACTTCGGCCGCACCAAACGATGATTCGAGCCTGGCGCCAGGCTCGTTGTGGCCGCGCCGCACGTAAGCCAAAGCCAGCGGCGCCTGGAAACGCGGCGAATAGCACGCCGAAGCGACTTCGCCGACGGTTTGTTCCGCGGCTTTCAATTCCGCGCCTGCCGTCGGCGCGCCGTCGCCCGCGAACTTGACGCCGACGAGCAATTTGTTGACGTGGCCCAAGGCGTCGATTCGGGCGACCGTTTCCTGGCCGAGGTAGCAGCCCTTGACGAAGCTGATCGCCAATTCGTCGCGGCCAACCTCCTGGGGCAAGTTCTTGTCGCTGATATCGATGCCGTACCAAGGGAAGCCCGCCTCGATCCGCGCCGTTTCCAAGGCCTCGAAGCCGCACGGCCGAGCCCCCGCGGCGTGCAAGGCCCGCCATAGCCGCTCGCCATCGGCTCGATCGCCGATGACCAGAAAGCCGCCGGCGCCGATCAGCTCCGTGCGCACGACGAGCGCCTGGCAGCCCGCGAGATCGATCTCGGCGCTGCCGAGCCTTGGCTCCGGCAAAGCGACCGACGCGAGCCTGGCCAAAATCTCGGCGGCATTCGGCCCCGCCACGAGCAATTCGCTGGTTTCCTGGCTGCGAGCCGCGAGCGTCACTTTTTCGCGAATCAGGTAGCGGTCCAAATGGGCCAGCAGTCTCGCTTCGTCTCCGGGCATGGTTTCGACGAGAAGCGACTCCGGCCGGCAAACGACGAACACGTGAAACAGGACGTGCCCGCGAGCGTCGGCCAGAAACGCCTCGCAACCGGCGCCGGGCGGCAGCTTGCGAATTTCGTTGGTACACAGATTGTGCAAAAACGCGGCCCGGTCTTCGCCGCTCAGCTCGATTCGCGTGCGAGCGCTGAGATCGACGAGGCCCGCCGCCTTCGCCAGCGCGTCGTATTCGGCCGCGGCATCGCCGAAGTGAAGCGCCTGGTCTCCGCCGACCGCGGCGCCAAATACGGCGCCCGCCGCCCGCAACGCGTCATTCAACGAGGCGGCGTCAGGCATCGGCGGGCTGGTCCTCGTCAATCGTCACGCGTACGTACTGTGCGTTGGCCAACACGATGCACGACTCGTGCCGACCCGCCAGGCGCTTCAGATCGGACACGCTCGCCACCGGCGCGAGACCGAGTTCCTCGACCGTGGTTTCCTCCAGGCGGCTGAGCAGATACACCCGGGCTCGGCCGCAAATCTCGATGAATTCCGCGGCGACCAGCGCGTCGGCCGGGCAATCGCGGCGAATTCGCCGCAATACGGCCGGCCAATCGTCGGTCTGGCCCAAGCCGGCCACGGCCGGACCGGGAGCGGCTTCCAATTCGGTGCACAGGGCGATCGCGCCCCCTTCGGCCACGGCTCGGCCGGCGCTGGCCAGTGCTCGGGCCAGGTTCTCCCAGGTCTGCAAGCCGGCCCGGCCGCTCACGGCGGCTACCACAAGGCTGGCTTTGCGCGCCAGCCGAACGCTCCACGCCGCTTCGAACAACCGCTGGCCTTGCTCGAAAACCTCCGTCGGGTGGCCCGCCAAGACGGCCAACAGACTGTCGCCCGCGCCGGGCACGACTTGCACGGTGAACTGCGTACCGAGCAGCCAGCCGATTTCGTCGATCTCCTGGCGATGCCGCTGGTCGACTTCGTGGCGGGCGGCGCCGCTGCGCGGCTTGCGATAGCGTTCGAGCGTCTTCTGGTCGGCGAATGCCGGAAACAAACCGCCGTGCCGGCCGTGATAGCCCAGCGTTTCGCCGGCTCTCAGGCAACCGAGCGGCACGACGAGATCGGCGTCCAACAAGGTCCGGTTGAGATAGATCGGCCGCCCTTCGTGCGACGACCCGAGCAAGCCGAGTTGGGCTTTTGCCGCCGGATCGTGGATTTCCAGCGCGACTTGCTCGCGCCACGTCTCGGGCAAGCAATCTCGCGGGTCTTCGCTATCGGCGTCGCTGTCGGTTTGGGTTCCGAGGACCGTGAGATTTCCCGCGTCGGCGCCCGATTCGATCAGGTACTCGACCAATGCGGCCAGCAGCACGCCCGCCTGAGGCGCCGAACTGTCCCAAGCCACCACGATCCGGTCGCCCGGCACGATCGCCTTGGCCAGAGGGGGAAACCCCAGCGGGCCGGCTAGTGCCGCGGCGAGTTCGGCGGCCGGATCGGCAAGCGGCTCGCCGCGCGGCAGATCACTCACCCCCAGCAATGCCGGAGGCGCCAAGCCTAAATCAACGGAGGAATCGATGCCGTAGGGGATAATACAGGTCATTTAGGAAAAGTAGGTCAGGCTTTCCAGCCTGCCATCGCTGTAGGGAACGCCCTCTGTGGCGTTCCGAGAACTCAAAAATCGCGTCGGTTCGCACATCCCGGAACGCCACAGAGGGCGTTCCCTACAGGTTTTTCAGCGAACGTCTACTTACGCCTCAGGCCTTCCGGCCCGGCAGTCAGGCTCATAAGCCTGCCCTACGGGATCTTAGCCCTGGCGCGTAAAGATGGTCAAGAAGCCGAGCTTTACCTGTCGAGGCAAGTTACCAATAATGCCAGCGCTGGATGATGTAGCCCTATCTTATCGGAAAGGCCGCGGCAGGCAGCCTGCCTTGCCGCGAGAAAGCGAATGATGAGCGTCTCGACAGAATCGCGGATTTCCGCCCGTTTCACCTTATTCGCGGCTGTCGTCTCCCTGGCGGGCCTGCCGTTCGCCGTCGGTTGCTCGGAAAGCGGCTCATCGAGTTCGCCGGGCTCCTCGGCCTCTGACGGCGCCCCGGCAAAGCCTCTGGGCAACGCCAACGACGTGCTGAAAAAAATGGCGAAAGCCTATCAAGAGGCAAGAACTTACGAAGACGCCGGGCAGTTCACCCTGCGAGGCCAAATCGGCGATCAGCAGATCGACGAAAACGCCGATTTCTCGGTCACGCTGGTGCGGCCAAACCAGGTGCGAATTCACGCCTACGACGCGATCGTCGTTTGCGACGGGGATCGCTTTCGCGCCACGATCGCCGGTTTGCCCGGCCAGGTCTTGGATCGCGCCGCCCCAGCCGAATTGGCGATTCCGACGTTGTTTTCCGATCCTGCGCTGCAGGCGGCTCTGGGGGCCCAGATCGCCGGCGCCCCCTTTCAGTTGGGGCTATTGCTGGACGAAGACCCGCTCGATTTCATCCTCAAGAACGCCCAGTCGCCCCGAATGCTGGAACCCAAGGACATCGAAAAACGCCCTTGCTACGGCGTCGAACTGAAACGCAAGGACGGCAAGCTGATTCTGTGGATCGATCAACAGTCGTTTATTGTGCGTCGCTTGGAGTATCCGATCGATCCCATCCGGGAACTTTTGGAAGAAAAGGATCAAGTCAAGGTCGTCGGGTTGTCTTTGACGGCCAACTTCAAAGGCGCGCGATTCGACCGCATCATCCCCGATACGGCTTTCGAATTCGAGATGCCGCTGAACGTCAAGCTCGTCGAACGATTCAATCTAGTCCCGCCGCCGCACGAGCTGTTGGGGACGGCCGTCAAGGACTTCGCGTTCGAGTCGCTCGATAAAAAGGTCGTCGACCGGGACGCATTGTCGGGCAAGATCGTGGTCATCGATTTTTGGGCGACCTGGTGCGGCTGGTGCTTCAAAGGCCTGCCGAATTTGCAAACCGTGTACGAAGACTTCAAAGACAACGACAAGATCATGTTTTTGGCAGTCAGCACCGACGCGCCGGAAGTGTCCGACGCAGAGTTGGCCGGCAAGTTCGAAGAAGCCAAATTGAAGCTGCCGATCTACCGCGACCTCGACCGTTACAACACGAGCGTGTTCGAAGTGGAAGGCTTGCCTACGACAATCATTCTTGGCGCCGACGGCAAAGTGCAAGATTACGAGGTGGGGTACAAGGAAGCGCTCGCGACTGAATTGCCGGTGAAGCTCAAGAAATTGCTGGACGGCAAGAACCTGTATGAAGAAAAGTTCGCGGCTTATGAGGCGGGCGGAAAGCTCGAACCGACGGGCGCCATCGTGCGCAACGCCGAGATTGCCGAGCGCAGCGACCCCAAGCAACTCAAGCTGACGAAGCTCTGGAAGCACGACGAATTGAAAAAGGCCGGCAACGTGCTGGTCGTGCCCGCAGCGTCCGGCGACGATCAGGTCTTCGTGCTCGACAATTGGCAAGCCGTCGTCGGATTAGCCGCCGATGGCAGCGTGAAAGCGCGGCACGAACTCGAGCTGGCTAAGGACTCGGACGCGGTCGTCAGCTTTCTGCGGACGGCGGTTGATGCCGACGGCAAACGTTATTTCGCCGGCTCTGCCAGCGGTATGCAACAGGCCCACGTGTTCGATCACGAATGGAAAACGCTGTTGACCTTCCCGCCGCAAGGCGCGCGCGACGGTCTTGCCGACGTGCAGTTAGGCGATCTCGACGGCGACGGGCGGCTCGAACTGAATTTAGGCTACTGGGGCTCAGGCGGCGCACGAAGCGTTTCCCTTGCCGGCGAACGGATCTGGTCGAACGATTCTCTGCAAAACATCTTGCGGCTGGCCCTCAGCGGCCCCGACAATCAAGGCCGCCGCAGGCTGCTGGTCACCAGCGTGCAAGGCGTCATTACGCCGATCGACTCCACGGGCCAAAGCGGCAAGCCGATCGTGCTCGACGGCCGCTTCGTGCGATTGGTCTTCGCCGCCGATCTCGACGGCGACGGCCAAGCCGAGATTTGCGCCATCGCGCAGAACAAACTGGCCGACCGCCAATTAGGCCCCGACGTCGCTATCGGCCTTGGCCCCGAAGGCGAAGAGTTGTGGACCTACGACTTGCCGGCCGGCATGCCTCGCGACGGGGCAATCGAGATGGTCGCTTGGGGCAAACTGCTCCCGGGCGACGACAGCCAATGGCTGTTTGCCGGCGCCGACGGCTCGATTCACATCGTTTCGGCCAAGGGCGAGCCGATCGACCGCTTGAACTACGGCGCCCCGCTCAGCGGCCTCGGCGCCGCGCAGCTTGGCGACCGCCGCGTGCTGCTCATCTCCAGCGAGCAGAGCGTCGAGGCTTTGCAGGTCGAGCCGTAACGGCCATCAGCGTAGGGTGGGGCGCGAGCCCTACCCTACCGTTACTGGCCCGGACCCAGAGGGATTTTGGATTTTGGATTTTGGATTTCCGATTTTGGATTAAATCCAAAATCCAAAATCACGGCTAGAGCCCGTCCGGGCGCCGCTGGCGCCAGTCGGTCAGTTGCTGATACTTGGCGGCGATGGCCAGCAGGCGGTTCTCTTCGAAGGCGCGGCCGACGAACTTGAGCCCGGTCGGCAAGCCGCGCTCGCCAAAACCGTTGGGCACGCTGATGGCCGGAATGCCCGAGGAATTTTCGGCGCCCCCGCTGGATTTGCCAGGCCAGGCCTGATGATATTCGCGGAAGTTCACGGCGATTGGCCCGGCGACGGTCGACAGCGTCGGTCCGACGAGCGCATCGAACGGCGCGAGCAGCGCGTCCATCGCTTGCTGAATCTTGCGGCGGATGCGCTGCGCATTGATGTAATCTTTCGCGGGAATCGCCAGCGATGAGTGCAGGCCGAGCCGGTCCTCCGGCGCGGTCATTTCCCAAATCTGCTCGTTGATCGCCAGCCCCTCGAAGGCCGCCGCCATTTCGCAAGCGATCAGCGTGCTGGCCACCGTGTTGAACGGCAGCTCGGGCAGTTCGATCTCGGTGAAGGTCGCATGCGGCTTCAGGGCTTCGAGCGCCGCTTCGAAGTTCGCCCTCACTTCGGGCTGCACCCGGTCGGTCGCGCCCTTCAGCGTCGCCAGGCGAAAGGGCGGCCGCAACGGCTCGGGCGCAGGATAGCGATACGGCCGCTCGCTCGCCGAGGGATCGGCCGGGTCGGCCCCGGCGATCGCCGCCAGCACCAGCCCGCAATCGTCGGCCGTGCGGGCCAGCGGGCCGAGCTTGTCCATCGTCCAACTCAAGGCCATCGCCCCATGCCGGCTGACGCGGCCATACGTCGGCCGCAGTCCGCTTACGCCGCAATAGCCGGCGGGCGTCATGATCGACCCCCACGTCTCCGAGCCGATGGCAAACGGCACGATGCCCGCGGCGATCGCCGAACCTGGTCCGCTTGAAGAACCGCCGCTCCAAGCCTCGCGGTTCCAGGGGTTCAAGCCCGGCCCGGTGAACGAGGCGTGGGCCTGCTCGTAGCCCAACCCGCCAGCAATTTCGACCATCGACAGCTTCACGGCCAGCACGGCGCCGGCTTCGCGGAGCCGCCGCACGACCGTGGCGTCTTCGTCGAGCACCTGGTCCTTCAGCGGCGCGGCGCCCCAACTGGTCGGAATGCCGGCGGTGGCAAGCAAATCTTTGGCCCCGTAGGGAATGCCGTGCAGCGGCCCGCGATCGACTCCGGCGGCTAAGTCGCGATCGGCCGCGGCGGCCTGGCGCAGCGCCAACTCGCGCGTGACGGTCACGACCGCATTGAACGTCTTGCCGTGCCGTTCGATGCGATCGAGAAAGAATTCGGCCAGCTCGACGGCCGAGAATTCCTTGCCCCGCAGCTTTCGCCCGAGTTCGCGAATCGAGAGCCAGGCCGTTTCCGCGGCGATCGCCATCGTTCAGCCCTCGCTGCGCCAGGCGGCGAACACCGGCGCCGGCTCGTCGGCGTTCGTGAGCGCGAAGCCACTGAGGATTTTCGAGCGAGCCTGGTCTTCGGCGATTTGTCGCACGATTTCGGCTCGCTGAGCCTCGTCGAGCGGGCGGGGATAAAACTGCGCGAGCAGTTGCAAAATGAGTTCGGCGGGCGGGGGCGGTTGTTCGGGCGCCGGCGGCGTGGCAGATTTTTGCGGTTCGGCGGCGACGAGCGGCGCGCCCAGCGCCAGCGGGCCGGCGGCGAGCGAACCGGCCGCGATGCGTTTGGCGATGCTTTTGGCGAACGTGCGGCGGTTGACGGTCGGTCGAGACATAGCAGCGGTTCCCGAGATTGGGACTCGAACTGCATTAGTATGAAAGCCCGCGAGGCGGCTTTCAAGCAAGTTGGCTGGGGCGGGGGCGGGTGCAGTCGAATGCGACAAGGGCGCTGCGTCTACAAACACGGAACGCGGCAAGGGCCCCGCGTCTACTTGGACGGACGATGTTTGAGCGGGGCGGTGAACAAATAGAGCATCGTCTCGAGCTGCCCCTCGTCGTTGAGCACCTCGACTCTGCGGTCGGGCACGAGCCCCTCGATCTCGAAGGCGTGCGAAACGACCCGGGCGCCGGGACGCAGCTTGTCGAGTTGCGGAATAAGTTCCTTGTTGAGCCGTGGCAGCAAGTACATCGTGACGACGGTGGCCTTGCTCAGGTCGAGAGTAAGAATGTCTCGCTGTCCGATTTCGACCAGTTCTTCCACGCCGTTTTGCCGCGCGTTTTCCCGCGCTTCGGCGACGCGTTCGGGGTTGATGTCGTAGCCGAACGAGCGGCAGCCGTAACGCTTCGCGGCCGTCACCAAGATCCGCCCGTCGCCGCAGCCCAGATCGTAAACGACGTCGTCCGGACCAAGGGACGCGAGTTCCAGCATCCGGTCGACGACTTCCGCCGAAGTCGAAATATACGGCGCATTCACCAACGGTCGCGGCGGCGCCGGTTCATAGCTGGGCTTGACGGCCTGGTATTTAAAAAATACCAGCGCAGAGGCCGCGGCCGCAATTCCCAACAGACCGAGCAGAGGCCAGGGGCCGAGCGAACGCTTGGACGGCGGTTGGTCGGAAGCGGCGGATAAGTCGCCGCGATCCGGTTCAGCTTCAGGGACGGTCATCGGAGGGTCTCGACTCGGCGGGTGGAAAAAGGATCGAAGCGTCAGCGCATTTCTGCCGCCCCTACGGGGCTAGTGCATTGTCAGGTCTTGATTTTTGGGTAGGCGGGCGCCTGGGACTGAGCCTCGGCGAAGCCCCAGTTCGCTGGGGCATCGCTTCGCTCTGCCGCCAGCCACCCCGCGCTGCTTGAAATTGCTTACCCCAATTCCTAGACCTGACAATGCACTAGTGGTTTGTCAATCGATGGATGCCAAGGGCTTGCGCCCTTGGCTACATTATATCGCCGCTACGCGGCTAGCGTTGACAAGCGGTCGACTCGGGTTTCCCGCTTGCCAAGAACTCGTATAATCTCGGCTATAGGCCGCTTCCGCCGGCCTGCGAGCTTTACTCAAAACACAAGGGTCGACGCATGCCGAACCTGCTTCGCTTATCGTCCGTCGCCGTTTTCGTGGGGTTGATTGTCGCAGCCGTCGCCGTGCGGCCGGCGGCGGCCGAAATCAAGGAACTTCGCGCGATCGAAGGCATCACCGAATACCGCCTCGACAACGGCCTGCAGGTGCTGCTCTATCCCGACGATTCGAAGCCCACCGTGACCGTCAACCTGACCGTGTTCGTCGGCTCGCGGCACGAAGGCTACGGCGAGGCGGGCATGGCTCACCTGCTGGAGCACATGCTGTTCAAGGGCACGCCCGATCACCCGAAAATTCCCAAGGTGCTGCAGGAGCGCGGGGCCCACTTCAACGGCACGACCTTTCTCGACCGCACGAACTACTACGAGACGATGCCGGCCAGCGAGGAAAACCTGCAATTCGGTTTGCGGCTGGAAGCCGACCGGTTGCTGAATAGCTTCGTCAAGCACGAAGATCTGCTTTCGGAGATGACCGTCGTGCGCAACGAGTTCGAAAGCGGCGAGAACTCGCCCGAGCGGGTGCTCGACCAGCGGCTGATGGCCGTGGCCTTCGATTGGCACAACTACGGCAAATCGACGATCGGCAATCGCAGCGACATCGAACGCGTGCCGATCGTCAGCTTGCAGGCCTTCTATAAGAAGTATTATCAGCCCGACAACGCGATGCTGGTCGTGGCCGGCAAGTTCGACCGCGACGCGGCGCTGAAGTACATCGAGCAGTATTTCGACAAGTTGTCGCGGCCCGAGCGCAAGTTGGACAAGACCTATACCGAAGAGCCGCCTCAAGACGGCGAGCGGACAGTCACCTTGCGGCGCGTGGGCGACGTGGGCATCACGAGCGCGATGTATCACACGCCCTCGGGCGGGCATCCCGACTCGGCGGCGTTGGACGTGCTGGGCGAGATCCTCGGCGCGGCGCCTTCCGGCCGCTTGTACAAGGCGCTGGTCGAAACTCGCAAAGCGACCGCCGTCGTCGCCGGCGCCTTGAGCGCCCACGACCCGGGCATTTTTCAAGTGCAAGCCGAGGTGCGAAAAGGCGACTCGCTGGAAGAGGTCAAGGAGATCTTGCTCGAGACGACCGAAGAGGTCGGCAGCGAGGGAGTGACCGCGGAGGAAGTCGAGCGGGCCGTTCGAAAACTGCTCAAGCAGCGCGAACAGGCCGCCAGCGACACCAGCCGCATTGCGGTCCAGCTCAGCGATTGGGCCAGCCAGGGTGACTGGCGGCTCTATTTCCTGAACCGCGATCGCCTCGAACAAGTCGCGCCCGAGGCGGTCAAGGAAGTCGCTGAAAAGTATTTGAAGCCGAACAACCGCACCGTGGGCATGTTCATTCCCAGCGAAAAGAGCGTCAAGACGCCGATTCCCGAAACGCCCGACCTGGGCAAACTGCTGGCCGACTACAAGGGCCGCGAAACGATCGCCGCGGGCGAAGCCTTCGACGTCTCTCCGGAAAACATCGAACAGCACGTCAAGCGCAGCAGCTTGCCCGAGGGCGTCAAGTTGGCCCTGCTGCCCAAGAAGACTCGCGGCGAGACGGTCACCCTGCGGCTGACGCTGCGCTACGGCGACTTGGAAAACCTCAAGGGACAAGTCGCCGCGAGCGAATTGCTGCCCCATTTGATGCTCCGCGGCACGAAGCAGCTCTCGCGTCAGGAGTTGCAAGACGCGCTCGACAAGCAGCAGGCCACCTTGCACGCCACAGGCGAAGCGGGCAAGGCGGTGTTCACCCTGCAAACCAAGCGCGAACAGTTCCGCGAGGCGCTCGAACTCGTCAAGCAGGTGCTCCGCGAGCCCGCGTTGGCCGAAGACGAATTCGAGGTGCTGCGCCGCGAATCGCTGGCCCAGTTGGAACAACAACTGACCGACCCGCAAACGCTGGCCATCTTGCGGCTGCGCCGCACCGTCTCGCCCTACGACAAGGACGACGTGCGTTATTATCCGACCGTCGAGGAAGACATCGAGCGGATGAAACTGCTCTCGCGCGAGCAAATGCAGTCGCTCTACAGCGACTATTTCGGCGCCCAGCACGGCGAGGTCGCCGTGGTCGGAGACTTCGACGCGGAAGAATGCCTCGAAGCTCTGCAAAAGATCTTCGCCGATTGGACCGCCGAAAAGTCTTACGCTCGGCTGCCGAGATTGAACTTCCCGCAGGTCAAAGGCGGCGACCAGGAAATCTTGACGCCCGACAAGGCCAATGCCATGTACTTCGCCGGGCTGACGTTCGCCATGAAGGATACGGCGCCCGATTATCCGGCGCTGTTGGCGGGCAACTACGTGCTGGGCGCCGGCGCCTTGTCGTCGCGGCTGGGCGATCGCGTGCGGCAGAAGGAAGGCCTTTCGTACGGCGTCGGTTCGCAGGTGCACGCCGAAACGCTCGACGAGCGGGCCAGCCTGACGCTGTACGCCATCTACAACCCGACGAACGTCGAGAAAGTAAAGAAGGCCATTCGCGAAGAGTTGGAGCGGCTCGTCAAAGACGGCGTCAAGCCCGACGAACTCGCGCGAGCCCAACGCGGCTATATTGAAGAACAGAAGGTCCACCGCACCAACGACGGCGCCCTGGCCGCCGTGCTGGCCGAAACGCTGTTCGTCGATCGCACGATGGCCTTCTACGCCGACTTGGAAAGCAAGATCGAAGCCCTTTCGCCCGACGACGTGCTGGCGGCCTTGCAGAAGTACATCGATCCCAAGCGGCTGTCGACCGTCGAGGCGGGCGATTTCAAATCCGGCGAGAGCAAGGCCGAGAAATCGTCGGAAGCGGCGGGCCAGCCTGCATCGAAAGGCGCGAAGGGGGCGAAAACAACAAAGGCCGCGAAATAGCTTTTAGAATATGCCAAGCGCGATTGATGCTCGGCCAGCGCCGTTGATCCCGAACAGCCTGAGCTGGCTGGTCGCGACGCACTTGGTGGCAGGCGGCGGCGCGGCAACGTGTCTCATGCAAGGCGTCGCGCCGGCGGCGGCTGAGACGTTTTTGGACGCCCTGCTCGGCGCCGAACTGGGCCTGTTGGGCATTTGGGCCGGGCTGGGCGAACACTCGAAAACCGCAGGTTTCGCCGCCGCGGCGTGATACGCGAAAAAGAGTATTTGCAACGCCCTCGCTTCAGACTACGCTGGACTTGTCGGCCGGGACCGCGAAGATGGCGCCTCAGCACAAAGCACCAGGGGATTGCTATGCGCGTATTGGTCGGTTGGGACGATGCAGACGAAGTCGAACTGCTCACGATGTACTTGGAGGCGGGCGAGAACTTCGTCCAGATCGTTGACGAGCCCGCGGCGCTGGTGGCCGCCTACGAGCAGGCCGACTTCGACGTGGTGCTGCTGCCGGTCACTTTTCCCGACGCCGAACAATCCTTCGCCGCTTTTCAGCAGCTTTCTCGGCTGAATGGCGGAACTCCGGTGATCGTGGCGGCCCGGCCGGGCGAAATTTATCCGTTGTCGAGGTTCATCGGCCACGGCGTACAGGCCCACGTCTATCGCGACCCGGCCAAAGAATACCTGTTTCTGCTGCAAACGCTGCTCGAATCGGCCCTGGCAGCCAAGCGGGCCGAACATTCGAGATTGTTGGCCGAGAAGCTGCGCAGCGAGATCGACTCGGTGCGCAAGCTGCAAGAGTCGATGATTCCGCGCCACATGCCGGCCCCGCCCGGTTATGAAATCGTGGCTCGTTACGAGCCTTCGCAAATCCAGGTCAGCGGCGGCCAGCCGGTGGTGCTTGCCGGCGGCGACTACTACTACGCGTTCCAGGTCAGCGCCAAGCGGCTGGTGTTTCTGGTCGGCGACGCCTCGGGGCACGGCATCAAGGCCTGCATGTCGATCATGAGCATGCACACGCTGATCAATCTGCTGCAGGACGATCAGGCCTCGTCGCCCAGCGAGTTCGTGGCGGAAATCAACCGCCGGCTCTGCGCCCAGAACATGGTGCAGGAGCAAGAGGGCTTCATCACTTTGATTTACGGCGTCGTCGAAGACGGCGTGTTGCGCTGGACTTCGGCCGGGCACTGCCTGCCGCTGTTGCAGGATCTGGAAACCGGCAAAGTCACCGAGCTGGGCGATCCGCGCTGCGACGGGGGACTGCCGCTGGCGATTTACGCCGACGCCGAATACGAAACGATTTCCACCAAACTGCCGCCCGGCCATCGCTTGATCGTCTACACCGACGGCATCGTCGAGGCCATGCCCGGCGGCGAAGGGCATTCGCAATTCGGCCTGGCGGGACTCACGCAGACGCTCGAGCGCTGCCGCCGCTGCACGCTCGGCGAAACGCTCGACGAGTTGTTTCACCAGTCGAACGCCTTCACCGCCGGCGGCGGCCGGCACGACGACACCTCGGTGCTGCTCTTGGAACGGCAGTTGGCGCCCTAGCGCTTGGCGATTCGCGGGTGCAGGATCGCGTCCCCTGCAAGATGAAAGACTGGACTCCGAGACGACTGGGTGCGACAATAGCGAGCGATGGAGGAAGCGTCTCATGCTCGAAGTTCGGCTTGAATTGAGGATCTGAGCATGCGCTCGCTCGACCCGCTCTGCCAAAACCGCCTGCTGCGACGCCGTTTTCTGCAATTTGCGGCCGCGGGCGGACTGGGATTGAGCCTGCCGCGATTGTTCCAGGCCCAAGCCGCGCAGGCGGCCGCCGCGCATTCGCCCCGGCCCGCGCGAATTCGCTCCTGCATTCTGCTCTATTACTACGGCGGCCCGAGCCACCTCGACACGTACGACATGAAGCCCGAGGCCCCGGCCGAAGTCCGCGGCTCGTTCAAGTCGATCGCCACGCGCGTGCCGGGGCTGACCGTTTGCGAGCACCTGCCGCAGACCGCGCGCGTGATGCACCGCGTGGCCGTTGTCCGCAGTTTTCATCATCCGATGCGGAACCATAACGCGGCCGCGGTCGAGGCGCTCTGCGGCCGCACGCCGATCAAGGGCGACCTCGAACTGCTGGCCAACGACCCGACGGTCGACTTTCCCTGCTACGGCGCCACGCTCAGCCGGCTGGGGCGGAACGATCGCGAGATTCCGGCGCACGTGGCGCTGCCGCACGTGATGTACAACGTGGTCATGCTTCCCGGCCAAACCGCGGGCTTTTTGGGTGCGGCGCACAATCCGTTTCAGGTGACGCAAGATCCAAGCAACGCCAACTTCCGCGTCGGCGAGTTGGAACTGCCCGGCGATCTCTCGCCCGAGCGGATGGAGCATCGCGAGCAGTTGTTGTCGTCGATCGCCGCCGGACGTTCGGCGCCGATCGCCGCGGGCGCCCCGCTCAACGTCTATCAAGAGCGCGCCTTCCGCCTGCTGCGCAGCGAAGAAGTCCGCCGCGGGTTTGATCTCAAGACGGAAAGCCCGGCGGTCCGCGACCGCTACGGCCGGCACAAGCTCGGGCAAAGCCTGCTCTTGGCGCGGCGGCTGGTCGAGGCGGGCGTGCAGTTCGTCAACGTGAACGACAAGATCCGCAACGGCCAACTCGCCAACTGGGACAGCCATCAGGATAACTTTCCGCGGCTGAAAGACGATCTGCTGCCTCCGGCCGACCAGGCGTTTTCGGCGCTCGTCGAAGATCTCGACGCTCGCGGGCTGCTCGATACGACGCTGGTCGTGGCCCTGGCCGAGTTCGGCCGCACGCCGCGAATCAATGGCAATGGCGGCCGCGATCATTGGCCCGATTGCTACAGCATTCTGCTAGCCGGCGGCGGCATTGCCGGCGGCGCGGTCTATGGCGCCAGCGACAAGCTGGGCGCCTATCCCGACGCCGATCCGGTCACGCCCGGCGACCTGGCCGCCACGATCTTCTCCTCCTTCGGCATCGACGAGACGACCGAAGTCCGCGACGCGCTGGGCCGCCCATATCGCGTGGCCGAAGGCCGTCCGCTTGATGCGCTATTTGGTTAGCAAGCGACTCTGTGGCGAGCGGGGGGCGTCAGCCCCCCGGTGACGCAGCAATCACAATCTCGTTTACGGCCGACGCGGAGGCTAACGCCTCCGGCTCGCCAATTCGCAACGGTCCCAACTCGCCACGCGTCAATCCAACCGTCTGCGTCTCAACAGCAAACTATTGGCTACCACCGAAACGCTGCTTAGCGCCATGGCGGCGGCGGCGGCCGTCGGCGGCAAGCGCCAGCCGGTCAACGGTTCGAGCAGCCCGGCGGCGGAAGGAATCAAGAGCACGTTGTAGACCAGCGCCCAGCCGAGGTTCTGCTTGATCGTGCGAAGCGTGGCCCGCGAGAGGCGAATCGCCTGGCCGACGCTGCGCAGGTCTTGTCGCACGAGCACGATTTCGGCCGCTTCGATCGCCACGTCGGCGCCCGTGCCGACGGCGATGCCCAGATCGGCGGCGGCCAGGGCCGGCGCGTCGTTGATGCCATCGCCGGCCATCGCCACGATTTTGCCCTGCTGCTGCAATCGCTGCACGACTTTCTGTTTGTCGGCCGGCAGCACTTCGGCCGTGAACTGCTCGATGCCGACCTGTCGGGCCACCGCCTCGACCGTCTGCCGGTGATCGCCCGAGAGCAAGTGTACTTCCAGGCCCAGCGACTTGAGATCGTCGATCGCTTCGCGGCTATGCGGCGCGATTGCGTCGGCCACCGCGATCAGCCCCAGATAGCGATCGTCCGCGGCGACCAACAGCGGGCTCGCCGCCTCGCCGCGCATTCGCTCGACGAGCGGCGCCGCCTCGGCGGCCGAAATGCCGGCCGCTTCGAGCAAACGTTCGTTGCCGACCAGGATCGTGCGGCCATTGCTCGCGGCGCGAATGCCCGCGCCGGCCACGACCTGCAAGTCTTCGGCTGCGGGGATCGACAGCCCGCGACGCTCGGCCTCGGCGACGATGCAATCGGCTAGCGGATGCTGGCTCAAGCGCTCGGCGGCGGCGGCCAGGCTCAGCAGCTCTTCGGCGGCGCCGCCGGCAGCCGGAATGACTTCGACCACTTGCGGCTTGCCGAGCGTGACGGTGCCGGTCTTGTCGAGCACGATGGTCGTCAGTTGGCCGGCCAACTCCAAGGCGTGGGCCTCTTTAATCAGGATGCCGTTCTCGGCGCCGCGGCCGCTGCCGACCAACACCGCCGTCGGTGTGGCCAGGCCCAGCGCGCAAGGGCAGGCCACGACCAGCACGGCTATGCAGGCCGACAGACCGGTCGCCCAATCGCTCGCCGCGAGCCCCCAGGCCACGAGCGTGATCGCCGCCAGGCCGAGCACCGCCGGCACGAAGTAGCTCACCACGCGATCGGCCAGCCGCTGCACCTGGGCCTTCGACTCCTGCGCCTTTCGCACCAGCTCGATCGTCTGGGCCAGCGCGGTTTGCCCAGCCGGCCGCGAGACCTCAACCACGAGCGAGCCCTGGCCGTTGATCGTGCCCGCCAGCACGTCGTCGCCAGCCGCCTTTTCGACCGGCAGCGATTCGCCCGTCAGCCACGATTGATCGACGGCGCTCGAGCCCGAGGCGATTTTGCCGTCGAGCGCGATCCGTTCGCCAGGCCGCACCAGAATCGTTGCGCCGACGTTGACCTCCTCCACCGGTACGCGCCGCGGCTGGCCATCGACCAGCAAATTCGCTTCGGCCGGGCTGAGATCGAGCAGCCGGCGGATAGCGGCCGAGGCGCGGCCCTTGGCCAGCGCTTCGAGCAGCTTGCCGCTGGTGATGAACACCAGGATCATCCCGGCGTCAAGAAAGAACATGCCGTGGCCGTGCGGCGCCGGGTAGACCCAATGGTACAGGCCGGCGCCATAAGCGGCGCCCGTGCCCAGCGCGATCAGCGTATCCATGTTGGTCGAGCCGTGCCGCAGCCGCTCGATCGCGCCGGCGAAGTACGGCCAGCCCAGATAAGTTTGCAGCGCCGTCGCCAGCAGCAGTTGCAGCCAGCCGCGCAAAGCCGCTGAACCGAAATTGCCGTACATGGCGAAGGCCAGCGCCACGAGCAGACAGCCGCCAACGGCGATGCGCCGGCCCCAGGCGACGACTTCGCGCCGATTCTTTTCGCCAAGATCGGCGCCGCGCGGCTGTCCGCCGCGAGGGCTGGCCTTGTAGCCGCTGGCCTTGACGGCTGCCAGCAAATCGTCGAGCTTCGCCCGCCGGGGGTCGAACTCGACCGAAGCTTGTTCCGTCGCCAGGTTCACGTGCGCCGCCGCCACGCCCGGCACGCTTTCGAGAGCGCCTTCGACTCGCGAAACGCAGCTTGCGCAGTGCATGCCTTCCACGTCCAGCAGCAACCGCTCGGAAGCCGCCGCGTCGGCGGAAGCGTCGCGCAACGGCGAGCCGGACGCGTCACTCAATGGCGAGCCGGAGGCGTCAGCCTCCGTGTCGTCCGACGTCAGGTCTCCGCTTGACGCCATCGCTCCGCTCGAAGACCCGGAGGCTGACGCCACCGGCTCGCCAGGCCGCTGCGTTTCCAGCGATACAAGCTGCCGCGGAGCGCCTTCGCCGTCGCCCACGTGGTAGCCCGCCGCTTCGACGGCCTGGGCCAGGTCGGACTCTTGGGCGGCCGCCTCGTCCAGTTCGACCACCGCCCGCTTTTTGTCGAGATCGACCTCGGCCGACCGCACGCCCGGCACGCTTTCCAGCGCCGTGCGCACCGTGCGGACGCAGTGTTGGCAGGTCATGCCTTCGATCGGTAATTCGATTCGGCTCATAGCGCTTTAATTCTAACGCGCCAGGGAAATCGGGGAATTTGAGCTCCAGCAAAAGTAGGGCGGACATTCCTGTCTGCCTCCTTGTCTGCGTGGATCAGTCGCTGGAACGCAACACAGCGGCATGGCAGAATGTATCCTTTGCCCGCCACCAAGAGCACCGCCGTATGATCGCCGAAGTGATTTCCATCGGGGACGAACTGACCAGCGGGCAACGACTCGATACCAATAGCCAATGGCTCAGCCAGCGGCTGGGCGAAATCGGCATTGCGACGCACTACCACACATGCGTGGCCGACGACCTGGAGGCCAATGTCCGCGTGTTCCGGCAAGCGGTCGAACGGGCCGACGTGGTGATCGCCACCGGCGGGCTGGGTCCGACGGCCGATGACCTCACGCGCGAAGCGCTGGCCAAACTGCTGGGCGTGGAATTGGTGCTCGACGAAGGTTCGCTCGCGCACATCAAGGCGATCTTCTCGCGCCGCAAACGCGAGATGCCCGAGCGGAATCTCGTGCAGGCGATGTTCCCGGCCGGCGCCCGCGTGGTGTTCAACCCGCACGGCACGGCGCCGGGCATCGATCTCGACGTGCCGCCTCCGATCGGCCGACCGTCGCGCGTGTTCGCGTTGCCCGGCGTGCCGGCGGAGATGATCGAGATGTGGCACGAGACGGTCGCCGGCCGCTTGTCGGTGCAGGCCGGCGGCGCCCGCGTGATTCGCCATCGCCGCATCAAGTGCTTCGGCGTCGGCGAGAGCGACCTGGAGCAGATGCTGCCCGATTTGATCCGCCGCGGCCGCACGCCGTCGGTCGGCATTACGGTTAGCGAGGCCACGATCACCTTGCGGGTTACGGCCGCTGGCGCCAGCGAACAAGAATGCTACGAGCAGATGGAGCCGACCATCGCCACGATCCACGAATGTCTCGGCTCGCTGGTCTACGGCTATGAAGACGACGAGTTGGAGCACGCAGTCCACCGCCTGCTCGCGCAGCGAGGCCAGACTCTGGCGACGGCCGAAATCGGCACGGCCGGCCTGGTGGCCAAATGCCTGGGCGACGTGCCCGACGAGCTAGGTTGCTATCTGGCCGGGCACGTGCTGCCGACGCCGACCGCCTTGCTCAAACAATTGGCTCTGCCGGCCGAACTGCTGCCGGCGCCAGCGACCTTGGTCAAGCAACTGGCCCTGCCGGCCGAACTGCTGGCCGGCTACCCGCTGGCCAGCGCGAAAGTGGCCGAGGCGATGGCCGCGCGCTCCCGCGTATTGGTCGACGCCGATTACGGCCTGGCCGTCAGCGAGTTTCCGCCTTCCGACGCCGCCGGCCAACCGCCGGGCCGCGTCTATTTCGGCCTTGCCACGCGCACGGGCGTGATCCACCGCTCGACGCCCTTCGCCGGTCATCCCGCGATCTTGAAATCTCGCGCCGCCAAGCAGGCGCTCAACATGCTGCGTTTACAATTGCTGGGCGAATTGCAGCCGTAGCGTTGGCGCCGCCGGCGTGATGAATCGTGGTATAATCTGAATATGGTCAGCGCAAGTTAAATGTGAAAAAGAGGCGCCCGATGCATCCTATCAAAGCGGTGTGGACCAACGGCCGGATCGTGCCCGCTGAACCCGTGGACTGGCCGGAAGGAAGCGAATTGCTCGTGGAGGTCGTAGGGCGGAAGGACAAAATCGGCCTGACTGAGGAGGAATGGCGCGACGATCCAGAATCGATTGCCGCCTGGGTTGCGGACGTCGAAGCCATCGAGCCGCCGATTTGGGCCGAGGGCGAGCGCGAGGAATACGAACGCTGGCGCGTGGCGCATCGGCGATTCAACATCGAAGCGGTGCGGCAGCAGATGGAAGAAATGCCCGGCGGTGACGCGCCGTGAAACGCCGATACCTGTTGGACACGGGAATCGCCCAAGATTATCAGGCGGGGCGCAACGGCATACGCGAGCGAGCGGTTGCAAACCGGCGAAACGGCCACCGGATTGGGAGAACTCTGGAGCGGAGTCGAGTGCAGTTCCAGCCGCGCACGGAACTTGGCAAGCCTGCGACACGCGCTGTCGAAGCTCATCGTCTGGCCTTACACGGCCGACGCCGCGGAAGAGTACGGTCGCATCTTTGCCGAATTGCGGCGCGCGGGTCGTCCGATCCAGCAAATCGATATGCAGATCTGCGCGGTCGCGAGAACGCTGCCCAACTGCGTGGTCGTAACGAAGGACTCCGACCTCGGAGCAATTTCCGGCATCCGCATCGAGAATTGGGCAATCTAATGCGGGCTGGCCGCCAACGTGGTAGAAGCCAGGTATGGCCGTTACAAGGTAACCGTACACCGGCGCCAGGTGGCTCTGGGGCGGGCGGGGCTAGGGGCGGGGGTCGGGAGAATTCTGGGCCAGCCGTCGCTGAGCACGACGGCGCCGGTCGGCGGCGTCGCGGCGCTCGTCGGTTCGGTAATTGCGAACCGCTTCGGGGTGCGATTGCTTCCAGAGGTCGGCGTGCAACGAGCGG
>DATKRK010000133.1:0-7732 GCA_035532215.1 Pirellulales bacterium | reverse complement strand
GCACTCCCTTGAGAATGGGAATGAGTTCGTGACGACACTCCAGATTGAGTTCGACCTCGCCGATGCTCGGACAATCCAACCGCTGCTGCCGTGAAAACGCTTTCCGCACCCGTTCTCCTCCGTGAAGATGACTCCCCGTTCCAGCCAGAACTCCGCGTATTCTACGCGCGAAGTCGAGAATGGTTGCCATCTTCGCGGAGATGTTTTTC
Source organism: Pirellulales bacterium (assembly GCA_035532215.1). Lineage (GTDB taxonomy): Bacteria > Planctomycetota > Planctomycetia > Pirellulales > JAICIG01 > JAICIG01. Next base: position 7,523 of record DATKRK010000133.1, on the reverse strand, counting down.
AAAAAATTGCCTGGAAAACACGGGCCGCGCGGATTTTTCGACAGCCACGAGCTTGCGCGCGCCCAGCCTTGGGCCACCGGTCGTCGCCGTTGGATCCGATGAGGGCAATAGCCACAAGCTGTTTTCGCTCAATGACCGGGGGTGAGTCGAACAGCGACTGGGTAAGGATGGGTGAATCAACCAGCGATGCAGCGGCTGGTTCGGCCCGGCCGCCGCTGATACAATAATCCCATGGTTACCGTCAGCCTCACGGAATTGCAACAAAACACGGTCGGCTTACTCGCGCGGGTCGAAGCCGGCGAGCACCTCCTCGTTGTCCGCGGCGGCCGCCCCGTCGCTGAGCTGCGGCCCATCGCCGTTCCCCGGCCCGGCCCCCGTCCGTTCGGGCTGGCTGCCGGGGCATTCGTCGTCCCAGACGACTTCGACGCCCCCCTCCCCGAGGACATCCTCCGGGAGTTCGAGGGGCTCCGCGAGTTCAAGGGGCGATAAGGCTGCTGCTCGACACGCACGTGCTGCTCTGGTACATCACCGCCGACCCGAAGCTGCCGGCCACCTTCCGGGCGGCCATCCAGGATCCGGGGAACGAGGTGTATCTGAGTGTCGCGTCGGTCTGGGAGGCAGTGATCAAGCACGGGCTCGGTAAACTTCCCCTGCCGGGCCCGCCGGCCGATTACCTGCCGCAGCAGCGGGACGCGCACGGGATCGCCAGCCTGCCGGTGGACGAGGGGGCAATGCCGCCATTGGCCCGCTTGCCGCCACTCAATCGCGACCCGTTCGACCGACTGCTGGTCGCCCAGGCACTCCAGCATGGGCTGACGGTCGCCACCGTCGATCCGGATGTCGCGGCCTACGCGATCCCTCTGCTCCCGACGGCCTAATGTCACTGCCCAACTGCTCCGGCTGCCCTGGAAGCCGCTCTGAAGCCCAAACTCGCCACGCGGCCGGGGTATAGAATGTTTGGCGGTGACGGGCGGCGATTGGAAGGAGATCTCTATCTCACGGGTCGCGTCGCTAAATCGCCGTAGCCTCAGCCCCGCGCAAAACCACTTTGGCGGCCCGATCAGCTTCCGCCGTTGGGTAGCCCGGGTCGCCGGCGGCGAACGATCTGTGCGGGCTGGCCTTCCTCGGCGAAGCCGATCCACTGGCCGCAGTACTGATCGAGGAGCCAGCCGAGTCCACGTTCAACGGACCCTTTCATCGGTTGCGGTCGAAGGCCGCGCTGGGAACTCGCGCGCCCAGACCGTCGCCTTTACCTCCGTTATGGCGCGGATAGAATAGCGTCGGCCGCTTTTCAGGCCGAAGGCCTTGACCGACCAGGATGGTCACGAACGGTCCTTCGGCGTCGGCATGTCGATCCCATGTTTTAAGGTCTCCAACCAGGAATCGAAGTCCATGAGTAGGAAAGCTCAGTCAACCCTGGAGAATCTGCGGCTGGCAATTCATGGAGTGACTGCTCCATTTTCATGCGAAGGAACTTGTGTTCCGAAAAAGCCCGTCGCTTTTATCTTCGGGGATCGGACCCGCTTCGAGGTCACTCGCGCGGAAAGCGAGTTCGAGCAGCAGGGCGAGTTAAGACCGTTGCTCGAACACTGCAAGCCGGCGCCTTTCGGCGACGGCAAGAAGACTCGCTACAATCGGAACGTGCGCGACGCCCTGCAGCTCAAGGCCGAAGGGGGAGCGTTTTCAATCGAGGGCTTCGATCCTGAATCAGCCGGCATTCTGAAGAAGATTCAGCGAAAGCTCGTTCCACACGACCCGAACCCCATTTCGGCGGAGCTTTACACGGTCAACGTCTATACCGAGGGCGGGCACTTCGCTCCACACAAGGACACGCCGCGCGGCGCCGACATGTTGGGCACGCTGGTTGTGTGTTTGCCGTCGCGCTTCAGGCGCGGCAGCCTGGTTCTGAGTCACCGGGGAGTCGTCCAGAAGTACGACTGGGGATCCGCCATCGAAGAACAAAAGAGGCCGACTCAACTTCATTGGGCGGCGTTCTTCGGCGACGTGGATCATCAGATCGAAAGAATCTGGTTCGGGGCGCGCGTCACGTTGACCTACTTGCTGCGGCGCGGCGAGAGCGGCGCCCCGCCGCGCGATGTCGCCGGCGAGGACCTCGCACCGCGAATTCAAGAAGCTTGGCAGACCCTGCTGGCTGACAAGAGTTTCCTTCCCGAGGGCGGAATTCTTGGTTATCCTTGTTGCCATCTCTACCACCAGGACGCACGCTTTCAGAGCCAACAGAGCCCGATCGACCGGCAATCTTCAACGCTGCTCAAAGGGCGGGACCATCTGGTGGCGGCAACCTCGCTGCAGGCCGGATTGAACGCGAGCTTCAACCCCTACATGTTCGAAAACTGCGCCGACGAGACCTGGCAACTCGATCGCTTCCCGACGAGCAAAGAAAAAGCGAAATTGGGTAGGCGGATGGACTCGTGCAAACTCGAAAAGGCGTTGCCGATTCGCGCGAGTTCCGAGAACCGAGCCGATTTTGGCATCACCTGGCTCGAGCCGCCTCCCTCTTCGGACGAATCAACGTGGCAATCCAAAGAGGATCGCGATCCGGAACTTCCGGCGGCGGCACTCCTTCACTCCTGCGACTATTGCCCCTGGGGATATTTTGGAAACGAGAGTTCCGAAGTCGATCTCTACACCTTTGCGGCATTGCACGTCGAGATTCCGAAATTCGGCCAAGGCCCTCGCGCAGCGGTCGAACCTTCGACAAGTACGGTTTCGAAGCGCAAGCGATCCACGCGCAAAGGCAACGCCAAACAAGAGTAACTTTCACTTGTCAGCGTCATGATGCGCCTCGGTCCGACACGCCGACGCGATCTTGCTTGGAAAACCGAACTCGAAATCCAAGGGCCCGAGCGATGACCGCGAAGAACGCTTCGGTAAAAACGACGCTTCGCATTCCCGGCGCCTGGTTGCATCCGGGTGAACTGCTCCAGCGGATGCCGCCCGGCTTTCGCCTGACGCCGGAGACGTTGGTGCTGCCGGACGGCGTCGAGATCGAGCTGGCCGCGATGCCACCCGACGAACAGTTCGCCGGAATCTTCCAGTCGAGTTGCCGGCGGCCCGCTACGGATGAAGAACTGGCGATCGTGGGCCGCTATACGGTGAATATCGGCTTGAGCGGCCCGGGCGGTTCGAGGGAGGCGGCGCTGGCGATGATGAAAGCGGGCGCCGCCATCGTGCGCGCAGGCGGGGCAGGGGTGTTCATCGACAACAGCGCGCTGGCTCATGGCGGCGGCGATTGGATCGAAATGGCCGACGACGGCGGCCCCGATGCGCTGAGCTTCGCCTTCGTTTCCGTCGTCCGCGGCGAGCGCGAAATGTGGACGATGGGCATGCACGTGCTGGGCTTTCCGGAGATCGTCATGCGCCGCGCGGATGGCGACGCCGAGACGATCATCGAAGTCGTCCGCTACGTATCGGCCGGCGACAAGCCGATTGGCGACGGACACCTGTTGGCCGACGACCACGGCTTGCTGCGTTTCCGGGTTGCGGCGATGCCCGACGACCGGTGCAACGCCGGAAGTCCGATGCACAACCCTTTCGGGCGGTTGAGACTGACGAGCCTCAAAGAGATTGCCGAAGGCAACTGAAAGCGCCCGGCGCCGCGGAGCAACGGCGCCTCGGCCCACACGAACCCGAAGCGCAAGCGAGGTGGAGCAACGCACTTACCTCGCTGGCGCTTCGGGTTGGCATCGAGCGCTTTGTCAAGTAATAGCCGGGCCGCGAATTATCCGGGCTAGCCGGTGGACGACGATCGCGTTTGTGACGCGGATTCCCAGGCGTAAACGCCCGGGCCACGTAAAAATCCTACCGGTCGACCCCGCCAGGGCCAAACGCGGCGCCGTTTGTTTATGAAAACTTACTGGCAAAGCTGCGCTCGCAGTCATGATCGGTCCAAATGAACTTCGTTCATTTCGAGCGAATGACGCGTCACAAGGCGCGCCGCGACGGGCGGATCGAAGGAGAGATTGGTCCAGCCGCGTTCATGGGCCAAACCGGCGAGAATCGATTCCTGCAACGCGATGGCGCTGAGCGGCCGGTCATCGCCGGCGGTCGTCTTGGCGAAGTTCGCCGTGGAATCGACCAGTGCCGCGGTGAATTTCGTTTGGCTTCCATTCCGAAGCGCCTGCCAGGCCTCGAACAGCAGCTTCGGACGTTTCTTGCGAGACTTCTGCAGCCGTTTCAGTAGCGGCGCCGTATCCATCGGCGACGACTGGAACGATGCGGCGATACAGAGCAGCGCGACGCCGATCGCAGCCTCACTGTGCTTGAGGGCCATCTTTTCGACGGCGAGGCCCGAGTGCAGATAGTCCGAAAGCAGCGTCCGTTCGTGCGTGCAGCCCGCGAGGGTCGCGAGCAACAGCGCCTCGGAATACGGCTCGACCCAGGCGGCGCCCTCCGTCCAATCGAGGGTCTCCGTCGCTTTGCCCAGACGGTCGCGGACGACCTTGAAATACCTCAGCGACATCTCAACGCCTTTTTTCACGGCTGTTTCGGGCCGCAATGCGCCGCGAAACCCGAAGTGCCAGTCGTAGATGATCCACGTACACTTGGCGATGCACATTCGGTAACAGAACGCTGGATTGCCCTGAGCGCCAAGCGCCTCGCAGTCTTCGCCCAGCGCGGGGAACTCCTTCTCGCGGGCTTTCGCGACATACGCCAGCTCCTTGGGGTCGCCGCATTGGAGTTCATTGAAGAATGGGTTGGCATACGTCTTTTTCTTCGGCGGACCGACCTGGATGCCGACGTCTTGGAGCATTCGCTCGATCACATAGTCGGGCGGTCTCGTCCGCAGGTCCTTGGGGTCGGCGTGCTTGACATAAAGCGCCTGGCCCAGCTCCACTGCCTTGTCGATCTGCCCGGCAAGCGATTCGTATTCGTCACGCAGTTCCTCGAACGGCAAGCGGCGACATTCGTCGGCCGCGCCGGCAATGTCGGCCTGCAGCAGGGCAACCTGCTCGGGCGAGTGAATGCTGTACGGCTTTCGCTTGAACTTCGTCTTGAACTCGCGCTGTGTCAGCTCCGCGCCGTCCCAACCGCGGCAGCGAAACGGGCGGTTGCCCAGCCACTGCAATTCGCGCGTGCGTGGAACCGCACCGGGAACCTCGCGTTGATACCACTCCTCGTCGCGCGACTCGTCGGTCTCGATTTCGATCGTTCCGATGATAAGCTGCACGATTTCCCACAGCACCGCAAACTCGCCGCGTGTGGGATAGCACCAGAGCGGGTCCTTGGAGTTGAAAACCGCGTCGAGCACCTTGCCGCGGGCCACAAGGTCCTCCTGGCTGGCGCCGTCGTACCACTCCTCGGCCAGGAGCAATTGATGCAGGGAATCGCCGAGCAGTTCCTGGTACTCAGGACAACCGGCGAGCGCCTCGGCCTTGATCATTCCGGTGGCGATCAGCCCCTCGGCGAGCTTCGCGTGCGCGCTCGACGCCGGGTTCGAAACCAGGTCGTCAAACGGTTGCCAGTCGAACGCGGTCAGGGCATAGTAGCGGGACATCGCTTCACTTCTGTTGGTCGCGCTTTCCCCACGAATCGGGAATCTCGAAGCGGTTCAGCCACTTGTCGAGATGAGGAGACTTCTTGGCCAGCTCGGGATAAACGGGCGACGACGACTCGCCACGCAGCCATTCGAAGAGGGCGGCGTCCCACGGCATTCCTTGTGCGACGTCGAACTTGTCCAGCAGCTTGCCGTTCTTTTCCAGCGCCAACTCGGCCAGCCCGTGAGCTACGAAGCTAATGATCTTCTCCTCGTCGTAGAGAGGAATACGTCGAAAGGTCGCCAGCACATGGGTGAGACCAGCGGCGACGGCCGAAGAATCTTCGGTGAGAATACCGCCCACGACGTTCAGGATGGCCTTGTAGGCTTCCGGCGCCTTCTGCTTCGCGATCTTGCCGACAAGGTCGCGTTGGAGTGCCTCGTCTTGCGTAAGAATGCCGAGTATCGCGTTGTAAAGCAGTACCGTTTCCCGAGCCCCGCCCCGCAAAGGCCCGTCAGCCAAATCGAGAAAACGCCGTGCTATCGCCACGTCTCTCGCGGCCAACGCGCGGAGGATCGTCCAGGCATCGGGGTAACTGCCGTCCTTACTTCGGTAGCGTCGATGTTCAAGCCATTTGATTCTGGCATCCATCGACAGCGCGGTGCGCAGGTCGCTCAGCACGTTGAAGGCGATTCGTCTTGCCAGCCCCCGTTCGAGAAGGTCGGTGGAGAAGAGACTCGTTTCAACCATCGCTTCGCATTCTTCGTCGTTGAGTCCAGGTTGTTGCTCCCGCAGGTTTCGCCGCAAGCATTCCAGGTGAATATACCGCACGCGGGCGCCAACGAGACGCTTGGGCGGCATGTGGGGCGGCCTTCCAGGCCCTTCAATGGCCGGCGGGTGAGGAAGGCCGCACCACGACCAACGCACGTTTCATTATAAACCGGGCAGAGTATAAGGCCGCTATACCGGTCGATCTCGGAGAGTCTCGACTTTCGCTCGATGTCAGGAAACGCCCAGAGATCGGCGTCGCAGCGGTAGTCTTCGAGGAGCAACTGGACGTATTCGCGTTGCTTCGCGGTTAACTTTAGGGATATTTTTGCCATGCCCGGTACAACGGCGCCGGCGGCCTGAGCCGCCGCGAGTGCGGAACTTCGGGTTCGAGTGGGCTTTGGTTTGGCGGGTTTTCGCAGTTTTGATTTGACGACCTCGAGGCGGATGACGGCATCTTTGGGAAGCGCTCGCAAGACGTCAATGGCAGGACCTAATTGTTCGGCGACGACCTCGTACAAGATTTCGTCCAATGAATCGTCGTTGAAAAACTCCCGCGCACTTTCGAATGCGCTGACCACATCGCCGGGTTTTAGCCACGTCTCGCCATCCGATCCGAAAAACGGTTTCAATTCGGGCCGTCCCGCTTTCTTCAGCGGGCGGTCGATGTCGTAGAGATTCGCGGCGACTGAGCGCACATCGAGCGAAACCGTCGTTGGCGGTGCGCTTCCGCGTTTTGAAATCAGGTGCACGTCATCGATTGCCATGATGTGAACTCCCGAATGTTGGAACTTTCGCCGCTCGGAAGGCTGAATTGGAATGCCGACCTCTTCGCGCCGTTAGCCTACTGCCTCGGCCGACTCCGATTGCAGCACCATCGCACCCAACACGGCGACTTCTCGATGACATCCGCCTGAGTGCTCGCGCCGACACGAAGCAGCGCTATTCTGATGGTCGACGGGCGGCGAATCAAGTAAACGCTTCGCGCTCAGGTCCGGCCCACCGCCGGCATCCATGCACACGTTTACCTGCATTGGTGAAATAATCGACCGAAGTCGCAACCGCAATTGCGCAACTTGCATCGGTCCGACACACCGAGGCAGGTTCGCAGAGGATTAGCCCGGATTATTCAGTGCGCCGTGGAAAGGTGTTGGTTTCCCAGCGGGTGAAGGGCCCGCCCGGCAACTGGTCGCTCCAGCCGGAAGTAATCACCAGCGGCGGTGGAGGTAACGAAGCCGTCGAAGCCTTCGATGGAAA
>DATKRK010000132.1:0-3157 GCA_035532215.1 Pirellulales bacterium | reverse complement strand
GGCCATTCCCTAAACACCGTGAAACATCCGCCATGAAGCACCCGCCGCAAGGCGAAACAATCACCCTTGACTGGTCCAACCATATCAGGGAACGCCCTCCGTGGCGTTCCGCGATAGCGCGAATCGGCGCGATTCCCGGGTGTACGGCACGCCACAGAGGGCGTGCCCTACAGGCTCTTGCCGCGAATGTCTACTTGCGCCCGACTCAACCCGATTGCAAGCCTTCGCCTTTTCGCCGCCGGCGATTTTCCTTATACTGGCCCGTTTATCCCGATTGGAAAATCTTGACGCTGTTTGCCGGAAGGAATGAAGCGATGTCCAAGCTGCCCCCGCCCCATGGCGGATTGAAAGAACCCGTTTGCCGCACCGTGCCTGCCGGCGAAATCGAAGCCTTCAAGGCGCTGGCGGCCAAGTTGACCAAGGTCCCCGTCTCCGACGCCGATTTGTCGACCGTGTATCGCTTTGGCGACGGGGCGCTCAGCCCCCTGACCGGCCCCATGGATTCGGCCGCCTATCATTGCGTGCTGGATCATGCCTACATCGAACACGGCGGAAAACGCTACGCCTGGACGATTCCCCTTTCGCTGCCGGTCACGAGCGAGTTGGCCGATCAATTGGCCACCGGCCAGCGCGTGGCTCTGACCAACGGCAAGGGCGAAGTCGTGGCCTCGCTCGATATCACCGACGTCTTCCCCTGGGATAAAGCCGAATATCTCAAGAGCGTCTACCTGACCGAGCGCACCGATCATCCCGGCGCCGACATGGTGCTCAAAGGAGACGCCGACAAAACCCACCTGCTCGGCGGCACGATTCGCGTTTTGCCGCAGCCGAAACATCCCAAGTTCGGCAAGTACGTGCTTTCGCCGCGCGAGGTGCGTTCGCTGTTGGCCTCGAAGGGTTGGGATCGCGTCGTCGCCTTCCAGACTCGCAACCCGCTGCACCGCGCGCACGAGTACGCGCTGGTCTACGGCCTGGAAAAACTGCTGAAAGACGGCCATAACGCCGGCGCCTGCTTGAACCCGTTGATCGGCGAGACCAAGGGCGACGACGTACACGCCGACGTGCGGATGGAAACCTACGAGGCGCTGATCGACCGGCGGCAGTTGGGCGAAGGCGACAGCGACGCGAGCCTTTGGGGGCCGCGCAAGGAAAGCGTGCCCGACCGCGTGATTCTGCTGGGCCTCGACATCAAGATGTTCTACGGCGGTCCGAAGGAAGCCGTGATGCACGGGATTTATCGCCAAAACTTCGGCTTCACCAACATTGTCATCGGCCGCAAGCACGCCGACGCGCCGTACCACGACGGCACGGCGATCTGGGGCGATTTCGACGCCCAGGAGATCTTCGACAAGCTGGCCGGCGATTTGCAGATCAAGCCGGTCAAGGTGGGTTTCGCCGCCTACTACGAATCGGCCGGACGCGTCGATCTGATGGAGTTGCACAAGGACGAAAAGCCCGTGTTCATCTCGGGCAAGGACGTCCGCAAGACGCTCATCGAGGGCCGATCGGTCGATCCGCGAATCATGCGCGAGAGCACCTCGCAGATTCTGGCCGCCGCGATGAAGGGCAAGGCGTAGGCGGTAGGCGGTAGGCGGTAGGCGGTAGACGGTAGACGGTAGACGGTAGACGGTAGACGGGGAGCGGGCGCCGACTGAGCTGGCGAGCGGGAGGCGTAAGCCTCCCGGTCCGGTCGCGCCGCTGATACGGTAAGCCTAGGGTGGGCCTCTCGCTACTCCCTCACGCTGACCTTGTCAGCCGTGGGAAAATCCTTCGGCAGCTCGTGCTGCGTCACTTTGCCGGTCGCGGCCCATTCGGCGCCGCGCTGCAAGGTGACGATGAAACCGACGCACTGCATCGCCTGCGGGCTGTGGCCGAGCGTCGAGTGGAATACTCGCCCTTGGCCGTAGTCGACGACCATCAGCATCGGTTCGTGCTCGCCCGATCCGTGCTGCTCTTTTGCGGCGAACGCCGTGGCCAGCACGGTCAGGTTCTCGGCCGGCCCGCGGAGCCGGTCGTAAAGCTCATCTTTCTCGTGCAGCCAGCTTGAAGGCAGCCCGGCGGTGATCGGGTGTTTGCCGTCGCGCACCACCACCATGAACGGGTGCTGCGTGCCGTGGCTGCCGCCTCCGCCGGGCGACGGATCGCGGACGAACTTGCCGTCGCGGTAGCGGACGTACGGCCCCGACTTCTCATTTCGCCCGCCCCAGCCGCCGACGCCGATCATCCGGTTGTATTCTTTCCACTCGGGAAACGCATTGTCGGCCGCATGCACCACCACCAGCCCGCCGCCTTCGCTCACGAATTTCGCCAGCGCATCTTGCGTGCTCTTGGGCCACGCATCGCCGTTGTAGTTCGAGACGACGACGTCATAGGCCGCGAAATCCGGTTGAAAGCCGCTCATATTCTGCCCGCTCGGCGGCGAGGTGGCGACATCGACCGTGAACCTCCCCGAGTCTTCCAGGTGCTTCTTCAACAGCGGCGTCGTGGCTTTCCAATCGTGGTTGTTCTGGCCATCGACGATCAGGGCCTTGAGCTTCGCCTCGGCGGCGGCAAGTGCCGGAGTCAAAAGACATGCAAATAGGCTGAACGCACCCAGGGAGAACTTCAGCGATCGGGGCATGGCGGGGCTCCTCGCGTAGTGAATCGGCGGCCAGAAGGAAGTCGGGCGGTTATAGGGCCGGAAGGGTCTAATCTAGTCTCAGCCGGTTTGAAAAGGAACTGTCAGCCGAGGGCGACCGCGAGCGAAATGATTTCGGCCTGGCGCCAAGCATCACGATTGGCTAAGTCAGACGGCGAACTCGGGGATGAATGGCGTCATGCCGACGCTGGCCCTCACCCCAGCCCTCTCCCAGAGGGAGAGGGAGTAAGATGTTCGCCGCCCTCTCGAAAACGATCGCCCGTCGCCTGTGCCTCTCCCCTTTCCCACTTCCGACTTCTCCCTCACCCATACGTCGCGGCAACGCCCGGCGCTGCCCTGTCGCTCTCTTTTGCCGTTTCGCGCAAAATCTCGGCGGCGCGGTCGATGTCGGCCGTGCTGACGTCGAGATGCGTTACGGCCCGCATCATGGGGCCGCCGAAGGCGCTGATCAGCACGCCGCGGCGCTTGAGCCGGGCGGAGAAGTCCGCCGCCGTGCCGAGCCGCGGATCGACGCGATAG
>DATKRK010000131.1:0-21022 GCA_035532215.1 Pirellulales bacterium | reverse complement strand
GGCCATTCCCTAAACACCGTGAAACATCCGCCATGAAGCACCCGCCGCAAGGCGAAACAATCACCCTTGACTGGTCCAACCATATCAGGGAACGCCCTCCGTGGCGTTCCGCGATAGCGCGAATCGGCGCGATTCCCGGGTTCACGGAACGCCGCAGAGGGCGTGCCCTACAGGCTTCGCTGCCACGGTCAAGGGGCGTTTTCCGACCACGACTTTTGCAGCGACAGAGCTTCGGGATTCTCGGGGTCGGCGGCGAGGGCCTTTTCCAGGTTCTCTTGGGCCGCGGCCTGGTCGCCCCGACCGGCACACGCGGCGGCCAGGCCCGCATAGGCCGTGGCGGCATCGCTGCCGCGATCCAGCACTTCTTGGAAATCCGCCAGCGCTTCGTCCCAGCGCTGCTGCTGCAAGTTGATCCGCCCGCGCACGATTCTTGTGCCGACCGAAAGCGGATCGAGCCTCAGCGCGCGATCGAAATCCTGCCGGGCCTGTTCCAATTTGCCCAGTCGCAGCAGGGCCTGCCCGCGATTCTGAAAACACCATGCGCTATTCGGCGCCAGCGCGACGCAGGCGGTGAACGAGTTGGCGGCCTCGGCGTACCGTCCCAGATCGGAGTCGCACCTGCCCAGGCAGAGGTTGGCCCATAGCGATTGCGGCTCGTCCTGAATCGCCGCTTCGAACAAGGCTCGAGCCTCCTCCTTTCGGCCTGCTTCCCACAAGGCGCGGCCGGCCGCCGCCGATTCCCAGGCGTTTCGAGGCGGCATCGCCTCGGCCTCGCGCCTGGCCTTTTCGGCATACTCTTCCATCCCTAGCGCCGCGGCGTGCGTTTGCCGTGCGTACCAAACCGCGCAACTCTCGCCCGCCAAGGATTCGACTTCGGCCAGCAGCGACAGCGCCTGTCGATGGGCCTCTTCCTTTTTCTCCGGCTCGGCCAGCTTCACGCGCAGGCCGGTCCAGAGAATCGTCAACTCGAGCAGATCCGAGCGCAGGCGGCGCGCCAACTCATAATTCGCCGAAGAACGCGATTGATCGAAGAGTTGCTGGCGGCGGTCCCAAAAGTAGCGGGCTTGAGATTCCAGTTGCCGCAACCCGCTTTCGTTCCAGCTTTCGCCGCTGAACAACACTCGCGTCTTTTCGACATATTCGTGCAATTCCCGGCCGGCTTGGGCGTGCTCGGCGATGCGCAACTCGACGCTAAGCTGATGCCACAAACCGCTGCCGCTGTAAATCGGCGCCGCCAGGTTCAGCCCCTGCCGCAGCGTGCCGTGCGCTTCGGCATAGCGGTGCTCATCGATCAGCTTGCGGCCTTCTTCCAAGGCCAAAGCGGCCTGGCCGTATTGCTTGTAGAGTTGCGTGGCGACCAGCGCCGCGGCGCCGACGGCCGCCACCGCCAACAGAAACACCAACAGCGCATGGGGACGCCGCCGCCGCCATTTGAACCAGCGTTCGGTCAGACTGCGGTTCTTGACGGCCGCCAGCGGCAGATTCTCCAAGTGCCGCCGCAGGTCGCTAGCCAGTTCCGCCGCGTTCGCATATCGCTCTTCCGGCTTCGCCGACAGGCACTTGGCGATCAGATCTCCCAGCCCCACGCTCACCGACGGGTTTTCCCGGCGCAGCCAATCGGCGGCCGGTTCGGCCTCCGGGGGCAGCTTGCCCGCCAGGGCTTCGGCCAGCACGCGGCCCAGGGCGTAAATGTCGGCCCGGCCGTCGACCGCGGAACTCAACAGCGCATCGCCGCGCACGGCCTCCAGCGCGGCGGCTTGTTCGGGCGGCATGTAGCCGGGCGTGCCCCCCAGCCAATCGGGCGCCGGCTGGCCCGCGGCCAGCGGCTCGCGAGCCAGATGGAAATCCAGCAGCATCGGCTGGCCGTCGCCCGCCCACAGCACGTTCGAGGGCTTGAGATCGAGATGCACCAGCCCGCGGGCGTGCGCCTCGTGCAGCGCGTCGGCCAGGCAGGCGCCCATCCAGCAAACCGCCTGCACGTAGGTCGTACGTTCGAGGAATTTGAGGGCCGGCGGCGCGTTTTTCGCCGGCAAATCGGAGACCGTCGCCGGGAGTTCGTCGGCCGTGCGCTCGACGATCGCCACGAGGTCCTGCGCCTTGCGATGCACCGGCGACCGGGCGGCCAACGATTCCAGCACGCGAGACAACGTCGCGCCGCCGAAATACGGCAGGCAAATGCCGCGCAGCCCGCGCTCCGGAAAATCGGTGACCGAATACAACGGCACGATGTGCGTGTGCTGCAAGCGAGCCAGACATAAGTGCTCGCTGCCGCGCGGCGGCGCCAGCTTGAGCACGATCGGCCGGTTGGCCAGCGACGGTTGCGTCGCCAGAAACACGCGGCCGTGGGCGCCGCGGCCCAACTCGGCCAGGAACACGAAGTCGCCTAGCCGCTCGCCGACCGAGGGAAACGTGGTCAGCCCCGCGCCGTCTTCCAGCAATCGCTGGCAGTCCAAGAGCAATTCCAATTGCGACCGCCACTGCGGAAACCGCGCGTACAGGCTTTCGTCGGAGACCGCCTCGCCCGCTTGCCGCCGCTGGCAAAGCTCTTCGTAGAGCAATTCAATCACGGTCTCCGGCCGTTCGTTCAGCTCCGGATGGCGCTCGAGATACTCTTCGACGGTCGGTTTTTCGCCGCTCGACCAGCGCCGCTCGAACTCTTCCAGCAAGCGATCGACGCCTTCGCTGGCCGCCCGTTTGCCCAGCAACGAAATCGACGGCCGTTCCGCGGGGCGAGTGATCGTCGATGAGGCGGAGCGGGCCATCGCAATTGCCGTGGATCAAGACCGGAGCGTCGGATCGTCGTCGCCCCGCTGGCGGCCGGCCAGCGCGATAAACTCGCCCGCCACCTTGCGAACCACGCGCCGCACGCTGTCGACGTGCAACCCGGTGCGCTCGGCGATCTCGCCCAGCGGCAAGCCCAGCCGCTTGAGCCGCAGCAGTTCGTGGTGCTCGGGCGGGCAAGCGTCGAGCATTTGCCGCCACAAATCTTTGGCTTGCGTCACCTCGCTGGGGCGAGGCGCCGTCGAGGCCGGAAAGCCTTCTTGGGCGCTATCGACCAGCGGCCGTTCGACCTCGATGCCCGTGCGATGTTTGCGCATCCGGTCGATCAGCCGGTTGCGGGTGACTTTAATCAAGAATCCGCGCAACTGAACGGCGTTGTCGAAACGCCATTCGGCGCGGCGAAAGCCGGGCAGCAGATCGGCCCAGATCGACTGGACCACGTCGGCCGAGTCGAACTTGCTGCGCAGCCGGGTGGTCATTTGCCTGCGCACGACCAACCGCAAATAGGGCTCATAGGCCCGGAAAGCCGCTTCGGCGGCGTTTGGATCGCCCGCCGAGAGCTTCTTCACCATGACTTCCAGCGATTCGGCGGTCATCTGTCGCTCGCGAGCCCCGAGCCGGATTCAGCTCGAACACACGGTTAGCCAAGCCCCGCTTCCAGCGATCGCGATCGCCCTTCCAGTCGCATGACCTATTGGCCGGGCAAACCGTCAGCCCGGATTATTCATCAGCCCACACCAACCCGAAGCGCCAGCGAGGCGGAGCAACGCACTTACCTCGCTGGCGCTTCGGGTTTGCATGGAGCGCTTTGTCAAGTAATAGCTGGGCTGATGAATAATCCGGGCTAGGGAGCTTACGCTAAGGTAGTCTTGAGCCGCCGTTCGATCAACCGTTTCTTTTTCGCATTGTTTTTTCGCATCTCGGCGGGCGCGAGGCGTTCGCGCACGATTTCGAAGTTCGTTGCTTGCTCGCTCGCTTTTTGCCCGACACAATGAGCCGCGGGCGCCCCCCGTTTATAGGAGCAGCCGGCATGTCGGAGTTTTAAAAAACCTACTTCCGCTTTTCCGACTCCGCTCGTAGCCGCTCTTCTTGCTCCCGAAGCTCCGGCGTCAACTCCGCGCCAAAATCCTCGGCCTCGAACACCGGTCGGATTTCAACCTCCTCGCCCCCGGTGAATGGCGCCCGCTTCAACCAGGCGATCGCTTCATCCATCGATTTGACGCGCCACATCCAGAATCCTGCGACCAGTTCCTTCGTTTCGGCGAACGGCCCGTCGATCGCCATCCGCTCGCTGGCGGCGAACCGCACTCGCACCCCCTTGGAACTCGGGTGCAGCCCTTCGCCGGCCAAGAGCAGCCCTGCCTTCGAGAGGTCTTCATTGAATTTGCCCATTTCCCTCAGCAGTTGCTCGCTCGGCATCACGCCCGCCTCGGAATCTTTGCTCGCTTTGACCAGGACCATGACTCGCATGCTTGAATTCCTCCCAATGGTGGAAAAATCGCCCCTCGGGGCTCCTTTGTTCAGCGTTCTACCAGGAAGTCGAACGGTGACGGCGAGCATCGACAGGGATCGCCGGGATTTTTAGATAGCCAGCCAATCGGGGCTCTCGGGAAGCCGGAAGTCGATCTCAGCGCGGTTTTATGCAGGGACTGGCCCTCGTTGTTCTTCACAAGTCATGTACTTCTGTCGCCCCTGACGGGGCTGAGCCGTGTCGCGGCCGATTGTTTCCAGGGGCTGGCGCCCCTGGCTACATTCTTACGCCGCTACGCGGCTGGCGTTGTTGTAAGTCCCGCCGCCGATTCGCGTCAGTCCCGTAGGGACGGCAGAGTGTAGCCAGGGGCGCAAGCCCCTGGAATGATGCGAGTATCCAATTTCCTAGCCCCGTTAGGGGCGACACAAGGGAATCAAAGCCACGGCTTCGACAGCCCGACTGCGCAAGTCGTGGATGTGTAGAACAACCAGGGATTCGCCCCTGCCGGGCGTTTCGAACCGTCCCTGCCGCCCCGACTTGTCAACTCCTCGGATTCCCTTAGCATTGGCCATTGCAAACGCTGACAGAACTTGGGCTTTTCCGCCGCGGATGCTGTGGGACGCCGCGGCTCGGCAAGGAGTACATCGTGCACGATAAGTCAACCGTGGCGGCAGACAGTACGGCCCTGCGGGTCGCCTTGTGGCGGGCCTTGCACGTCGAGGTCGATCCGCCGCCGCACGTGCTCGAAGACGAGATAGGCCTGCGGCTGGCTGCCCCCGACGAAGGCTGGCGCCGCCGCCCCGACATGGACCCGCACGTCACGAGCCTGTTCCGCGCTTCGATCGTGGCCCGTGCCCGCTTCATCGAGGATCTGGTGATGGATCAGGCCGGCCGCGGGGTCGGCCAGTACGTCATCCTCGGAGCGGGCCTCGACACGTTCGCCCAGCGCAGGCCGGAGATCGCCTCGCGAATGCTCGTGTTCGAGGTCGACCAGCCTGGCCCTCAAGCCTGGAAGCGACAGCGGCTGATCGAGCTCGGCTTCGGCGTCCCGCAGTGGCTGCGGCTCGTTCCGGTCGACTTCGAGGCCACAGGCGCCTGGCACGAGCGGCTGGCGGGCGCCGGCTTCGATCCGTTTAAGCCGGCGGTCGTGGCCTCCACAGGCGTCAGCATGTACCTCACCAAGGACGCGATCGCCGCCACTCTGCGCCAGGTCGCTTCGTTCGCACCGGGAACCACGCTCGCGATGACGTTTCTGCTTCCGCTCGAAATGGCAGACCTCGAGGTACGTCCCGGATTGCAGCGAGCGGAGCAAGGAGCGCGAGCCAGCGGAACGCCTTTCCTCAGCTTCTTCACGCCGACCGAGATGCTCGCGCTGGCCCGTGAAGCCGGCTTTCGACAAATCCAGCACGTATCGGCAGCCACGCTTGCCGAGCGTTATTTCCATGGCAGAACCGACGGCCTTCGCCCGCCCAATAATGCCGAGGAATTGCTGGTTGCGGCTATCTGAACGCAGCGGCGATTCCGCTTCCGCTCTCTGCATTGATAGAATTCTAAGTCTTGCAAGGAATTCCGAGTTGGGCTATGACCGCATAGCTTCAACCGTCGATCTCTCGTTCGTTTGGGACGCTGCATCCGGTTTGAGCAGCGAGGCCGCGCACATCATCATAAAAGTCTTCGAAGGACTTCCCCTTGATCCAATTCCGAATCGTGGATGCCTGCACAAACCTACTAATGCGCATCTGTACATCTTCAACGTCTTGCCGTCCGTATCCGAATCCCGATTCAACGATTCCTTTTGGATCTTCAACAAGCAGGTCCTGTGGCTTGCAACCAATTTCGGCGGCGAGCGCGCCGCGATCCAGCGAGAGCCAGCACTCGATGTTTCGTTCAGCGACGCCAAATACGACAAGATGCTGGCATTCGACAGGAATTCTTTCCCATTCGCGGCGTTTAACTTCGCGCCACGCATTCGCATCCGAGTCCGTCAATACAACAAGCACATCACAGTGCTTGTCGTCACGCAAATCGAAAAGCGCATTTGCGATTTCTCTTCGGAAAGAAAGCTTCGAACTTCCGCGGAATTTGCCAGCAGCAAGCTCGGCGTTAGGGCACCAGCGCGCGGAAAGGCCACGCACCACAGCTTCGTCGGTCGATCCCTGAACATAGTATCCAATCTTCATCCCAGCATCTCTCGAAAGTGCTGCTCTCCCAGGGGGAATCGCTCCAACCGCGAACGTACTTTTTCAACGTCAGGCTTACTCAGCATGCTATGTTTGTCGCCCCTCTTGAGCAAGAAAATACTTTCAATGCGATCGTCGAAGAGATCGATAAAGTACGGCGAATGCGAAGTAAAAACCACCTGTGGCTTCGACTTCGCGCTTTCGACGAGCTGCAGCAAGTCTCGCAAGAATCCCACATATATCCCGTTCTCGGGCTCTTCGAACAGGATCAGAACGTCCTTGGCGAATGACGCCTGGATCGTCAACACGTAGAGCATCGCGATATAGCGTAACGTGCCGCTGGAGGCATTCCTCGCCGGAAGCATCCGCCCCTCGGTATCCTCGAAGAACATGAACACACTGTCCTCCGAAGCAAGATGGAAGTTCATTAGATCGATAGAGGGGTCGAGCTTTTGAACGTGTTTGATTAGCTTCCGATATTCACGCTCGTTCGTGTTTTTGAGGAAGTATAGCACCGACGAAAGATTTCCGCCGTCAACCCGCAGCAAAGTCTCATTAGGTCGGTGCAGTGGTTCACGCAATGCCTCTGGTGAAAGCGAGTAATATTGCCAGGCGCCCAAATACTGTTTGAATAAGTTGGCCCTCGGGTTGGTCGATAAATCGTAGAGGCGGTTGAGCATGGTGGTGTCGCGAGGGGACTTCGTGTCAACACAATGACTTGTTCCTCGCAGGTGATCGCTTTCGTGCAACAGGCGCACTCGCCCATCGATGTTCTCAAGCAAACAAATATCGTCAAATCCTTTACCTGTCACCTTCAACGACTCGCGGACAATTTGGATCGTCGGCGCTGCATCGAGACGTGGCGGTGCGGTGATCGTGAGATCATATGAAAACTGCAATCGCTCGTTTTCGAAGTCAGTCTCTGCACCAACTCTGAAGTCAACAGTATCTTTCTCGAAATAACGATTCGTTAAGCCATACCGCGAGCCCGCGATCGCGTCGGCGCAATCGTCGAGATTGTGCGATGCGGTCCACGAAAGAAATCGCATCGCTTGACAGAGGTTAGTCTTGCCTGCGTTATTGATTCCCAGAAAAAGACTGGTCTCGCATGGTTCGAACGTGACGTTGATGAGCGATTTATAATTGTCTACGTAGAATCTTCTCAGCATATCGAAGTCCTCAACGAGAATCGCAATACGGCTTGGGCAAAACCCCGGCTCGCTCATTTACGCATTGCAGCGAGACCTCTGAAGTATACCACCCTGCACGCGCGAAACCAATTTGCCGCGAGTCGAGCATTTGTTCGCTCGGCATCGCGACCCGCTTACCACTTGAAGCCGGCGTTCCCGTAAATGCCGTTCAGCGTGAAATTGCTCAGCGTGTGCCGCATGCTGGCCGTCGAAAGCGAGCCGATCTGCAAGGCGAGCACGTTGTTGTTGGTCTCATATCCCGAGAACGGATTGACGAAGATCGCAGCCAAGTAGCCGAGTTCAAGCGAGAACGTATGTCGGTTGGAAACCGCACGCGTATAACCCAACCCAATTTTGGCGTTGGCGGAATAGACGACCTGCGTAAAAGGGCTGCTGCTGATGTGTTCTGGGTTGGCGGCAATCCCGGCCGCGGCCAACTCGGGAGAGGTTGCGTTAAACAGGTACTGAGCCGGCTGCGAACGCCCGATCAACAGCGCGGTCCCTAACTGTCCGTTGAGGTTGAAGCCGTACGGGATTTTGTACGAGCTATCGAGGCCGAATCGCGGGCCGATGCCCCAGAACCGCGACGTATTGTCGAGCGAGATCATCAACGGCATCGATTGCGGAAACGTCGCGAGCGGTCCGGGCGGCACGCCGAAAAACGATGACACGATCTTCTCTTGCAACTGGGCATAGCTCACTCCGCCAAACAAGCGCAGGCCGAGCGCCGAGCCGAAGTTCACGTGTTGCCCGAAGTCGAGGTTCACCTGATCGTACGCAAATTGCACGTTCCCCCAGGCCGTCCGCAACTTGTTGACGCCCTGATTGGCGAGCAAATCGCTGTACGTTTCCGCCGCCGCCGGTCCCGTCTGAGAGAACGGCGAAACCCACTGCCCTTGGACCTGGGTGGGCGAGACCCAAGCGGAAGTCGAGGTGCGCAGATGCTGCCAGTTGAACTGAAAGTCTCGGCCGGTATTGGCAAACTCACGGCGGGCGCCGATCTCGAAGCCGGGCTGCAAACTGGGATTCAAGCTCTTGATTCCCCAGAACGGCTGCGCCAGCGGCACGGGCGATGACAAGTTCTCTTCGTTCGTCAGCACCGCATACCCCAAGTTCTCAGCGCTCGGTTGCAGGTACAGCAAACCGGCATGGAAATCCCAGCCCGGATTGAGTCTCGGCACGCCCAGCCTGATCGTGAAATCGTTCGCCGGTCGGTAAACATTCGCCTGACTGACGGCGTTGGCGTTTGCCGCGACCGGAACGACTTCCGAGTCTCGAATCGGCGGAGGGGAGATCTCAGGCGCCGGATCGGTCGCCTGAACAAAATTACAGTGCGCAACAAAACCGAGCGCTGCCGTAACGGCGATGAACTGAGGCGTGAACTGCACACAGGCGCGGACGAACGTACCCAACCGTCTCAAAGAGGTTTTTTTTGCCATGACGATCCTCCACGGGTTGCAAAACATGCATCGTCGGGGCAAGGTTCCTTAACCCGGATGATTCATCAGCCCAGGGTCTACTTGACACGGCGTTCGACGCTCTCCCGAAGCGCTAGCGATGTAACTCGTTTGCTCTACATCGCTTAGCACCGAGGATCAAATAAATTCCCTATAAGGCAGTGGGGTGCCTGGCGGCAGAGCGAAGCGATGCCCCAGCGACCTGGGGCTTCGCCTAGGCTCAGACCCAGGCACCCACGTCTTTGCATTAGGAGGTTATTTAATCCTCGATGTTTACGCTTCGCACTTGATATAGGCTGATGAATCATCCGGGCGAAACGGACATTGAACAGAGTCCCTGCTGGATGCACATCCGCTCTATCGACCAGGGGATTCCACAAGTCCGGAAGAATCGGAAAAATGCGCAATTTCCCTACGACCTGTCGCATTGCGCAACGGCTGCGAACCAGATTTCGCGGCGACGACCCCCGCGACAACCGAAAGCTTGCGGTGTTTCAGCGCGGGCCTTGGCTCGAACTGCCCTACGCCGCGTGCATGGGGTTTTCAGTTTCCGCGTGCGGCGATACAAAGGTCCAAGGATCGCGTCGCCTCAATCAAGCCGCCAGCCTTGCCTTCGTGCGGCGAGGAGCAATGCAACATGGCCGTGGCTCCGGGACTCGCTCAATATATTCCGCGGCCTCGTGGGCCGCTGGCCGCCTTCTTGCGCGATCCGCTGGGCTTTCAATTGCAGGCCCGCGAGCGGTTCGGGGACGTGTTCCGTTTTCGCATGGGGCCGGTGGCCATCCACTTCGTGTACCATCCCGACCACGTCCGCCGGGTGTTGCACGACCATCAGAAGAACTATTTGCGCGGCTGGCAGTACGGGCTGCTGAGGCGACTGTTTGGGGAAAACCTGACGGTGTCCGAGGGGGACTTCTGGCTGCGGCAGCGGCGGCTGGCGCAACCGGCCTTTCATCGGCAGCGATTGGCGGAATATGCCGCGGTGATGGTCGAAGAAGCGTCGAAGCTGGTCTCGCGATGGCAGGCAATGACGCGGGAAGAGCAAGCGATCGACGCCCGGCACGAGATGTCGCGGATGACGCTGGCCATTGCCAGCCGAACGCTCTTCGATCGCGACGTCAGCCACGAGGCCGACGAAGTGGGCCAGGCGTTCGCCGTGCTGGGGCAATACTTCGAGCAGCGATTCAATCACCCCATCGCTTCACCGCCGCTGTGGATCCCAACGTCGACGAACCGCCGATTCAAGCAGGCGGTGGCGACGCTGAAGGAGATCGTGGCGGAAATCGTCCAAGAGCGTCTGCGGGAGGGGACCGACCACGGCGACTTGCTGTCGATGTTCATTCAGGCCCGCGACGAAGAGACGGGCGACAAAATGACCGACGACCAGCTTCGCAGCGAAGTGCTGACGTTCATGCTCGCCGGCCACGAGACCACGTCCACCTCGCTCACCTGGACCTGGTATTTGCTCGGCACGCACGAACCGATCCGCCAGCGCGTTCGCGAGGAGGTGATGGCGGTGATCGGCGATCGGCCGCCAACCGCGGCCGACGCCCCGCAGTTGCAGTTCACGCGAGCCGTGATTCTGGAATCGCTGCGGCTCTACCCGCCGATCTGGATCATCCCGCGTCGCGTCGTCGCGGAAGATGAGCTTGGCGGCTACCGCATACCCAAAGGTTCGACGATCGTCTTGTGTCCCTACGTCACCCACCGGCATCCGGCGTTCTGGGAGGAGCCGGAGACGTTCGACCCCGAACGTTTCACCGCCGAGCGTATCGCCGCTCGTCCCAAGGACGCTCACTTCCCGTTTCTCAGCGGTCCGCACCAGTGCATCGGCAACGAGTTTGCGATGCTGGCGATGCAACTCGTTCTCGCCCGAGTGGTGCAAGCGTTCGACGTCACGCTTCGGTCCGGCCAGGCGGTCAAACCGTCTGCGTCCCTGGGCTTATGGCCCGACGGCCCGGTCTGGCTGGCCGTCAACGGCCAAAAGTGACGGGCGGCCAAAAGTGACGGGCGGCCGGAAAGCGACGGGCGGCCGGAAAGTTCGATGGAAGTGCCGCCCAACGGGCGTCGATCACGCCACGATGAGCTAATCGGCTACGCGGCTCGATGCCGGCAATGCGGGCAAAACAAGAAAGCCTTTCGACATTCTGGCCGAAGGACCTCTTTCTGAAATAGTCGGGGCGACACGACGGCTATTGAACTTTTTGTCGCCGGCGTCCGGGGACTGCCGGCTGCAATCCACATGCTGGAATAGCGTAAGCCCTGTTTATGAACGGAAAAAGCTGAAAGAGAGGTTCCATCAGCCCCCCGGCCTTGCTCGACAATGACTCAGAGCCCTTGGCTTGGATCGTCCAGGGCTCTTTGGCGCTGAGTATCACGCCCTCGCTGTCACACAGCTGACGTACTGGGTCCAGCAAGCCCGGGTGCGTCAGGATCGGTCATGTCGCCGCTGAACACGCCAATCACTTCCGAGGCACGGAACAATGCAACAAGAACCTCGCCGCCACCCGTGCGAGAAAGGATTCCGTATGAACCGCAGTCGGTTGTGTTTGCGGCGTTCTCGACATACTTCAGTGCATGGCCAAATACCGTAACGGTTCGCTTGTCACGCAACAGCACCGTGAAGCGATTTCTGTCACCGGCAGAAATGGTGGAGAACCGCATTTCAAAATGCTGATCGCGAGGAGTGTTGATGAATGACACGTAACAGGTCGATGGCGCGACCCCCTTCTCCGAACACGACGAAACCGGCGGCAGCACGGCAATAGTGCCCTCCCCCCTGTACGGAGTGACCGATTCGGGATGCTGCTCGTTGCAGATGGCGGCGGTCCTCGCCAGTGCGGCACGGAATACAGACTTCGGAACTGGTATCTCGAACGATTCTTGGGCATCGGCTCCAAGATGACGGACGCAACAACGGTCGTCGCGGAAGTTGATTCGGAGTTGGTAGAGCCGACACAGCCCCAGCAAGTCGTCGACGAGTCCGACTACCCCACGCTCCGTCGGTCGGAATACCACCTGGACACGATCGGCGAAAATGTTGGAGTGGATCATGTGAGGCTCCGAATCAGTGCGGAACTCGCGATTTGTGACCAGACAGCCAATAGCTCTTCAAGCCCCGATCCAAGATCGAACTGCACAAGCCCTTGGCTGAGAGGAAACCACTCCGTTATGGCCTTCTGAACAATCGCGTCGGGCACCTGCAATACAAGTATAACAGGTCCGCCTTCGTCGGGGAATTCCCTCGCCTTGCCGTGAGCATACTCGTCTGGATCACCGAATAGGAACGGGCCGTGATCCAGATACGTTGAGAACCCGTTTTCGGTCGCTTGTTCGCCGGGTTCGCAGAAACGAGGGTCTGGCCCAAGAGCGAGAATGCGCTCGGCCCGCTGACGAGTCGTCCCGTGGAGCAAGATCATGGGGGGGACACCATCTCCATTCGATACGCGCCGCACACCCAATCTACTGTGACGGGCGTTTTTTTGCGATCAAGGGCAATGGAAGCAGGTGCATTCTGACTCGACAAGCCGAGCATGGCAACGGGATTTGAACCACGTATTCTTCGCTCCAGGAAGAAGTTCCGGCCGTTCACTCGAATCCACATTCAATCGCACGCAATGAATTGAACACCTTTCGCGAGTCGCAACTCTCCTCCCTGAAACGAGAAAGCCCTTCGACGTTCTCGCCGAAGGGCTTCTTTCTGAAATAGTCGGGGCGACAGGATTCGAACCTGCGACCTTCTGGTCCCAAACCAGACGCGCTAGCCAGACTGCGCCACGCCCCGAATCAGGGGAATCTCAATCAATTCGCTCAGGCATCATACCTTCTGGCGCACGGGGCGGCAAATACGAGACCGATTTGGCCGCACCGAGGTTCGCGAGCAGGGAATTGCTTCATTCACACGCCGGCTTGCGGGCTTGGATGCAAGCCGCAGGAATGGTCAGCTCTCGGGCAATTCTGGCAGCGAGTCGCAATCGTCAGGTGGCCGACCGGCGTCAAATTCGTATATTGTGCCAAAATACTCATCAGGGAAGGGACGTCATGGCCGACTTTACTCCGACACAGGGCCGATACTTGGCGTTTATTCACGCCTACGCCAATCTGCACGGCTACGCGCCGGCTGAATCCGAGATCGCCGCGGCCCTGTGCGTCTCGCCGCCGTCGGTGAATCAGATGGTGAAGATGCTGGAGAGGAAAGGACTCATCTTGCGCCAACCGGGGCAGCCGCGTTCGCTTCAGATTCTGATTCCCGAGGACGAGATTCCGCCGTGGGGCAATCGCAAACCGGCGACGAGTCCTCGCGGTCCAGCCCAAGCACGCCCTCGCGTGACGCCGGTTTCGGCAGCGCCGCCGGCGAACTTGTACGTCGTGTCGGTCTTTTTGACCGGCGGGCCCACCGGGGAAAAGTTCGCCAACAAGGAAATCAGCCGCGTGATCGAAATCCGCGGCGACCAGACGCTCGCCGATCTGCACGACGCCGTCTTCAAGGCGTATGACCGCTGGGACCAACATTTCTACGAGTTTCAGTTCGGCAAACGCCCGTTCGATCCCGACGGACCCACCTACGGAATTGCAGATCCAGGGAAAAAGGGAAAACGGAACGCAGACGCTCGCGCCACCAAGCTCGACGAGTTGAACCTCAAACCGCATCGCGCCTTCGGCTACTGGTTCGACTTCGGCGACGACTGGTATCATCAGCTTCAAGTGGATCGGATCGAGCAGGCGATTCCGACCGTCACCTACCCGCGCGTCATCCGGCGGAAGGGGAAATCTCCCCCGCAGTATTCCGACGAGTAGACGGCGGCGTCCTCTTCGAGCATTCCGGCTTCGACCTCTCGCAAGGGTGGAGCGAACAGGGTTCCATGTGGCCGACCGCCTTCGCGGTGAAGGAGTTGACCGCCGCCGAAGAGGCCGGGGCAGCCAGACGACCAGCCCTGGACGACGCCGCGTTTTTGGGCCGAGCGTCTTGAAGAGCCGGCGATTGTGCAGGCGTTGGCGGGACTAGATAGACGACTTATTCCCGGCCTGGACGCCAACGATTACGTCCGCCGAACCGAACGGCTCAAATCCCGTCGCCCGTCGCTTCCGCGGCGCGCGGCGGGATTTCAGGAAACAGGGCCGCGGCCGCCGTCTGCTGGAGCGTCGGGCTCGGCAGGGCGCGGCTGCAAGTGCGACTTCACCCAGGCCGTAAACTCTTGCCGCTGCAATGCCCCCGCTGCCAATTGCAGGATGATTCGCTCGCCACGCTCAGGTACCGGATCATGCCAACCGCCGATAAAGCTCTTCGTTCTTTTGCAGCACGTAGCTGGCGGCCCGCGCGAACTCCTCGTCGGGCCGGTCCAAGAGTTGTTCCACGCGGCATCGCAGGAATTCTTCAGGCGACAGACCGGACTGCTCAGCGCACGCACGCAGCTTGGCAGCGAGCTCATCCGAGAGGGGAATCGTGATGGTTGTCATGATCGGGGCGCCTTGCGGACGTATGGTGACGCTCAATTATACGCCAAGAAGCAATGCGGGAGAGCATGCGCGGGCCGATTTCATCATCGTCGTTTAATGCGAACACGTAGTCCGGCCACCTTGTTCGTTCCAGCACCCGATGTGAACCGCCCGATTGACGCTTGACGCTCCACCCGATCCGTGCCAGGGCAGCCAGGACGCGCCGGGCTTTCGTCGAGGGCCACTGACTCACGGCGTCACCGCGAAGACGCCGCTCATCAGCCCGAAGCGTGCGGACCACAGCGGGAGTTCGTCGTAGAAGTCGCCGAAGTCGGGCGATTGGCAGTCGATTGGTTCGAGGTAGTGCATGGCGACGGCATGTGTTGCAGGCGCGCGGCGGAATCGAACGGCTGAGCCGAGATTCAACAAACGCCGCCCTCGCCGCGAGATCGAGCCAACAAAATGCGGCTAGAGCCGCGAAGGCAAGGGGTGCTCGAATTCGTAGTTCGCAAACGACTTTTCCGCTTCGGCGGGGGTCAGCACCAGCAACATCGTGATATCCGCAAGCACCTCTTCAGGCAGCGCTTCGAGGTGTCGCCAGATATCTTCTTCGCGGTCGATCCGGTCAACGCCGGCGAACCTCGGATCGATCACGCGGATGCGAATCGAGACCGGATTCTGCCGGTATATCTCGGCCTTCGCCGGCGGATGCTCGTGCTCATAGTCGGCGAGCCGCCGCGCGATTTGGCCGACGATTGGGTCAGTCCGATTTTCCCGTTGCGTAACCATAACTCAAAGGCGGCCATCCGCCCCCTTGATGATTTCCAGTGCTGCGTCCAAAAACGACTTGGCGTCCTTTGATTTTAACGTACCGGCGGTGTTGCGATTCACTTGGTAAAGGAATTCGGCGTCTTCGAAACGTTCGAGCGCCGCTCGATAAAACGGCCTTGCTTCGCTGAATGCCGGTAGCGCCACGTTTCGCCCCGTATACGCCAATCAATAACGTACACATCTGTACACGCCATCATCCGCTCCGTCAAATCTCAGCCAACCTGCCCCTGCCCGACCGGTTCAGCACAAAGGTACTGATACAGCCGCTCGAACTCGTCGGCGTTGGCGAAGTGGATGGCGATCTTGCCGCGGCCTTTGGCGCCTTGGCGGATGTCGACCTTCGTGCCGAGCGCGGTTCGCAACTCCTGCTCTAACGACGCAATGTGCTTGCTGCGGGTTCGCTTGACGGGCGCCCGTTGGCCTTCGGCCGTGACGACGGAAAGGGGCTCGGCGTCGGCGGCGTGAATGGTTTCCTGGACGAGCGTCTCGACCGTGCGGACGCTCATCCCTTCGGCCGTCACGCGGCGGCAGAAGTCGACCTGCTCGCGCTCGTCGCCCAGCGGCAGCAAGGCACGGGCATGGCCTTGCGTGATCTGGCCCGAGCGAACCGCCTGTTGCACTTCCTCGGGCAGTTCGAGCAAACGGATCAGGTTGGCGATCGTCGAGCGGTCGATCTGCAGCCGCTTGGCCAGATCGTCCTGCGTGCAGCCGTAGGTTTCCAGGTAGCGTTGGAACGAAGCGGCTTTTTCCAGCGGGTTGAGGTCTTTGCGCTGCAAGTTCTCGACGATCGCGATTTCGGCGGTTTGGCGGTCGTCGGCCTCGACGACCTGCACCGGCACTTCGTTCCAGCCGGCCTTGATCGCCGCCCGCAGCCGCCGCTCGCCGGCGACGAGCTGATAGCGTTCGTCGATCCGCCGCACCAGCACCGGCTGCAACAGGCCGTGCTCTTGGAGGCTGTCGGAAAGCGAGTCGATCTCGGCTTCGTCGAACTCACGGCGCGGTTGGAATGGATTGCGCTCGATGTCGTAGACGCCGACCTTCTGTTGGCTCGGCGGCGCGGCCTCGGTCGTGCCGGTCGGGTAGTGCAAGCTCAGCGGGGCCTCGGCAGAGCCGTCGAGCGGCTTGCTCAACAGGGCTTCGAGTCCGCGTCCCAGCCTTCGTTCTTTACTCACGTTCCAAGACCTCCATGCAAAGTTGAGCGTAAGCCCGCGAGCCTCGAGCGCGCGGGGCGTAATCGAGCACCGAGAGCGCGTGGCTGGGGGCTTCCGAGACCGCCACGTCGCGAGGAATTACCGTGCGAAACACGATCTCGCCGAAGAAGTCGCGGACTTCTTCGTCCACTTCCCGCGTCAGCTCGAGCGTGTGATCGTACATCGTCAATAGGATGCCCCCGAACTTGAGCCGGCCGGGGTTTTGCGTCATCACCTCGCGGATGACTTCGATCATCTGCGTCAGCCCCTCCATGGCGAAATACTCGCACTGGATCGGCATCAGCACTTCGTTCGAATTGGCCAACGCCACTCGCGTGAGTTGCCCGAGCGAGGGCGGGCAATCGATCAGCACGAAGTCGTAGGCGGTCAGCCCGCCGGCCAAGTGTTGGCGGAGCGTGGCCGAGCGGGCGCCGTCGCCGCTGGCCAGGGTTTCGACGTCTTGAAAGTTGCGGCTGCCGGGCAGCAGCTCCAGGCCCGGCGTGGCGGTCTCTTGGAGCGACTCCTTGAGCGGCTGCCGCGAGACGAGCGGATGGCGCTCGGCCGGCCGCAGGCCCAGGCCGCCGGTGGCGTTGCACTGCGGATCGAGGTCGACCAGCAGCGTGCGGGCGCCGCTTTTGGCCAGCGCAACGGCCAAATTGACCGCAGTGGTCGTCTTGCCGACGCCCCCTTTCTGATTCGCCACGCACAAAATCCGGCCCACCGAAACGGTTCCTTCCGCTTACGCCGAAAAGCCCGCGGCAGAAATGCCGCCGTCCGCCGGGCGGGGATTGTAGCAAGGTTTGCTGAAAATCAGAAAGGGCAGCGAAGCCGGAAGCAGTCGTAGGTCAGGCTTTCCAGCCTGACGGGCTTCCATCGTAGGTCAGGCTTTCCAGCCTGACAGCCGCTGGCTGACGCGAGTCAACCGGCGGCCGGCGCCTTGGTGGCACGGGTAGGCTCGAAAGCTTGGAAGCCGCTACCCGACGCCCGTCAGGCTGGAAGACCCGACCTACGGGAAAGTTTCACGTGAAACGCCGGGTCGGCGCAGTTTACGGGGCCGCTGGAAATGGCAGATAGGCCGCTGGCAGGCAAATGCGGCATAAGCCCGTTTCACGTGAAACGCGGCGCGGTCAACCAGGGGGCTAACGCCCCCCGCTCGCCATCGAAGGAGCGGCTTCGGACCTTGGACTATTCCAGCGGATTGAAGACCAGCCCGCTCAGCAGCTTGGGATAGAAATAGGTGCTCTTGGCGGGCATCCGCTCGTGGGTCTGGCTGATGGTGCGGATGTGGTCGACCGTGGCGGGCATCACCAGCGCGGCCAGCGGAAACTCGCCGCACTCCAGCCCGTCGACGACCTCCTGAATGAGATGCACGTAACGCGGCTTGGGCAATTCGGGCGATCCCAAAAGCGTGTCGATCACCAGGCGGTGCAAGATGGCCACCCCCAGACCCCGCCACGGCTCGCTGTGTTCGGCCGCGATCTGGGCCAGCCGCCTCCGGCCTGCGTCGGTGATCGTGGCGAGCACCCAGCGTTCATCTTGCGCCGTGAAGAGGCCCAGCGTGCCTTGGTCGTCGGCCGTTTCGATTTCCTCCCAGACGTTTGGCGCCAGGTCGGCGCCTTCGCCGGCGATGCGCGTCGTGAAGGCGTCGCCCAGCTTGGCGATCAACTCGGCCGACGACATGGCCGGCAGCCCGCGGAACAAGCGGTGCGTCGGCAGCACGATCATGCCGGGGTCGCTCATGCCGACGCACATCATCAGCACGAAGTTGGCCGGGTGCTGAGGCGGCAGCGGACCCGCGGCGGCCAATTCGTCGCGGTAGTTGCAGGCCGTTTCGTAACGGTGGTGCCCATCGGCAATGAACACGGGCTTGGGAGAAAGAACTCCGGCCACGCCCGAAGCAACCTTCACGTCGGTCACTGGCCAGAGTCGATGGACCACTCCCAAATGGTCGGTCGCTTCGAGCGGCGTCTTCCCCTCGATCGCCTGTTCCAAAATGTTCTGGGCCTCGGCCTGCGGGTCGGGGTAGAGGCCGAAAATCTGGCTCAGGTTCGTCTTGCAGGCCCGCGTGAGCAGCAGCCGGTCTTGCTTGGGGCCCGAGAGCGTTTCTTCGTGCGGGTAGATCTTTCCTTCGCCGAACTTCTCCAGCCGCACGCGAGCCGTGAAACCATGCCGGGTGAACTTCTGCCCGCCGTGCTCGAAGACCTGGTGGTAGACGTAGATCGCCGGGTCCGATTCCGTGAACAGGACGCCTTCGCTACGCCAGTTCTTGAGGAACTTCGCGGCGCGGCTGTAGCGGTTGGCGTTCGCGTCGTCGCCCGGCTCGTCGCGGTTGAGGATCAACCGGATGACGTTGGCCGGATGTTTTTTATAGAGCTGTTCTTGCAACTCGGGGCCGATCACGTCGTACGGCGGTGCGATCACGTCGCTCAGCGAGCCGACGTGGCCCAGATCGTAACGCAAACCGCGGAAAGCTTGAATTTCGGGCATTAGTAGCGATAGTATTCCGGCTTGTACGGTCCTTCGAGCGGCACGCCAATGTAGTCGGCTTGGGCCTTGGTCAGCGAGGTTAGCTTGACGCCGAGCTTGCCGAGGTGCAGCCGGGCGACTTCTTCGTCGAGCTGCTTGGGCAGCACGTGGACGCCGAGCGGATACTTCTCGGGCTCGGTCCACAAGGCGAGCTGCGCGAGCACCTGGTTGGAGAACGAAGTCGACATCACGAACGACGGATGCCCGGTGGCACAGCCGAGATTCACCAGCCGGCCTTCGGCCAGAATCAAGATCGAATGGCCGTCGGCGAACGTGTAGCGGTCGACCTGCGGCTTGATCTCCAGCTTCTTGACGTCCTTCTGCTTGGTCAGCCAGGCCATGTCGATCTCCAGATCGAAGTGGCCGATGTTGCAGACGATGGCGTCGTTAGGCATGGCCTGCATGTGCTTGCCCAGGATGATGTCGCGGTTGCCGGTGGCCGTGACGAAGATGTTGCCGCGGGGGGCGGCTTCGTCCATCGTCGTGACTTCGAAACCTTCCATCGCGGCCTGCAGGGCGTTGATCGGATCGATTTCGGTGATGAGCACGCGGGCGCCGAGCGAACGCATCGAGTGGGCGCAGCCCTTGCCGACGTCGCCGTACCCGGCCACGACCACGACCTTGCCGGCCACCATCACGTCGGTGGCCCGCTTGATGCCGTCCGCCAGCGATTCGCGGCAGCCATAGAGGTTGTCGAACTTGCTCTTGGTGACCGAATCGTTGACGTTGATCGCCGGCGTCTTCAATTCGCCGCGGGCGTGCATCTGATAGAGGCGATGCACGCCGGTGGTGGTCTCCTCCGAAAGGCCGCGGATGCCAGGCAGCAGTTCGGGATACTTCTGGTGGACCATCGCGGTCAGATCGCCGCCGTCGTCCAGAATCATGTTCAGCGGCTTGCCGTCGGGGAAGAACAGCGTCTGCTCGATGCACCAGTCGAACTCTTCGTTGTTCATGCCCTTCCAGGCGTAGACTGGAACGCCGGCCTTGGCGATGGCCGCCGCGGCGTGATCTTGCGTCGAGAAGATATTGCAACTGCTCCAAGTCACGTCGGCGCCGAGGTGTTTGAGCGTCTCGATCAGCACGGCGGTCTGGATCGTCATGTGCAGGCAGCCGGCGATGCGAGCGCCCTTGAGCGGCTTCTGCTTGCCGTATTTCTCTCGCAGGGCCGTCAAGCCGGGCATTTCGTTCTCGGCCAGCATGATCTCTTTGCGGCCCCAATCGGCTAGCGAAAGATCGGCGACTTTATACGGCAGCTTGGTTTCAACCTGCGACACGGATCTACTCCTGCGGAGGGGTCTAAATGAATGCGGCCGTGAGATTCTGCCGGCCGCCGCGATGCCATCCTTGCGGCCCCATGATACCCAGCGAGCCAAACAGGGGGAAGTAGCTGCGGCCAGTAGACTCGGCATCCCTGCCGCGTTCATTGAAAAGCGGCAAGATGCCGCTGCTACTAGTGCTCTGTCGAAGATATTTTGACAGTTGGGTGCCTGGCGGCTGAGCCTTGGCGAAGCCCCAGTTTGCTGGGGCATCGCTTCGCTCTGCCGCCAGGCACCCCCCATCGACTCATACTTGACGAGGGACTGGGTCATCCAAAAGCGGCAAGATGCCGCTTCTACAAAGAGGCGAAGCGGGCGCTTGCCGCTTCGACGAAGGCGGCAAGCTTGCCCGGGTCCTTGCGACCGGGGCTCGATTCGACGCCGCTGGCCACGTCGATGGCGGCGGGACGCACGGCCTCGATCGCCGAGGCGACGTTTTCGGGCGTCAGCCCGCCGGCCAACACCAACGCCGGTCCGGCGCCCAGATCGTGATACGCCTGCGCCGCGGCCCAATCGGCAGTCTGACCGGAACCGCCGTAGGCGCCCGGTTGATATGCGTCGAGCAAGACCATCGCGGGCATCGCGGCAAGCTGGTAGCACCGCTCGAGATATTCGGCCACCGGAGCGATGCCCGCGGGCCCCAA
>DATKRK010000130.1:0-12510 GCA_035532215.1 Pirellulales bacterium | reverse complement strand
ATGGCGGCCGCGAGGCGCCAATCGGGAAAAACGGGCGCGCGTTGAACGAATTCCCAGGCATAAATGCCTGGGCTACGCAAAAGGTTGTGGCCGAAGGCGATCTCGGAAATCCAGCGGAAAAGATGTGTAGAACAACGAGGCGTAAACGCCTGGGCTAGGTAAACAGTGAGGTAAACGTCTCCGTGAACGGGCGCACTCTTTTCCGTAGCCCAGGCATTTATGCCTGGGGCAACGAAAGCGTCCGCTCCCGTTTTCGCTTCAGCCCCTTGAGGGGCGCCGCTGGCGTGCTACTTCCCGCCGGCCGAGGCCAAATCGTCCGTGATGTACCGCAAGATGTCGCGGACGGAGATCACGCCGCTGATGCGGCCGTCGGTGGTGACGGGCAAGTGCCGGTAGCCGCCCACGTCCATCTTGTGCAGCGCAAAAGCGATCCGCGCTTCGGAGTCGACGGTTTCGGGCGAACGGGTCATGAACTCGCGCACCGGCCGATTCCAGAATTCCGCGGCCCGTACGCCGATCCGCAGCAGTACGTCGCGCTCGCTGAAGATGCCGACCACTTCGTGCTCGCGGAGCACCATCACGCAGCCGATGGCCTGCTCGACCATCAATTGCATCACCTCGCCGACGGCGGTCTCGTCTTCGACGACCAGCGCCGGGTGGGGCGAGAGCGTCGATACGCGGTCTTTGATTAGGCTGTGTTCCAGCGGCGAGGCCGGCCGCGGCTTCGAGAGATACGCCAAGGGCTGCAGGCACTCGTCGCAGGCGTCGGCGCCGTCGATGTTTTCCTCGCCGCAATAAGGGCAGAGCAGCATTCCGACCTCCTCGCCGACGAACGCGGCGTGAAAGAGTCTCAGCGTGTTTGCACCGTTCTGTAGGGGACGCCCTCGGTGGCGTTCCGCCCGGAAAGCCCGCGGCGGCGTTCCGCCCGGAACGCGTTGGGCGCCCGGTTCCCGGCACGCCACGGAGGGCGTGCCCTACAGGGTCTCGCGTTCCTGCTACTGCTCAGCCTACCATACTTCTATTCGACGGTCCAAGTCTCGCCGGCGTTGAACAGCTTTTGCAGATCGCCCTCGCCCTTGGCCGCCCGGGCTTCGGAGATCTGGGCGTTGACCAGTTCGTCGTACTTGGGGCGGTCGACGTCGCGGAACACGCCGATCGGCTCGGGGAACTCCGGATGGCGCATCCGGCTGAGCAGGTAGGCCAAGGTCGGCTCGGGCGCCTGCTCGTCGTGGAACAGCAGGTCGTCTTCCGAAATGCCCTTGCCCAGCTCGACGATCTCGGGGTTCATGCCGTTGAGCCGGATGCCCTTCTGGCGGTTCTTGCCGAAGATCAGCGGCTTGCCGTGTTCGAGTTCCAGCGTGGTGTCGGCCTTGGTGTCGCGATTCGTGGCGTAGTCGTAGGCGCCGTCGTTGAACACGTTGCAGTTCTGATAGACCTCGACGAACGACACGCCGCGGTGCTCGGCGGCGCGCTTCAGCACCATGCCCAGGTGCTTGATGTTGGTGTCGATCGAGCGGGCCACGAAGGTCGCTTCGCAACCGATGGCGATGCACAGCGGCGCCAGCGGGTTGTCGATGGCGCCCATCGGCGTACTCTTGGTGACCTTGCCGACCGGCGAGGTGGGGGAATACTGCCCCTTGGTCAGGCCGTAAATGCGGTTGTTGAACATCACGATGTTCAGGTCGATGTTGCGGCGGATGCAGTGCATCAGGTGATTGCCGCCGATCGACAACCCGTCGCCGTCGCCGGTGATGACCCACACCGACAGGTCGGGCCGCGAGGTCTTCAGCCCGGTGGCCACGGCCGGGGCGCGGCCGTGGATCGAGTGAATGCCGTAGGTGTTCATGTAGTAGGGGAAGCGGCTGGAGCAGCCGATCCCGGAAATGAACACCGTCTTCTCGCGCGGCACGCCCAAGGTCGGCAAAACCTTTTTCATTTGGGCCAGAATCGAATAGTCGCCGCAGCCCGGGCACCAGCGCACGTCCTGATCGCTGGCGAAATCGTTGGGGCTGAGCACCTGCAAGGAAACGTCAGTAGCCATGAGAGGATGGACCTTGGTCTTTCGAAAAGAATCTCTGTTCGGGGTAAATCGGATCCGGATGAATGCGTTCGCAGGAGAATCAGTCGGCCAACAGTTCTTGCATCTTGTCGACGAGTTCGGAGACCGTGAACGGTTTGCCCTTGATCTTGTTCAAGCCGATGGCGTCGACCAGGTATTCGGCCCGCAACATCATCCGCAACTGGCCGCGGTTCAATTCCGGCACGAGCACTTTTTCGTAGCGGCCCAGCACTTCGCCCAGGTTCTTCGGGAACGGGTTCAGGTAGCGGAGGTGGCAGTGGGCCGCCGAGCCGCCCGCTTCGCTCGCCTCGCGAACGGCCGTGGCGCAGGCGCCGTAGGTGCCGCCCCAACTGACGACCAACAGCTTGCCGCTCTCCCGGCCGTCGACTTCCTGGTCGGGAATGTCGTTGGCCACGCCGGCCACTTTGCGGGCCCGCGTGTTGATCATGTACTGGTGGTTTTCCGGCTCGTAGTTGACGTTGCCGGTAATGTCCTGCTTTTCCAGCCCGCCGATGCGGTGCATCAAACCGGGCGTGCCGGGCACCGCCCACGGACGCGCCAGTCGCTCGTCGCGCTCGTAGGGATGGAACACGTCGCCGTTGTGCCCCGCACTCGGGTGCTTGACTTCGATCGGCGGCATCGAGTTGACGTCGGGAATTCGCCACGGTTCGGAGCCGTTGGCCAGGTAGCCGTCGGTCAGCACCATCACCGGCGTCATGAACCGCACGGCGATCCGCCAGGCCTCTTGCACCACGTCGAAGCAATCGGCAGGGCTGCACGCCGCGAGCACGGGCATCGGGCATTCGCCGTTGCGGCCGAACATGGCTTGCAGCAAGTCGGCCTGCTCGGTTTTGGTCGGCAAACCGGTGCTCGGGCCGCCGCGCTGCACGTTCACGATCAACAGCGGCAGTTCGGTCATCACGGCCAGGCCCATCGCTTCTTGTTTGAGCGCGATGCCCGGCCCGCTGGAGGTGGTCACGGCCATGGCCCCGCCGAACGAGGCGCCGATCGCCGAAGTGACGGCCGCGATTTCATCTTCGGCCTGGAACGTGACCACGCCGAAGTTCTTGTGCCGCGACAACTCGTGCAGAATGTCGCTGGCCGGCGTGATCGGGTAGCTGCCCAAGAATAGTGGGCAATTGCTGCGCTTGGCCGCGGTCATCAGGCCGTAGGCCGTCGCTTCGTTGCCGGTCATGTTGCGGTACACGCCCGGCTTGAGCACGGCCTTGTGCACGCGATACTGCGCGGCGAAGGCTTCGGTCGTTTCGCCATAGTTGTAGCCGGCGTGCAAGGCGCGGCGGTTGGCTTCGGCCACCGCGGGCGACTTCTTGGCGAACTTGGCGTCGATGTAGCGCAGCGTCGGGTCCAGCGAGCGGTCGTAGAGCCAGAACACCAGGCCCATCGCATAAAAGTTCCGGCAGCGGTCGCTTTCCTTCTGGCCCAACCCGCACTCTTCGACCGCCAGCCGCGTCAGCCGGGTCATCTCGACCTGGAACACCTGATAGGCCGACAGGCTGGCGTCTTCGAGCGGGTTGGTCGTGTAGCCGGCCTGCTTCATCCCCTTTTCGTCGAAGGCGTCTTGATTGACTACCAGAATGCCGCCGCGCACCAGGTCGCCGATATTGGTCGCCAGCGCCGCCGGGTTCATGGCCACCAACGCTTCGACCGAGTCGCCGGGAGTAAAAATCTCCTTGCTGGCGAAGTGAATTTGAAAGCCGCTCACGCCGGCCTTCGTGCCGCGCGGGGCGCGAATCTCGGCGGGAAAGTCGGGAAACGTCGCCACGTCGTTGCCGGCCAACGCAGAAGTGTTGGTCAACTGCGTGCCGGCCAACTGCATGCCGTCGCCCGAGTCTCCGCAAAAGCGCACCGTGGCCGATTCGAGGTCCACGATCGGCTTGGATGCGCCGGAAGTCGTTGTAGCCATAGAAGCTCGCTGTTCCTTAGATAAAAACGAACGAAGCAGAATCAAGCCCGAGCCTAACGCCTGAGCTTGTTTCTATGAAATTGAAAAGACTGCAGGGGGCTGTGGAAGCCATTGCGGGGGGATTAAGAGCCTTCGCGCTGCTGCGTCACGGGGTAAGGCACGGGAGGCTGGTTGTATACGGTCCTGGGAAAATGCTGCACCAGGTAATGCACGATGGCGGAAGCTTGCAGCACGCCTGTGGGCTTGTTCTGGGCGTCGACGATCGGCAAGCGCCGGTAGCCGCCCGAAGCCATTCTTTGAATTGCCGCCGCCACCGTGGCGTCTGCGGGAATGCTCACCGGGGCGCCCGTCATGACCTGTTCGATCGGCTGATTCAGATCGCCGTGGGCGGCGATGATTCGCAGGGCGTCGCGTTCGGTGAAGATGCCCGCCAGAGCCTGGTCGCGACAGACGAGCACGCTGCTTACGCGGCGCTCTTTCATCAGCTCGAGCGCCTCGCGGACGGTCGCCGCCGGCGCGACGCAAACCGGTTGCGCAGGCAAGGCCCGTGCAACGGATTCGGTCGTCAGATTGAGCTCAATGTCCACGTTCCTAACCTAGAACTGCAGACGCTTGTGCGGAGGTCCGCGCGTGTTCCCTCATGGAACTCAACGATTCCTGTCAGACTGAACTGTACCACGGCGAGCGGCGCAATTGAACCGCAGTTGGCTGAATTTTTTGACAGCTTTACCGAGGTTACCGCTTCTCGGCGGGGCCTCATTCGGCGGGCGGTTTCGGCAGCTTCGCGTAAAAGCGGGTCAAATCGATCCCGCCCTTTGCCTCTTCTTCCAGCAGTTTGAGCCGCGTTTCGACGCGTTCCATCCGCCGCACCAGCATCGGCAGCAGCAAGCGACTGTCGTCGGCCGGTTTGGGCCGGGGGACCTGCGGGTAGTTCAAATGCCGCTCCAGAGCGGCGAACAACAGCAGAGGGTCGCGGCGGCGGTTGGCCAAGGCGATTTTACCCTCTTTTTCGCCAAATAGAATTGGCTTTTCCGGCCCCTCGAGGTCGAGCCCCTGACGTTGGCGGTTGCGCAGATAATGTTCGCTGCGGACGTAGATCAAATCGGCGACGTCGACCAGGCCCACCTGCCGCCGCACCGTTTGCATCCACTCTCGCCACTCGTCGGTGTAGATCGGGTCGCGGCACATGGCGTCCAACCCCTTGTCGTAGCCCAGCCGGTTCCGGCAGAGGCTCTCGAACTGGTAAAGAAAGGCGCCCTGCCGGGTGGCGCCCTCGGCCCGATAGCCGGCTTCGCGCTGGAGAATTTCGAGTGCGATCCCGAAGTCGAACCGCCCGCGTTCGCGCTCCGCTTCGGCGACGACGAACGTCTGGAAGCCCGTAAAGTAGTGAGCCAGCTTGGCCATCGCCGGGGCGAACACGCCAGAGAGCAGCAGATCGCTGCGCAGGAAGTCGATGGCCAGCGGCAGTTTGGTCGTGGAGAGAATTTCCTCGCGGACCGAGACCAGCAGGTCTTGCGTCTGCATGTTCTGCTTGATCCGCTCGCCCAGCACTCGAAAAAAATAGGCCTGTTCGATGTACTCTTCGCGGTCTAGCAGCATCGGCGGCTCGTGAGTCCTGACAATTCCAAGAGGGTCGGCGTATAATCCTAGTGTAGCGGTCCGGAACGACTGGGCGAAGGAATCAAACTTGCCAAACAGATTTTCGACGATCGACGCGGCGGTCGCCGCTTTTGCACGCGGCGAGATGATCATCGTGGTCGACGCCGAAGACCGCGAAAACGAAGGCGATTTCGTCTGCGCCGCCGAAAAGGTCACGCCCGAAATCGTCAATTTCATGCTCAAGCACGGCCGCGGTCAGGTCTGCGTGCCGGTGTTGCCCGAGGTTTGCGAGCGGTTGAAGCTCGCGCCGATGGTCGACTCGAACACGGCCCCGCTCAAGACGGCATTCACCGTGGCCGTCGACCACCGCAGTTGCCGCACGGGCATCACGGCCCAGGAAAAGGCCGACACGATCCGGGCGCTGATCGATCCGCACAGCCAGGCTGCGGATTTCGTGCGGCCCGGACACATGTTCCCGATCATGGCCAAGGAAGGCGGCGTGTTGCGCCGCGCGGGGCATACCGAGGCGGCCGTCGATCTGGCTCGCCTGGCCGGACTGGCGCCGGCCGGCGTGCTTTGCGAAATCCTCAACGACAGCGGCGACCGGGCCACCCGCGACGATTTGCTGGCCTTGGCGATCAAGCACAAGCTGTCGATCATCACCATCGAAGACCTGATCCGCTACCGCCGGCAGCGCGAAAAGCTGGTCTACCGAATCGCCGAGGCCGAACTGCCGACCAAATACGGCAAGGGCCGCGTGATCGGCTACGGAGTGCGTTACGAAACTCAGGAACCGGTGGTGTTCGTGCTCGGCGACTTGACCAAATCGGCCGCGCCGCTCGTGCGACTGCACTCTTCCTGCTTTACGGGCGACCTGCTCGAATCGCTGCGCTGCGATTGCGGCGACCAACTGCACATGGCGCTGGAAATGATCGAGGCGGAGGGCCTCGGCGCGCTCGTTTATCTGCCGCAGGAAGGCCGCGGCATCGGGCTGATCGAAAAGATCAAAGCCTACGCCCTGCAAGACCAGGGGCTCGACACGGTCGAGGCCAACGAGGCCTTGGGCTTCAAAGCCGACACGCGCGATTACGGCATCGGCATTCAGTTGCTCAAAGATCTCGGGCTGACGAAGGTCCGGCTGTTGACCAACAACCCCAAGAAGACCGACGCCTTCATCTACGGCGGCTTCGATCTGGAAGTGGTCGATCAGGTGCCGATCGTCTCGCCCAGCAACGAGCACAACGTGCAGTACCTCGAAACCAAGCGCAAGAAGCTCGGCCACCGCCTGCCGCCGCTGAACTAAAAAAGGGGACATTCTGGTTTTTTGTGCGAAAAACCAGAATGTCCCCTTTTCAGGCCCGTCAGGCTAAAAAGCCTGACCTACGTTTTGCCCTGCTCGTTCAGCTCCGAGAAGTCGACCTTGGGCGCCGTCTTGGCCTCGGCTTCGGTTTTGAAGTACTCGGCCGAATGCACTCCGGCTATGCTGGAGAAGAAAGACCCCGGAAAACGCCGCACGTAGGTGTTCAGCGTTTGCACGGCGTCGTTGTAACGTTTGCGTTCGACGGCCAGGCGATTTTCGGTCCCTTCGAGTTCGTCCTGCAGTTTGAGGAACGATTCGTTCGACTTCAATTCGGGGTAGGTTTCTTGCAGCATCAGCAACCGCGAAAGCGTGCGTTCGACGTCGCCCGCGGCCTGCGCCTTTTCGGCGACCGTGCCGTGCTCTTGGGTCTGGAAGTACGATTTGCGCGCTTCGGCGACGCCTAAGAACACTTTCTGTTCCTGGCCGGCCACGCCCTTGACCGTGTTGACGAGATTGGGAATCAGCTCGTAGCGGCGCTGCAATTGGTTTTCGACCTGGGCCCAGCGCTGCTTGACCTCTTCGTCGAGGCCGATGGCATGGTTATAGCCCTGAAACACGCTGGCGCCGACGATCAGCGCAAGCACCAGCAGAACCGCCAGAATGCCGCCGAGAACCTTCATCGATCGTAGCTCCTGCAAATAGAAATCTGTTCCACGCGATTCGGCGCCGGCAAAGTTCGCCGGCCACGAACAATTATTCGTTGTCCCTGGGCGCCGGCTTGGCCGAAAAAACTTGAAAAATCACCAACTCGCCCCGCCTCCGCCCCCGCCCGAACTTCCGCCGCCGCCAAACGAGCCGCCCCCTCCGCCAAACCCGCCCCCGAAACTGCCGCCACCGCTAGTCCAACTCGACCCGCTGCTGGGAAACATATCGTACCAGGCCGAGCCCCAGCGCGTTTGCCGGCGGCGCCCGCGAGTCCAGTTCTCCTGGCCCTGGATGTTTGAGAAGTAGGCGATCGCCGCTAACAGCGAAGGAACCAAGATCACCAAGAAGATGATCGCGCACGCCAGCCCGCCCCAAGTGAACTCGCCTTGCGGCTGGTGGCGAACCGCGGGCACGCCGATCACGGCGACGTGGTATTCGTCGGCGACTTTGTTCACGACCGCCGCAGTGAGCTGCTCCAGCCCGGCCGAGAATTTGCCGTCCTTGAAAAACCGGGCCGCAATGTCGCGCGACAGGGTTCCGCACCAACTATCGGGCAGCGCGCCTTCCAGCCCGTAGCCGGTATGGATGCGGATGCGGTGCGGCTCGAGGCTCAAGACGATCAAGGCGCCGTTGTCTTTGCCCTTCTGACCGAGCTTCCAGGCCTCGTAGTGCCGCTGCGAAAAGGCAACCACATCCTCGTCGCCCAGCGACTGGACCGTCAAAATCTTGACCTGGGCCGTGGTCTTTTGTTCAAGTTGCTCGAGCCAGGTTTCGAGGCGAGATCGGGTTTGCGCGTCGATCACCTCGGCTTTGTCGATGACGAAGTCGCCAGTATCGGCGATAGTCGTCTGCGCATAGGCCGGCAGCGGCCGCGCGAACAGCGCAACGGCCGCGGCCAGCAACAGCAGCAGCCGCAAAGCTTTACCACGCATCGGCGTACCGTCCCAACGCTTCGACGTCCTGATAGAGTTCCTGCAAGTCATGCCAATGAAACGGCAAGGGCGGATTTGCAGCGCGGCGGACGCCGTGTAACGGTCGGCCGAGCAGTTTTTCGGCCTCGGCGACCAAGGCGTGCCAGCGCCTCGGCTCTTTGACGCCGTGGAGCCAGACGAGCCCGCGCAGCGTCCGCGCCAGGCCGGCGGCGGCTTGTTCCGCCACGCCGCCGAAAGAGCTTTCGCGGCCGCTGCTTGCCAGGAGCCGTTGGCGGATGCCGACGG
The DNA here is from genome assembly GCA_035532215.1 of Pirellulales bacterium. Classification (GTDB taxonomy): domain Bacteria; phylum Planctomycetota; class Planctomycetia; order Pirellulales; family JAICIG01; genus JAICIG01. The sequence continues at coordinate 3,706 of DATKRK010000130.1, read as the reverse complement.
CGATGGCTTTCAACTCGCGTTCGCACTGCAAGCGCACGTGGTCGTCGGCGAATTGCAGCTTGTCGAAATAGTCGTCGCCGAACAGCACCACGCGACGCTGTTGAATCTCGATCAGTTCCAGCGGAAACGAATCGAGCGAGGCCTTGATGAAGGCCGGCGTCATCACCAGAGGCGCCGCAATCGCGGTCTTTCCGAACTTGTGCCCCTCGGCGGCCAGGTTCCGCAGCGCGTCGAGATCGATTTCCGCCAGCACCAGCACGCTGGAAACCGTTTGCTTCGCAACGTCGAACGTTTCGCCGGCAATGGCGCCAAACAGCGTCAGGCTCAACGCTTTTTCGCCGGCGTGCGACCTGACGCGTTGGGCGTAGCGCCCGACGGGCTCTCGCATCGCCGCATCGATTGCTTCGATTCCTTGAAGCTCCATCGCAGACATGATCGGCTCACACGGGTAACGGTCGGGACAAAAGGGTATTCGGCCGGGAGCGGTTTTTCTTGATCGATCGGCTGCAGCGGATGCGCCGGGACGATGTTGCCGGAAAACGATGCCTGCCCGCCGGCGCGTGGCCTTTTTGCAACCTAAGTTTCTTGGCAGGCGAGACTCCAGACCGTTCGCCTGATCGACATCGACCGTCTGTCTGATCGAAGAAGACGGTTCGCCTAATCGGCAAGGTTGTCCTGCGTAAAGAGCTGATTTGTAGGATGTTCCGGCGATTACTGCAACTTCGATCTCGTTCTCGCCGCCTTGTTCCGGTCTGCGCGGCGGCCTTGGTCTTGCTGTCGATCGCCTGGCCGGCGATCGCGCGGGCCGCGACGCCCGCTCTCGAGCGACTCGACCCAACGGCGGAATACGGCGATTGGGCGCCGCCGGGCGTCGAACTTGAATTCACGCCGCTTGAACGCCGCTTGTTCCAAGCGGCCGACGAGGGGCGCTCCGATTGGCGCTGGCTGCTGGCCGCCGCGCTGGCGGCCGGGGGAGAACGAGACGAGTCTCGCGTCGAACGAGCGGTGTGCGAGGCCGAGGCTTGGGGCGAACGGCTCCAGGCCCAACTCGCCCGTTCGGGCGAGGGCGCCCGAGCCTCCGCCGATATTTCGGGCGAGGGCGCCCGAGCCTCCGCCGACGCGCGGCAGCGAGCCATCGCCGTGCTCGAATTCCTGCACGAGCATGTGTTGCGCGGCGACTATCGACCGGATGCAAGCGGCGTGTCGCAGGCGCTCGCAGGCGGCGGCTACAATTGCGTCGGCGCCACCGTGCTGTTTTGCTGCCTGGCGGAATGCTGCGGATTGCCGGCCTCGGCCGCCGAGTCGCCCGGGCACGTCTTCTGCCGGGTTTTCGGCGCCAGCGGCGAAATCGTCGTCGAGACCACCTGTCGCGATTGGTTTCGCGCCGCAAATCCACGCGACTCGGCGCGCCGCACTGGGCCGGCGCGCGAACTCTCCTTGCGCGGGCTGGCGGCCTTGGTGTATTACAACGCAGGGGTCGATTTACTGGCCAAGCGTCGCTTCGACAAGGCGCTCGGCGCTAATCTCAAGGCCTTGCGGCTCGATCCGGCCAACCTCGCCGCCCGCAGCAATTTCCTCGCCGGGCTGAACAACTGGGCGCTCGAATTCAACGCGCAACGAGACTTCGCCGCAGCGGTGCGGCTGCTCGAGCATGGCCTGCGGATCGCGCCCGACCACCGGCCGTTTCGCGTCAACTACGTGGCCGTTCACCAGCGATGGGTCGAAGCGTTGCTCGAAAGCGATCGCTATGAACTTGCTCTCGATCGCTTGGCGATGGCTCGCGGCAAGCTGCCCGAGGCAGCTTATTTCGAATCTGCCGCGATCGACATCCAGCGACGTTTTGCAGCGCAGCTTGAACGCGCGGATCGCTGACGGCGCCTACTGATGATGCGCGAGCAGCCTGCGAAAATGGATCGCCAAGGCGGCGATTCCGACCAGGGCCAAGAGCGTTTTTGCTTGTTCCAGTCGAGTGCTGCCCGCCAGGTCTTGCCAGTCGATCGAAAACAGTTCCAAGGGGCTCGACGATGCGCCCTCATCGGCAGTCTCCGGCAGAGCGGGCGATGCCGAGAGCTCCGCCTGGCCGCGCGGCGTCGGCAAAGACGCCAGCTCGTTGGCGGTCCCGATGCCGCCGAAAGGCGGCGCCGCCTGCGCGGCGATCGCCGAAGCGTAGCCGCTGCGCTCGGTTTCGACGTTCGGCAAGGCGCGCGGCGGATTGGCGCCGCCGGCCGAATTGGAAGCCGGCGCCGTGCCGGCCAACGCGATCGCCGCAGCATCGCGACGCTCGGGCGTCGCCGGCAGGATCGAAGCCAAAAACTGCCGCACGCGGCCGCAGTAACTGCCCTCGGTGCGGCCGCCGCCCGAACCCCACAGCACGCCAGCCAACTCGCCGCGGGCGTTGAGAATCGGCCCGCCCGAATCGCCTTGGCGGGCGGCGACCGAAACTTCGACCGTTTCGTTGGGCAGCCGCGTCGCCGGCGACAGATATTGCGTGCAGTGCCCCGCGGCCGCTCGATAAGGCCCTTGGCCGTAACCGGCGATCACCAGCGGTTCGCCCGGATGCGCCGGCCGCGAGGCGATCGGGATCGGTTCGACCTCGGGCTTCCAAATAGCCAGTGCCGCCAGGTCCCAGTCGCGGTCGACCTTGACGACCTGGGCCGCGGTTTGGAAGCCGTCGGGAAACAAGACCGTGGCCGGGCCGGTCGCATCGCTGACCACGTGAAAATTGGTAATCACCAGCCCGTAACGGTCGTGGACGTCGACCAGCGTTCCCGAGCCGTAAGAAGTCGCCCCGCCGCGTTCCGGCACGATCACGCGGACCACGGCCGGATGCGGCTTGGTCCAGACTTGCGAAGGCGCAGGCTCGAGGGGCTGCGCGGCGCCGCCGGGCGACGCTTCGCGGAACAACGCGCTGAACGGCCAGATCAGCTCGGCCTGCGCAGGCGCGGGCGCCGTCGAAAACAGCAGCACGCCAAAAACCAGCAGACGCTTCACCGGGCAATGACCTGGAAACGATTACTTGGTGGTGATCCGCCGACGAGCTTCGTTTTTGAGGATCAAGCGCAACAGCCGCTGTCGCAGCTTCTGTAATTCGCTCTGGCGATTCGCTGGAGTCGGAGTCGCAGTCTGCATCGGCGTCCCTATGCGGCAATCGGACGGCCGCCTTTAAGGTCTTCTTCGCGTGGAGGAAAGTCCTTTCCTGCGTGGTATTGGTCCTTCAATCGCCGCAGTTCGGCTTGCAACGCCTCTTCGACCAGCTTGGTCAGCGTCAGCCGGGCCGGATAGCCGGCCAAATAAACGGCGGCGTTACGGCATTGATCGAGCACGTCGGCCGAGAGGTAAAACGTGGCTCTGACCTTCGGTTCGGGCGTTCGCAGCTTCAAGGCCATGTCGGTCCTCGCAAGAGAGCGGTGAATTGCCGAATTCGCAGCGTCTGTAGGTGGTTTCGGACGTTTGCGCGCCTTACATGAAACGTCGGACGTTCGGCAGGCAAGGGCTCGCCAGTTTCACTGGCTTGCGCACGCGGCGCGACCAGTGCGATGGTTTTTTGACCGCCGGGCCAGAGGCGGGCTTAGCCCCAATACCGTTCAATTAGTCAAAACGACGGACTGCATAAAGGTTTTCGTCGGCGGACGGGGGCCGCGATGCTGGGGCCGTTTTTTTGGCCACTTCGAGACTTTTTGTTTGATGACGCGCGGGTTGATTCGAT